>NZ_JBEOWY010000002.1:0-400469 GCF_040296285.1 Kitasatospora sp. NPDC002227
AGCTTCCGAGGACCCTGCGGTGTCCGGTCCTCACGGATCTCGAAGTCCATCGCACCCCTTGAGCTGGGGTGTTGCGACGACCACTAGAACCCAAGAAGCCTCCTGTCTCCGGGCCCTTCGGCGTTCCGTCTCGGGGTCATCCCCGAGGCCGCCCCTGATTCCGGCGGAAGAGGCTTGACTTCGCCCGCTCGCGACATATCGTGTTAGTGGACAGCAACGCGATACATCGTGAATCGCGCAACGGGAGGCGGTTAGTCATGACCCAGTGGACGGTCAACGGACCTGAGAAGATCACCCTCGACGAGCCGGTCGGCACGCTGCACGTCCGCGTGCTCGGCGGCGAGGTCAACGTCGTCGCGGCCGAGGGCCCGGCCCGGCTCGAGGTCACCGAGCTCGAGGGTGACCCGCTGCTCGTCTCGCTGGAGCAGGGCGTGCTGACCGTGGCCTACAAGGAGCTCGGCTGGGAGAAGCTCTCCGACACCCTGGGCTCGGTGGGCGCGGTGAAGGCCCTCTTCGCCACCCTGCGCAAGAAGAACACCGCCCACGTCTCGCTGACCGTCCCGGCCGGCACCGAGGTCAAGATCGGCTCCGCCTCGGCCGACGTCACCGTCTCCGGCGTCTCCGGCCGGGTCGGCGTGATCGGCGCCAGCGGCGAGACCACCCTGGTCGGCCTCTCCGGCCGGATCGACGCCAACACCGTCTCGGGCAACGTGGACGCGCAGTCCGTCTCCGGCGAGCTGCGGGTCAACTCCGTCTCGGGCAACCTGACCGTGGTGGCCGGCACCGCCGACCGCGTGCAGGCCAAGTCGGTCAGCGGCTCCGTCACCCTCGACCTGGACGTGCGCACCGTCGCCGAGATCACCGTCGGCACCGTCAGCGGGCCGGTCGGCATCCGGCTCCCCTCGCTGGCCGACACCAAGGTCGAGCTCGGCACCACCAGCGGCGACCTCTCCAGCACCTTCGAGGAGCTGACCGTCAACTCCACCTGGGGCGCCAAGCGCCTGGCCGGCGAGCTCGGCTCCGGCAGCGGCAAGCTCCAGGTCACCACCGTCTCCGGCCCGGTCACCGTGCTGCGCCGCCCCGAGCCGGAGGACGAGCGCCCGAGCTTCGTCAAGGAGTTGCCCGCCCCCGCCACCGCCACCGAGGAGAACTGAGATGACCCCCGTCTTCGGCCACGGCCGGCTGCGCCTCTACCTGCTGAAGCTGCTGGACGAGGCCCCCCGGCACGGCTACGAGGTGATCCGCCTGCTGGAGGAGCGCTTCGCCGGCACCTACGCGCCCTCCGCGGGCACCGTCTACCCCCGGCTCGCCAAGCTGGAGCAGGAGGGGCTGGTCAGCCACAGCTCCGAGGGCGGCCGCAAGGTCTACCGGCTGACCGAGGCCGGCCGGGTCGAGCTGGCGGCCCGGCAGGCCGAGCTGGCCGAGCTGGAGGCCGAGATCCACGACTCGGTCTCCAAGCTGGCCGGGGCGATCCGGGAGGACGTCCGGGAGGGTGCGAAGGGCCTGCGCGAGGAGCTGTGGGGCGCCGCCAAGGAGGCCCCCAAGGCCTCCCGCCCGGGTGACCCGTGGTCCGGCGCCTTCGGGGACAAGGAGTCCTGGCAGCGGGCCAAGGAGGAGTTCGACCGGTTCAAGGAGCAGGCCAAGGAGCAGGCCCGCCGCGCCAAGGAGCAGGAGCGGGCCGCCAAGGCGAAGGCCAAGGCGGCGGAGGCCGAGGCCCGGCGGCTGCGCGAGCAGTCCAAGGCCGCGCGCTCTGCCGCCCAGCAGGAGGCGCTGCGGATCAAGCAGCGGGTCGAGCAGCAGGTCCGCGAGGCGGCGGCCCGGGGCGACTGGTCCACCGGCCTCGCCGAGGGCCTGGCCGAGCTCACCCGCAGCCTCTCCGGCCTGGCCGACGCCGCCAAGTGGGGCCCCGCCGCCCCCGACGCCCCCGCCGAGGAGATCCGCGTCGAGCGGGTCGACCTCGACAAGACCCCCACCGACCTCCCGCCCTGGGCCGCCGTCGACCCGACCGCCGACCCGGCCCGTGAGCTGGAGCGACTGCTCGACCGCTTCCGCGACCACATCCGCGACGCCGCCCGCGACTCCGGCGTGACGGCGGCTCGGCTCGCCGAGGCCCAGGCCGTCCTGACCGCCGCCGCCGAGCGCCTTCGCTGAGGCCCCGCCGGCGCCGTCCGTGCCCCCGGGAGTTCACCCCGGGGGCACGGACGTGCCTCCTGGTAAGCCGTGGTGCGGGTGAGGAGATCGTGAGAGGATCCCAGCTGCTGCCGTGCGGGACACCGCTCCCCGGCGCGCTCACCTTCTTCTCGCCCTTGGGGGGCATCATCAACAGCCGCATAGCCGCGCTGGCGAGCGCCGCGGTGCTCGGCACCGCGCTGCTCCCGGTCGCGGGGGCCCGGGCCGCGACGACCGACCTGTACGTGAACAGCAACCCCGGCGCCCACTGCACCGACCAGGGCACCGGCCTCGAGTCCGCTCCCTACTGCACCGTCCAGGCGGCGGCGAACGTGGTGGTGGCCGGCCAGACCGTGCACATCGCGGCCGGCAACTACCCCGAGCAGGTCACGCTCACCCACTCCGGCACCGCAGCCGCCCCGATCACCTTCATCGGTGGCAGCGACTCGCTCGGCCCGTGGGGGAACTGGGACCCGACCTACGCCCAGATCGGCAACACCGACTGGAAGCACCCCGTCGACCACTCCGTGGTCATCAGCAACGCCCAGCACCTGGTGATCAACGGCTTCCAGGGCGCCTCCCCGCAGCAGGAGGCGTTCGTGGTCGACAACTCCTCGGACATCACGCTGATGCGCAGCTCGGCGTACTCCATGACGCAGACCGACGGCGTCAAGGTGACCAACGGCTCCAGCAAGGTGACCCTGGGCCGGTTCCGTACCGGCGGGATCGGGATCGACCACGCGTCGGACACCGTGGTGACCGGCAGCGACACCGGCGCCGTGCTGGTCACCGACGCGCCGGGGACGATCCTGGTCAACAACACGGTCAGCACGAACTGCCACGACGGTCTGGTCCTCACGGGCGCCTCCACCGGTGCGACGCTCGAGAACAACGTGATCAACACCGACACGATGAGCTACCCGCCCAAGCCGTGCGGTGCCGACACCAACCACACCGGCATCCGGGTGATGTCGGGCGCCACCACCGGGACGAAGGCCGACTTCAACGTCATCGCCCCGCTCAGCGGCGGCCCGGCCTACGACTGGGCCGACCAGGCGTACAACACCCAGGCCGACTTCACCACCGCGACCAGCCAGGGCGGGCACGACTTCGTGGCCGACCCGTCGATCGGGCAGAGCCCCGCCAAGGTGCCGACCAGCCCGATCCTCGACTCGGCGGACGAGAACGCCCCGGGCATGCTCCCGGTCGACATGACCGGCCGGCCCGCCGCGGACGACCCGGTGATCCCCAACACCGGCACCGGCTCGGGCATCCGGGACCGCGGCGCCTGGGAGAACTACAACTTCGGCAGCGTCTACACCCCGGCCGGTCCGACCCGTCTGCTGGACACCCGGGACGGCATCGGTGCGGTCAAGGCCGGCCAGACCCTGGACCTCCAGGTGGCCGGCGTCGCCGGCGTCCCCGCCACCGGCGTCACCGCGGTGACCCTGAACGTCACCGTGACGGCGCCGACCGCCCCCGGGTTCCTGACCGCCTACCCGCACGGCCGGCAGCTCCCCACGGCGTCCAACCTCAACTGGACGGCCAACACCACCATCGCCAACCTGGTCACCGTGCCGGTGGTCGACGGCAAGGTGTCCTTCTACGCGGGCGGCCCGGCCGGCAGCACTCACGTGATCGCCGACCTGGCCGGCTACTACAGCAACAAGGGCAGCGTCTTCACCGCGGCCGGCCCGACCCGGATCATGGACACCCGCGGCGGCACCAAGCTCGCCCAGGGCGGCAACACCATCGACCTGCAGGTCGCGGGGGTCAAGGGGATCCCGGCGACGGGCGTCACCGCGGTCACGCTGAACGTCACGGCCGTGAAGCCGCAGAGCGGCGGCTTCCTCACCGTGTTCCCGCACGGCCAGGCCCGTCCGAAGGCCTCCAACCTCAACTGGAGCCCCGGCCAGATCATCGCCAACCTGGTCACCGTGCCGGTGGTCGACGGCAAGGTGTCCTTCTACGCGGGCGGCCCCGCGGGCTCCGTCGACATCCTCGCCGACGTCGCCGGCTACTACAGCGCGGACGGCTACGACACCTACCACGCGGACGGCCCCTACCGTCTGATGGACACCCGGATCGACCAGGAGTACCGCGCCAGCGGCGCCCCGACCCGCAAGGCCGCGCCCGTCCCCGCCGGGGGCACCCTGGTGGTCGACCTCGGCGAGATGCCCGAGCCGTACGCCGTCACGCTGAACGTGACGATCACCCGGCCGACCGCTCCGGGCTTCCTGACCGTGTACCCGCACGGCACGGACCGCCCGCTCGCCTCGAACCTGAACTGGGTGGCCGGCCAGACCATCCCGAACCAGGTCGTGGTGCCGGTCAAGGACCACAAGATCTCGCTGTACAACGGCAGCTGGGGCCCGGTGGACATGGTCGTCGACCTGTTCGGCTACCAGCAGTAGGCACCGCCGCAGCAGCACTGCGCCCTGTCCGGTCCGCCGGGCGGGGCGCAGTGCTTTCCAGGGTCAGGGCGTCAGGACGAGCTTGCCGAAGACGTCGCCCTTGGCGAGGCGGGCGAAGGCCTCGCGGGCCTCGGTGAGCGGGTAGGCGGCGTCGATGACCGGGCGGATGCCGGTGCCCTCGCAGAGGGCCAGCAGGCCGGCCAGCTCCTCCTTGGTGCCCATGGTGGAGCCCATGACGCGCAGCTCGAGGAAGAAGATCCGGTTCAGCTCGGCGGCCTTGGGGTGCGGGCCGGAGGTGGCGCCGGAGATGACGACGGCCCCGCCCGGCTTGAGCGCCTTGACGGAGTGGCTCCAGGTGGCGGCGCCGACCGTCTCCATGACGGCGTCGACCCGCTCGGGCAGCCGCGCGCCGCTCTCGAACACGGCGTCCGCGCCGAGCGAGAGCGCCCGGGCCCGCTTGGCCTCGTCCCGGCCGGTGACCCAGACCCGCAGGCCGGCCGCCTTGGCCAGGACCACCAGCGCGGTGGACACACCGCCGCCGGCGCCCTGCACCAGCACGGTGTCGCCCGGCTTCACGCCGGCCTTGGTGAACAGCATCCGGTACGCCGTCAGCCAGGCCGTGGGCAGGCAGGCGGCCTCGGCGAAGGAGAGCCCGGCGGGCTTGGGCAGCAGGTTCCAGGTCGGTACGGCCACCCGCTCGGCGAAGGTGCCCTGGTAGCGCTCGGTGAGGATCGAGCGCGGCTCGTCCGGTCCGACCCCGTGGCCGCTCTGGCCGATCACGGAGTGGATGACCACCTCGTTGCCGTGCTCGTCGACCCCGGCCGCGTCGCAGCCCAGGATCATCGGCAGCCGCTCGGCGGGCAGCCCCACCCCGCGCAGCGACCACAGGTCGTGGTGGTTGAGGGTGGCGGCCTTGACGGTCACCACGCTCCAGCCCGGCCGGACCTCCGGCTCGGGGAGCTCGCCCAGTTCCAGGGCGCTCAGCGGATCGTCGGCGTCGATGCGTGCGGCGTAGGCGGCGTACATGCCGGGACCATACCGCCGAGCGCGACCGCCCGGGGGCACAGAGTGACGTACGCAACTCCGTGCCCCCGGAAGGCGGCGGTTACCGGCGGGCGACGCCCTCGCGGCGGGCGGCCTCGGCGACGGCCTTGGTGACGGCCGGGGCGACACGCTCGTCGAACGGGGACGGGATGACCTTCTGCGGGGTCAGCTCGTCCGCGACCACGGCGGCCAGCGCCTGGGCGGCGGCCAGCTTCATGCCCTCGGTGATCCGGGTGGCCCGGACCTGCAGGGCGCCGGCGAAGATGCCGGGGAAGGCCAGCACGTTGTTGATCTGGTTCGGGAAGTCCGAACGGCCGGTGGCGACCACCGAGGCGTAGCGGTGCGCGACCTCGGGGTGGATCTCCGGGTTCGGGTTGGCCATCGCGAAGACGAAGCAGCCCTCGGCCATGGTGGCCACAGCCTCCTCCGGCACGGTGCCGCCGGAGACGCCGATGAAGACGTCCGCCCCGGCCAGCGCCTCGTTCAGGCTGCCCTTGATCCCGGCCCTGTTGGTGAGCGCGGCGATCTCGGCCTTGACGTCGGTCAGGTCCTCGCGGCCCTCGACGATGACACCGCGGCGGTCGCACAGGGCCACGTCGCCGATGCCGGCCGCGACCAGCATCTTGGCGATCGCGATGCCGGCGGCTCCCGCGCCGGAGATGACGGCCCGCAGCGAGCCGATCTCGCGGTTCGTGACCTTGGCGGCGTTCCACAGTGCGGCCGTGGTGACGATCGCGGTGCCGTGCTGGTCGTCGTGGAAGATCGGGATGTCCAGCGCGTCCTGGAGGCGGCGCTCGATCTCGAAGCAGCGCGGGGCCGAGATGTCCTCCAGGTTCACGCCGCCGAAGGACGGGGCGAGCCGGACCACGGTCTCGACGATCTCGTCCACCGAGGTCGTGGCGAGCGCGATCGGCACGGCGTCCACGCCGCCGAACTGCTTGAAGAGGATCGCCTTGCCCTCCATGACGGGCAGCGAGGCCTCGGGGCCGATGTCGCCGAGGCCCAGCACGGCGGTGCCGTCGGTGACGACGGCGACCACGTTGGACTTCCAGGTGTAGTCGTTGACCAGCTCGGGCTGCTCGGCGATCGCGGTGCAGACCCGGGCGACGCCGGGGGTGTAGGCGAGGGACAGGTCGTCCGCGTCGCGCACCGGCACCGTCGCGACGGTCTCCATCTTGCCGCCGCGGTGGAGCGCGAAGACGGCGTCGACCGGGTCGACGGTGTCCTCGGTGTTCGGGTGGATGATCTCCGCTGCCACAATGACCTCTTCGTCATATTCAGCGAGGGCGCGGGCCGACGGGCGGGACAGGAAACGCGGGCTTGGCGCTGCCGTCGGGCGGCGCCCTCGAATGAGGGTTTTAGGGTGCTGCGTCGTGCGATCGAGTCAGCGTAGGTCGGACCGGGGCATCGCACCTATGCCCTTTATGTCCTGTTGACGTGCTGTTCATCCCCTGATCGCCACTTGACCGCCGCCGGTTTCGGAAGTACCGGCGGAGCCAGGGTGGCGGGAACGAAACCGACACACACTCGCAGGAGTGAACCGCAGACTCGGAGGGGAGCTGGCACTTCGGCTCCGGAGCCGAGTCCTCGGCTTCCGGTCCTACGCGCCCCGGGTCTGTCGCGACTCGGCGGGTCTGGGTTCTGGTTCGGGGGTCACCCGGTACGTGATTCTGACACACCCCCCAGCCGGTCCGGCAGGGCGGGATGGTTAGATCCGTGTCTCAGTCACCGGATTTGGTTGTCCGTGCGCCCGTCTCAGGGGTTGCGCGGCGCCTTTTGGCACACCCGCGCCCACCAGGTGACCGAGACCCCCTCTCCCACCCGGAGGAGCCCCGCATGCACGGAACCACCCTGCCCACCGGCCCTGCCGCCCGCGCCTGCGCCGCCCTCGCGGCCGGATCGCTGCTGGTCACCGGCTGTTCCAGCACCGCCGGCAGCAAGGACCCGACGGCCGCGCTGCGCAGTCAGCTGCCGGCTCCGGTGAAGTCCGCGGGAGTCCTGAAGATCGCTTCCGACCTGACGTACGCGCCGGTCGACTACAAGGACGCCAACGGCACGCCGCTCGGCCTCGACCCGGATCTCGCGCTCGAGCTGGGCAAGGTGCTCGGCGTGAAGGTACAGATCGTGGACACTCCGTTCGACAAACTGATCCCCGGTCTCCAGGAGAAGAAGTTCGACGCTGTCATGTCGGCGCTCACCGACAGCCGCCAGCGCCGCGACGGCACCGACGAGAACGGCAAGGTGATCAATCCCGGGGTGGATTTCGTCGACTACTTCATAGCCGGCACCTCGATCCTGGTCGGCAAGGGGAATCCGAAGGGCATCAAGACCCTGGACGACTTCTGCGGCCACACCGTGGCACTCCAGCGCGGCACCACCCAGGCCGAGATCGTGAACCACCAGGTGACCGCCTGCGAGCGGTCGGGCAAGCCGCTCACGGTGCACTACAGCGACAGCGACGACCTGGCCCGGGCCGAGGTCGCCGCCGGCCGGGCCGTGGCCGACCTGAACGACTTCCCGGTGGCCGTGTACGCGGCCAAGAACGACGCGAAGTTCGAGGTGGCGGGTGCTCAGCAGCAGCCCGAGCCGTACGGCATCGGCGTCGCCAAGGGCAACCAGCAGCTGCGCGACGCCCTGGCCAAGGCGGTGGACCAGGTGATCCGCAACGGCTCCTACGACACCGTCCTGACCAAGTGGGGCCTGACGGCGGGTGCGGCGCAGAACGCCGTGGTGAACGGCGGAGACTGATTACCCGTCAGTAACCCACCCTGCTCTGCATACTTATTCGCAGGGTGACAGGAGCCAGGAATCGATCCGGATAGCGGACAGTCTGACCCCTCGTTATCCGATTTTGATCTGCAGATGGGCCCGTTCCGCGGCACAGGATGGCAGGATTCCCCCCATCTCGGATCGCGACAGCCACCCAGCCTCCTGGCCAGGGGGCGCCGGTCGAGGCAGCGTTCGCTCGTCCACCTCGGCGGAGGGTGGCGACGGCACGACCAGCACCACCCGAGGGCCCGTACACCGCGGTACGGGCCCACCGGCCCCGGTGCGCCGCCCCCGCGGCGCGCTCGCCCGAGCTCCCAGGAGGAGATCTCCCCCATGACCGTCCGTACTCCGCGACTGATCGCCCTGACCGTCCTCGCGACGGGTTCGCTGCTGCTCACCGCCTGCGGCAGCTCCTCCAGCTCCAGCAGCAGCTCCGGCGCGCCGAGCGCCAGCGCCACGATCAAGGACGTCACCGCCGACTCCGCCCTGGCCGCGCTGGTGCCCGCCGACGTGAAGTCCTCCGGCAAGCTGATCGTCGCCACCGACGCGTCCTACGCGCCGAACGAGTTCACGGACGCCAAGGGCACGATCGTCGGCATGGACGTCGACCTGGCGGGCGCGATCGCCAAGAAGCTCGGCCTGTCCGCCGACGTCCAGAACGCGAAGTTCGACGGGATCATCCAGGGCATCGTCGGCAAGAAGTACAACATGAGCCTGAGCTCCTTCACGGCCACCAAGGAGCGCGAGGCGACGGTCGACATGGTGACCTACTTCTCGGCCGGCACCGGCACGGCCGTCAAGAAGGGCAACCCGGACAAGATCGACGCCACCGACCTGTGCGGCAAGAAGGTCGCCGTCCAGACCGGCACCACCCAGGCCGACGCCGTCAAGAACACCATCAACCCCGCCTGCACCAAGGCCGGCAAGCCGACCGTCCCGAACAACGGTGACCAGTTCGAGCTGCAGACCGACGTCACCCAGGCGCTGTTCTCCGGCCGCGACCAGGTCATGCTGGCCGACTCCCCGGTCGTCGACTACGCCATCCAGCAGACCAACGGGCAGCTGGAGAAGATCGGCTCGGTCACCGACACCGCCCCGTACGGCGTCGTGCTGCCCAAGGGCTCGGACCTGACCAAGGCCGTCCAGGGTGCCATCCAGGCCCTGATGACGGACGGCACGTACAAGGCGATCCTGGAGAAGTGGGGCGTGCAGGCGGGCGCCATCGACAAGTCGGTCATCAACGGCAACTGACCGCCCTGCTCTTCTCCGTAAACCAGACCCTGAGGCCACACAGTGAACTCTCAAGATCAGGGCGCGGTGCCGTCGGGACGGCCTGAGGCCATCAAGGCCGTCCCGGTCCGCCACCCCGGCCGCTGGGCCGGAGCCGCCGTCGTGCTCGTGCTCGCGGCCATGCTCATCCACGCGCTCGTCACCAATCCCCAGTTCCAGTGGGGCGTCTTCCGCAAGTACTTCTTCGACTCGACCGTCACGCACGGCCTGGTCGTCACCCTCGAACTGACCGCGCTGTCCATGGTCATCGGCGTGGTCGGCGGCACGCTGCTGGCCGTCATGCGGCTGTCCGCGAACCCGGTGCTCTCCAGCACCGCCTGGTTCTACATCTGGGTCTTCCGCGGCACCCCCGTGCTCGTCCAGCTGGCCGTCTGGTTCTACCTGGGCACCCTGTGGCCGAAGCTCGGCCTCGGTGTCCCCTTCGGCCCGATGTTCTGGAGCGAGTCGACCAACAACCTGATCCCGCTGTTCACGGCCGCCCTGCTCGGCCTCGGGCTCAACGAGGCCGCGTACATGGCGGAGATCGTCCGCAGCGGCATCCAGTCGGTGCCGGTCGGCCAGACCGAGGCCGCCCACGCGCTCGGCATGAGCCAGGCCCGCACCATGCGGCGGATCATCCTTCCGCAGGCGATGCGGGTGATCATCCCGCCGACCGGCAACGAGACCATCTCGATGCTCAAGACCACCTCGCTGGTCTCGACGATCTCGCTGGAAGAGCTGTTCCGGGCGACCAGCAACATCGCCACCCGGACCTTCCAGGAGATCCCGCTGCTCATGGTGGCGAGCGTCTGGTACCTGCTGCTGACCTCGATCCTGACGGTCGTCCAGTACTACATCGAGCGCCACTACGCGCGCGGCGCCAACCGCGTGCTGCCGCCGACCCCGCTGCAGCGGCTGCGCGGCCTGTTCGCCGGGCGCCGACCGGCACCTGCCACCGTTGGCGATGTCGTCACCGGGCACGACGGAGGCGGTCACCTGTGACTGAGCTGAACAAGACCCCCGCCGACACGGCCGTCCCCATGGTCAAGGCCGAGGGCGTACGGAAGTCCTACGGCCTGGTCGAAGTGCTCAAGGGCATCGACCTGCAGGTCAACAAGGGCGAGGTCTTCGTCCTGGTCGGCCCGTCCGGCTCCGGCAAGTCGACCTTCCTGCGGTGCATCAACCACCTGGAGAAGATCAACGGCGGCCGGCTATCGGTCGACGGCGACCTGGTCGGCTACCGCCAGCGCGGCGAGAAGCTGTACGAACTGAAGGACCGCGAGGTGGCGCAGCGCCGCCGCGACATCGGCATGGTCTTCCAGCACTTCAACCTCTTCCCGCACATGACGGCCATGGAGAACGTCATCGAGGCCCCGGTGCAGGTCAAGGGCGAGTCCAAGGCCTCCGCCCGTGAGCGCGGCATGGCGCTGCTGGAGCGGGTCGGCCTGGCCGACAAGGCGGGCAACTACCCGTCCCAGCTCTCCGGCGGCCAGCAGCAGCGCGTGGCGATCGCCCGCGCGCTGGCCATGCAGCCCAAGCTGATGCTCTTCGACGAGCCCACCTCGGCGCTCGACCCGGAGCTGGTCGGCGAGGTGCTCGACGTCATGCGCGGCCTGGCCCAGGACGGCATGACCATGGTCGTGGTGACCCACGAGATGGGCTTCGCCCGCGAGGTCGGCGACGCGCTGGTCTTCATGGACGGCGGCGTCGTGGTCGAGGCCGGCACCCCGCGCGAGGTGCTCGCCAATCCGCAGCACGAGCGGACCAGGTCCTTCCTGTCCAAGGTGCTCTGAACCCTGTCGTACCCCGGCGCCCGTCACCCTCCGGTGGCGGGCGCCGACACGTACCCGGGCTTTGGTAATACCCTGGAGGCACATCGCCCGTTACCGTCCTGGGAAGGACCCCCGTGGAGCTCGCCTCGTACGCCGACTTCGCCGTCCGGCTGGTGAACACCGAGGAGCCCGAGCGCGGCACCGACGTGCTCACCTCCGTCGAGGCCGTCCGGGCCCTGTTCGGCGAGCCCAGCCGGGCCGCCGCACTGGCCGACGAGGCCGATCTGCCCCGGCTGCGGGGCGTCCGGGCCCGGCTGCGCGGGGTGTTCGAGGCGGCGGCCGAGGGCGACGAGGTGCGCGGGGTCGACCTGCTCAACAGCCTGCTGGTCGAGTACCCGGTGAGCCCGCTGGTCTCCGGCCACGACTACCTGGACGAGGCCGGGCGGCCCCGCTGGCACCTGCACCTGGCCGACAACGCCCCCACCGCCGCGGCCAACTTCACCGCCGTCGCCTGCATGGGCCTGGCGATAAACCTCACCGAACTCGGCGCCGACCGCCTGGGCATCTGCCAGGCCGCCCCCTGCCGCAACGCCTACCTGGACACCTCCACCAACCGGTCCCGCCGCTACTGCAGCGACCGCTGCGCCACCCGGGCCAACGTCGCCGCCTACCGCGCCCGCAAGCGCCAGGAGGCGGCGGCGTCGGCCTCACAGCCGGGCTAGGAGCAGGCCTGCACCTGCCAGTTCTCGTCGGCCCACTGCATGAGGATGTACGCGTACCCGTAGGGCGGAGCCCCCATGCAGGAGCTGGTCCGCCCCGACTGCGGCAGGAACACCTTGAAGTTGTGGCCGCTGCCGCAGCGGTTGCGCACCGTGTAGATCATGTCCCCGGCGCCCGCCCCGGCGTTCACCCCGGCCCGGGCTCCGCAGAACCCCGGGTCGGCCGAAGCGAGGTCCGCCGGACCGGCCACGGCCAGGGCGAGGCCGACTGCTGCGGTAGTCAACGCGGCGGAGACAGCCTTGCGGCTCCTGGTCAGCATGAGCGGATCTCCCACGAGTTGGTGTCGTACGCATAGATGTAGGTGTACGTCCCGTACGGGTCGACGCTCTCGCAGAAGGTCGAACGCCCGAGCTGCGGGAAGTAGACCTGGAACCTGTGCGCGCTTGAGCACTTGTTCCGTACCAGGTAGGCGAAGTACGGGGCGTCCCCGTGACTGACCGGCTCCGGACCGTCGACTCGGACTCCGCAGAAACCGGGGTCGGCCGAGGCGGTGGTGGCCGGGGCCAGCACCAGCAGCGGGCTCGCCAGCGCCGCCGCGAGAAGACCCTGTGCCAGTCGGCGACCGACGGCACCCGAACGCATTTTCATGACTCCCCCACTTGAAGAATTGTCACCGAGAGTGATGCTTCGCATGCGATGGAGGAAGAATGCCAGCTGGTACGGATGCGGAGTACCCGCCGCGCGGCGGGGTGGTGATCAGCGGCTCGACGGGTTGCGGTGCTCGCCGGGCAGGCGGTAGAGCCACCGCAGCCGCGGCCGAAGCCGCAGCAGCACGCGCCCCAGCACCAGCTCCTCGGGCACGGCCCCGTACTCCCGGCTGTCGCTCTCCACGAACTCGTTGTCGGAGAGCAGCCACCACCCCCGCCCGCGCCGCTCCGCCGCCCGCTTGACGATCAGCAGGTCCTGCCGGAGCGGGTGGCGAGCGAGCACCACCGCCCCCGGCCGGATCCTCGCGCCGTAGCGGACCAGCACCAGGTCACCGTCGGACAGCGTGGGCACCATCGAGGGCCCCGCCACGTCGACCACACCGAACGGCAGCAATCCGCCACGCCCTGCTGACAACTTCATCACCCCGATTGACGGACCGTCCGACCCCCGCTGAGCGAATCCCGGCGGTCGTAAGGGTAATCTCAGGCGCGGGAAGACGATCTAAGGAAGGACTCCCATGTTCTCTCGTCTGTTTGCTCCGCGAGCCACCGCGCACGCCCACTGCGACCTGCCCTGCGGCGTCTACGACCCGGCCCAGGCCCGGATCGAGGCCGAGTCGGTGAAGGCCACTCAGGAGAAGTACCAGGCCAACGAGGACGCGGCGTTCCGCACCCGCGCCATCGTCATCAAGGAGGAGCGCGCCGAGCTGGTCAAGCACCACCTCTCGGTGCTGCACACCGACTACTTCAAGGCCCCGCACTTCGAGAAGTACCCGCAGCTGCACGACCTGTTCAACCAGGCCGGCAAGGCCGCCTCGGCCGCCAAGGGCTCGAACGACCCGGCCACCGGCCAGGCCCTGCTCGACCTGATCGCCCAGATCGACGCGATCTTCTGGGAGACCAAGAAGGCCTGAACCCGGTTCAGACCTGACACAGCCGCCCCCGCTCCCGCCACCGCGCGGGCCGGGGGCGGTCGTGCGTCCGGGGCATGCCCCGGCCCACAGGCGGGCGTACGCTCGAAATGTGCGGGTCGAACCGCCATGGTCCGGCTCGTGGCAACGAGCGAAGGAGACCACCATGGCCACGACCGCCTTCGACACCGAGGCCCTGCGGATGGGCATCGAGGGGCGCAAGGCCTCCACCCTGCTGTCCCTGTACGCGGACGACGCCGAGATGCGGATGGTCGACCACCGCAGCCAGCCCAGCCACCCGATGGTCGCGCACGGCCGGACCGAGATCGACGCCGTGCTCTCCGACGTCTACAGCCGGGACATGACCCACAAGCTGGAGAGCGTGATCGTCGGGGACGGCCACATCGCGTGGATGGAGTCCTGCGAGTACCCGGACGGCACGAAGGTGCTCTGCAACGCGATGGGCAACATCAAGGACGGCAAGATCACCGATCTCACCGGCATCCAGGCCTGGGACGAGGCCTGATCCGAACGGCGGGGCCCGATCCGAACGGGCCCGAGTACCCTCGGCCCTATGATCCGCAACGCCACCGTCACCGATGTCCCCGCCATCCACACCATGATCCGCGAGCTCGCGGAGTACGAGAAGGAGCCCGAGGCGGCCGTCGCCACCGTGGAACAGCTGCAGGACGCGCTGTTCGGCGAGCACCCGGCCGTCTTCGGTCTGGTCGCGGCGGACGACACCACCGGCGAGACGGTCGGCTTCGCGCTGTGGTTCCGCAACTTCTCCACCTGGCGCGGCACCCACGGCGTCTACCTGGAGGACCTCTACGTCCGCCCCGAGGCCCGCGGCGGCGGCCACGGCAAGGCGCTGCTCACCGAGCTGGCCAGGATCTGCGTCGAGCGCGGCTACTCCCGGATGGAGTGGTCCGTGCTCGACTGGAACGCCCCCTCCATCGGCTTCTACAAGTCGCTCGGCGCGATCCCGATGGACGGCTGGACGGTCTACCGGCTCACCGACGAGGCGCTCACAGCTCTCGGCTCCTGACCGGCACCCCGGCGGGTCGTCGCTCGTTCACATGACGACCGTCCGAGATCGCGACATCCTGTACCCGATCGCGGTAACGTCTCGGGCGGATGCGCGGCTTTCCGGCCTCCCCCGGTTGGGTATGACCGGAACGTACCGCACCACCCCTCTGGACAGTTGGGGCGAAGCAGTTGAGCAATGCAACAGGAAGTGCCGCGGCGGCGTCGCACCAAGCGCTGCCGCCACAAGCACCGCGCGTCACCCAGGAGGTGAGGGTGTCCCAGATCGACGGCGAGCCCGGAGTGCAGGACTTCGTGGAGGTCCGGCTGCCCGCGGCGGGGGCCTACCTCTCGGTGCTGCGGACGGCAACGGCCGGCCTCGCGGCCCGGCTGGACTTCACCCTGGACGAGATCGAGGATCTCCGGATCGCGGTGGACGAGGCCTGCGCCATCCTGCTCCAGCAGGCGGTGCCGGGCTCGGTCCTCTCCTGCGAGTTCCGGTTGGTCGGTGACTCGCTCCGGGTGACCGTCTCGGCCCCGACCACCGACGGGCGGGCCCCCGAGCGGGACACCTTCGCCTGGACGGTGCTCTCCGCGCTGGCCGGCGAGGTGGAGTCCTCGGTCGGCGCGGACAACACGGTGAGCATCAGTCTCCTCAAGAAGCGCGGCGGCACACCCGTCGGCCTCTGAGCGCCCCACCCGTGAAGCCGTACGCCCGGCGCCCAGCGCCGGCCGTACGGCTCCCCCGTACCGCCCAGCGGTACCCCACCAGTGAAGTGCTCCCGGAACGGAACGGGTGATCGCCGTGAGTGAGCTGAACCGCACAGGTGCCGCCGGACACCCGGCGGCGACCGCCGGGCCGGCCGTGCCCCCGCAGGCGCGCGCCGTGGCAGTACCGAGCGCCGCGGCGCCCGACGCCCGAACCACCGCAGACGACGTGCACCCGAAGGACAGCCATCGGATGACCCAGCCGACCGATCCGGCATCGGAGCCCCAGCCCGACGCCATCGCCGAAGCCGACCCGCCGGAGCCGGCGCGCGCGCTGCCCGCCCAGACGCACCGCTCCGGCGCACCGGACCGCGAGGCCGCGCGGGCGCTCTTCGTCCGGCTCGCCGCGCTGCCCGAGGGGTCGCCCGAGCGGGTCGAGCTGCGCAACCAGCTGGTCCGGATGCACATCCCGCTGGTCGAGCACCTGGCCCGCCGCTTCCGCAACCGCGGCGAGCCGCTGGACGACCTGACCCAGGTCGCCACCATCGGGCTGATCAAGTCGGTGGACCGCTTCGACCACGAGCGCGGGGTCGAGTTCTCCACCTACGCGACGCCGACCATCGTCGGCGAGATCAAGCGCCACTTCCGGGACAAGGGCTGGGCGGTCCGCGTGCCGCGCCGCCTGCAGGAGCTCCGGCTCTCGCTCACCACGGCGACCAGCGAGCTCTCCCAGCGGCACGGCCGCTCCCCCACGGTGCACGAGCTGGCCGAGCACCTCGGCATCTCCGAGGAGGACGTGCTGGAGGGCCTGGAGTCGGCCAACGCCTACTCCACGCTCTCGCTGGACGTCCCGGACAGCGACGACGAGTCGCCCGCCGTGGCCGACACCCTGGGCGCCACCGACGAGGCTCTGGAGGGGGTCGAGTACCGGGAGTCGCTCAAGCCCCTGCTGGCCCAACTCCCGCCCCGGGAGCAGAAGATCCTCGTGCTCCGGTTCTTCCGGAACATGACCCAGTCGCAGATCGCAACCGAGGTCGGCATCTCCCAGATGCACGTCTCGCGCCTGCTGGCCCGCACCCTCGCCCAGCTCCGCGAGAAGCTTCTCGTCGAGGAGTAGAACGCGTGAGGCCCTGTACGGCGGTGCCGTACAGGGCCTCACGCGTACCGCCGGTCAGCTGTAGAGGACCTCGGTGACCTTCGGGTTGAGCAGCGTGACGATCCCCGCGAGCCCCAGCACCCCGACCACCACCGCGCCGGCCGGCAGGCCCTGCCACATGTAGTAGGCGACCGGCAGGCAGATCGAGTTGGTCAGCACGGCCGGGCTCCGGCCCCAGCGCCGCGCCTGCAGCAGCGCCCGCCCGGCGAGCAGCGGCAGCAGGCCCATCACCAGCAGGATCACCCCGCCGAACTCGCTGCGGCCGAGGTCGGCCGAGGGGCCGGTCAGGCCGCTGACCACGTCGTAGAGGCCCCACCCGGCGAGGGCCGTGCCCTCGAGCAGGGTGATCGCGGCACCGGCGATCAGGGCGGTGGGCTTGGCAGGGGTGCTGGTCTCCGTGGTCACCCCAGCAGGGTACGCCGCCGCCCCCAGGGGATCGGACGGGGCGGGCACGTCCGATCCCGGCGTGCCGCCCCGTAGGCTGATCGCCATGCGCGCTCTCCTGGTCGTGAACCCGAAGGCGACCACCACCAGCGGACGGACCCGCGACGTCCTCACCCACGCTCTCCGCAGCGACCTGAAGCTGGAGGTCGCGCACACCGAGTACCGGGGCCACGCCCGCGATCTGGCCCGCGCGGCGGCCGAGGACGGCACGGTGGACCTCGTGGTGGCCCTGGGCGGCGACGGGACGGTCAACGAGGTCGTCAACGGCCTCCTGACGCACGGCCCGGCCGACCGGCTGCCGCGCCTGGCGGTCGTCCCCGGCGGCAGCACCAACGTCTTCGCCCGCGCGCTGGGCCTGCCCAACGACCCGGTGGAGGCCACCGGAGCGCTGCTCGACGCACTGGAGCACCGCCGCGAGCGGGCGATCAGCCTGGGCAAGGCGATGAGCGAGGGCGAGCCGGACCGCTGGTTCACCTTCACCGCGGGCCTGGGCTTCGACGCCGGCGTGGTCGGCCGGGTGGAGGAGCAGCGCAAGGCCGGGCGGAAGTCAACTCACGCCCTCTACGTCAACCAGGCGCTCCGGCACTACGTCACGGAGCGTGAACACCGCCGGTCGGGGCCCATCACCCTGGAGCTGAACGGCCAGGAGGCCGTGCCGGGTCTGGTGATGACCATAGTTTCCAACACCTCTCCGTGGACGTATCTCGGCAACCGGCCGGTGCTGCCCTCGCCCGAGGCCTCCTTCGAGAAGGACCTCGACATCTTCGGCATCACTCGAATGACCGCGTTCGGCACGGCTCGAACGGTCCGTCAGATTCTGCGCTCGCACACGCCTGCGGATGACGACAAGGGGCCGGTCGGCCCAAGCGGGAAGCACGTCGTTTCCTACCACGACGTCCGGCACTTCACCTTGGTTTCAGAGGAACCGGCCCCATTCCAGGTCGATGGGGACCACCTTGGAGACAGGAGTCGCGTCAGTTTCACAGGCGTTCGGCGGGCACTGCGTGTGATTGTGTGACCAGAAGGGGGCCCGACCCTTCTTCTCGAACGCACAAGCCCCCTTCACTCCTAAGAAGTACCGGCTGTGAGCTATGCGACACCGAAGAATCAAAAATTCCTCACCGAAGGGGGTTGTATCCGAGCCCGAGGTTTGCGAACCTCTACATGGCGATCGGGACACGTCGCAGCACGGAGTCCCTTGATAGCCCGAACCCCACCCCAGCACAGACCACCCCGGCCTGATCAGGCCTTTGGTCCCTTTTGCTGTTGCGGGATTCGTGAAAGCGTTCACATTCACAAGCCACCATCGATTGTGTCGGCCGGGGCCACAGCCCAACCGACCGGAGGAGTTGGACGAACATGGACTGGCGCCACCGCGCTGTCTGCCGCGAAGAGGACCCGGAGCTGTTCTTCCCCATCGGGAACACCGGCCCTGCTCTGCTGCAGATCGAGGAAGCCAAGGCCGTGTGCCGCCGCTGCCCCGTCATGGAGCAGTGCCTGCAGTGGGCGCTGGAGACCGGCCAGGACGCCGGCGTCTGGGGCGGGATGAGCGAGGACGAGCGTCGCGCGATGAAGCGCCGTGCCGCCCGCAACCGCGCCCGCACTGCCTGACACACCGCCGTACCGTAGTACCGCCGATCAACCCATGATCAAGGGCTTCGCCGCTCCTTCGGCCGAAGCCTTCCGCAGCGCGGATCACGCCCCGGTTCTCCCCCGGGTGAGATCGTGCGACGCCGAGCGGCCCTGGCACTTGATACTGTTCACTTAGAGCAATATTGTGGTCCTAGGGCGCTCACCGTGTGCAACGCACCGGGCGTCACAGCACCACCACGAGCCCCCGTTCCGGCCGACTCCCCCCGACGGCCGGAACGGGTTGAGAGGCCCTGCCGACCCACCCCCCCGGTCGGCAGGGCCTCGTTTCGCTCTCCGACACTGCCTCAACTCCCCTGCGGCGCAGGGGAGTCACCCTTTGGTGCGCTACCGCACCGGGATCTCCAGCACGACCTTGGTGCCACCGCCGGGCGCGGCCACCATGTCGAAGGTGCCGCCGAGCTCGTTGGTGGCCAGCGTGCGGACGATCTGCAGCCCGAGGTTGCCCGCCTGCTGCGGGTCGAAGCCCTCCGGCATCCCCCGGCCGTCGTCCTGCACGGTGATCAGCAGGTACTCCTCCGGCTTGGCGCCGCCGTTCCAGCTGTCCGACCAGCCCTTCCCGCTCGCCGGGGCCCGGCCGCGGAGCGCGCTGACCTCCAGGTGGCCGCCGGCCTTCGGGCCGAAGGCGTGCTCCAGCGCGTTCTGCAGCAGCTCGGTCAGCACCATCGCCAGCGGGGTGGCCACCTCGGCGGCCAGGATGCCGAAACTGCCGGAGCGCTTGGTGGCCACCCGGCCGTCCTGGGACAGCTCCATCACCATCGCCAGCACCCGGTCGGCGATCTCGTCGAAGGCGACCCGCTCGTCCAGGGTCTGCGAGAGCGTCTCGTGCACGATGGCGATCGAGCCGACCCGGCGCACGGCTTCGTCCAACGCGGCCCGCCCGGCGTCGGAGTCCATCCGGCGGGACTGCAGGCGCAGCAGCGCGGCCACCGTCTGCAGGTTGTTCTTCACCCGATGGTGGATCTCCCGGATGGTGGCGTCCTTGGTCATCAGCTCGCGGTCGCGCCGGCGCAGCTCGGTGACGTCCCGGGCGAGCACCAGCGAACCGGTCAGCGTGCCCTTGGGCTTGAGCGGGATGGCCCGCAGGGTCACCACCCCGCCCTGGGCCTCCACCTCGGTCTGCCGGGGCGCCCAGCCGCTGGCCAGCTTGACCAGCGCTTCGTGCACCGGCCCGCGCGACGGGGGTGCCAACTCCGCGGTGGTCCGGCCGAGATGACTGCCCACCAGGTCCGTGGTGAGGCCGAGCCGGTGGTAGGCGGAGAGCGCGTTGGGGCTGGCGTAGGTGACGATGCCGTCGGCATCCAGGCGGATCAGGCCGTCGCCGACCCGGGGGGCGGCGTCCATGTCGGCCTGCTCGACGCCCGGGTAGGGGAAGGTGCCGGCCGCGATCATCTGGGCCAGGTCGGAGGCGCTCTGCAGATACGTGAGCTCCAGCCGGCTGGGCGTGCGCACCGTCAGCAGGTTGGTGTTGCGGGCGATCACCCCGAGCACCCGGCCCTCGCGCCGGACGGGGATGGACTCCACCCGCACCGGCACCTCCTCGCGCCACTCCGGATCCCCCTCGCGGACGATCCGGCCCTCGTCGAAGGCGGCGTCGAGGAGCGGCCGGCGACCGCGCGGCACCAGGTGGCCGACCATGTCGTCCTGGTAGGAGGTCGGGCCGGTGTTCGGCCGCATCTGGGCCACCGAGACGTAGCGGATGCCGTCCCAGGTCGGGATCCACAGCACCAGGTCGGCGAAGGAGAGGTCGGAGAGCAGCTGCCACTCCGAGACCAGCATGTGGAGCCACTCCACATCGGCACCGGTCAGGGTGGTGTGGCGGCGGACGAGATCGTTCAGCGAGGGCACAGGGCGAGCGTAGCCCCCGGGGCCGCCGACGGCGCCCAGGAGGTACGTCCACGGAGTTGTCCAGACCAATTCGCGGGAGCGTCTGGACAACCAGATTGGTCTAGTCCACAATGAAAGTGCACCAAGGAGAGGCCCCCCGCGCAACTGCCCTGACCGCGCGAGGCCGCTCCTCGGTCGGTCGCCCGAAGACCCGGAGCCCCGCACAGCTCCCGGCCACCACGGCGCCCGACGACAGCTCCGGGCTGCGGTGCCGCACAGGTTGAGGGTCCTGTGTCGGCGCCGTGGCCCGTAGTGTTTTCCGGATGCTTCTCCGCCGTGCGGCCAGTTGCAACACCAAGGGGCGCGGGGAACTGCGCTGCCAGCCATGCACCTGGGTGCCCGGCTGGTCGCGCCGTTCCTCGCGCCCCGTTGTGGTTCCTGTCAGTGGGTCTCGGTCACCTTGGCGAGAGCCCGGGGAGCGTCCGGGTCCTGGCCGCGCGCGATGGTCACCTCGTAGGCCAGCTGCTGCAGCGGCAGGATCTCCAGGATCGGCTGGACCTCCTCCGGCACGCCGGCCGGCAGCGCGAACCCGGCCGAGGCCGCGTCCACCTGCTCCTGCTGGCCGATGACCACCAGGTCGGCGCCCCGGCCGCGCAGCCGGTCCAGGACGGGCTGCAGCGCCTCGCCGCCCTTGCCGTCCGGCACGATCGCGATGACCGGCGAGACGTTGTCCACCATGGCCAGCGGGCCGTGCAGCAGGTCGGCCCCGGAGAACGGGGAGGCCGGGATGTAGGTGGTCTCCATCAGCTTGAGCGCGGCCTCACGGGCCGTCGGGTAGCCGTAGCCGCGAGAGGTGAGCACCAGGCGCTGCGCGAAGCGGTACCGCTCGGCCAGCGCCTTGACCTCGGCCTGGCGGCCCAGGATGCCGGCGGCCAGCTCCGGCAGCGCCTTGGCGGCCGAGCCGTCGCCCCCGCGCAGGCCCTCGACCAGCAGGTAGAGGGCGAGCAGCTCGGCGGTGTAGGTCTTGGTGGCCGGGAGCGCCTTCTCCGGGCCGGCCAGCACGTCGATGTGGAACTCGGAGACCTCGGCCAGCGGCGAGGCCGCGTTGTTGGTGACCGCCAGGGTGATCGCCCCGGCCTCGCGGGCCGCCTTGGTGGAGGCCACCAGGTCGGGCGAGCCGCCGGACTGGCTGACGGTGATCACCAGGCAGTCGGTGAGATCCGGCTTGGCGCCGTACGCGGTGGTGGTGGACATCGAGGTCAGGCCGGCCGGCTTGCCCAGCAGCACCTCGACCAGGTACTTGGCGTACAGCGCGGCGTTGTCGGACGTACCGCGCGCCGTCAGCAGCACGAAGCGGGGATTGCGGGCGGCGATCTCGGCCGCGATCTCGCGGATCTTGGGAGCGCCCTCGTCGAGGATGCGCTGCAGGACGGCCGGCTGCTCGGCCATCTCCGCCGCCATGATGCGTCCGGGGACGGTGGAGCTGGTCTGCGTGTCGGACATCTGATGAGCCTCCGATGAGATGGTTCTGCACCCCTCCCGGGCGGCTGCCCGGTCGGGGGACCTCTACGGCGGCGAGTCCGCACACTCGCTGCGGTGATACTCCGACGATCCTACGGGGAGCCGCAGACCCGGGCCAGTTCCGTCCGCCCTCCGGGCCTGCGGCGACCGGCTCAGGAGGGGTTGTTGATCAGTTGGTCGATCTGGGCGTCCGCCGCCTTGGTCGCAGCCTCCACCGAGGTACCGCCGAAGATGCTGTTCAACATGTTCACCAGCACGTTCTGCTTCTCCACCGCGCCCCAGCCGGGCGCCAACGGGGTGAACCAGGCGTCCACCGCCGCGTTGGCCGCGGCCGCCGTGGCCGGCTTGGACTTCAGCGGGGCCAGCTGGGTGAGGTTGTTCGGCAGGGTGTCCTTGTCCGCGAGCAGCTGCTCCGACTTGGTGCTGGTGAACATCCGGACCCAGTCGGCCGCGAGCTTGGCACTGGGCGACTTGGCGGTGACGGCGAGGTCCGAGCCGCCGATGAAGGAGGGCAGCGGCTTGCCGCCGGGGCCGGGCATCACGGCCACCTTGAGCGCGCCGGAGAGCTTCGGGTCCCCCGTGAGCGGGGCGATCGCGCTCGACACCTCCCAGCTGTTGCCGTAGACCATGGCGGTCTTGGAGCGGCCGAGCACCGTCGCCTGGTCGGCCTCGTTGACCGTCAGGTCGCCGTGGTTGTAGCTCTTCACCAGGTCCACGAAGTGCGCGATGCCCTCCTGCGACTTCGGGTCGCTGAGCGCGCCGTGCCACTGCCCGGAGCTGTCGAAGCGGGCGATCGCCCCGCCGGAGGCGGCCACGTACGACATCGCGGCGTACCAGTACGGGCCGGGCAGGTAGAGCGGCGAGAAGGACTTGTCGCCCTTGTGCCTGGCCTGCACCTTGTCCAGCGCGCTGCGCAGGCCCTCCTCGGTGGTCGGCAGGTCGGCGCTGCCGGTGGCCTCCTGGAACATCGTGGAGTTGTAGAGGCCCACTCTGGCGCCCGAGTAGTAGGGCACGCAGAACAGCTTGTCCTGGTAGGTGCAGGTGCTGACCAGGCCCTTGATCCAGCTGTCCGAGTTGTCGAAGCTCGCCTTGTCGAGCGGGGCGAGCGTGCCGTTGAGGATGTACTTCATCGTCTCGGTGTTGCCCAGCTCGACCACATCGGGGGCGGAGCCGCCCTTGAGTGCGGCGTCCAGCTTGCCGATCTTCTCGCCCCAGGTCTGGTAGGCGAGCTTGAGGTCGACCTTGGGGTACTTGGCGGCGAACTGGTCGTTGACCTGCTGCACCAGCTCCGGCCAGTTGGCCTGCGCCTCGGGCATCAGCCAGACCGTCACCGAACCGGTGGCCTTCGCCGGATCGTCCGACGGCTTGGCGGCCGGGGCCGCACCGGAGCCGCAGCCCGCCAGGGACACCAGCAGGGCGGACACGCCGATCGCGGCCAGGAGCTGACGCTTCACACATACCTCCGTCATTGCAGATGACCGGAGCCTGGCCTAGACCACTTGCGAAGTCAACGGAAGCAGAAGCAGCAAATCCCTTATGTTGCAAAGCTGTTGTTAAAAGCCCTTTAAGGCTCTCTTGAGGGAACACCATCAACTCCCGTGCTGCAAAAGCAAATAGACCCAGGGGCTTGGGAGTAAAAACTCCAAAACCCCTGGGTCATAAAAGCGTTGACGATGGATCAGCCGCTGAACTGCCCTGTCAGGACCTCGACGGCGGCCAGCCCGCAGACCCGGGCCGCGCCGTGCGTGGCGATGTGCAGCGCGCCGACCGGGCGGGCCTGCGGCACCCCCATCTCGACCACCAGGGCGTCCGGCCGGGCGGTCACCAGGCGGTCCAGCGCGGCGGCCATCCAGGCGTGCCGGTGGGCGTCACGGACGACCACCACCAGGCGGCGGCCCTCGGCCCCGGCCACCACCTGGGCGGTCAGCTCGTCCAGACCGGCCGGGTCGGCCGCGGCCTCCGGGCCGAAGCTGGCCGAGCGGGTGCCGGGCAGCCGGGCGGCGAGCATGCCGGCCACGCCCCACGGGGTCTCGTCGCCCACCGCGATGTTGGCCTGCGGGGAGAACGAGGCGACGTACGGCCGCTCGGTGACGGGGGCCGCCGGGCGGCCCGGGGCGCGGACCACCCGCAGGGCGCGGCGGGCGGCCTGCAGGCCGATCGCCAGGTCCGGCTCGACCAGCTCGCCCTGGGCCTCGATCCTGGCCCAGCTGCCGAGCCCGCGGACCCGCTCGGCGGCGGCCGCCAGGCGCTCCTCGGACAGGCGGCCGGAGCGGACGGCCGCCACGATGGCGCCGCGCAGGTGCAGCACCGTCTCCTCGTCGGACAGGCCGCCGCCGACGCAGATCGCGTCGGCCCCGGCGGCCAGCGCGAGCACGGTGCCCTCGCCGATCCCGAAGGTGTCGGCGATGGCGCCCATCTCGATCCCGTCGGTGACGATCAGGCCCTGGTAGCCCAGGCCCCCGTCGGCGGGCGCGGCGCGCAGCAGGTCGCTCAGCACGGCGGGGCTGAGGGTGGCGGGCAGCCGCGGGTCCAGGGCCGGGATCATGATGTGAGCGGTCATCACGGCCTTGGCCCCGGCGGCGATCGCGGCCTTGAACGGCACCAGGTCGCGCGAGCGCAGCAGGTCGACGTCCACCTCCACCACCGGCAGGCCGAGGTGGGAGTCGACGGCGGTGTCCCCGTGCCCGGGGAAGTGCTTGGCGCAGGCCGCCACGCCCACCGACTGCAGGCCCTCGACCCAGGCGGCGGTGTGCCGGGCGCACAGCTCGGGGTCGGCGCCGAAGGAGCGGACCCCGATCACCGGGTTGCCCGGGTTGGAGTTGACGTCCGCCGAGGGCGCCCAGTTGTAGTTCACACCGCACTCGGCCAGCGCGCGGCCGAGCTCACGGGCGACGTCCCGGGTGAGCGCCGGGTCGTCGATCGCGCCGAGCGCGAGGTTGCCCGGCCAGGAGGAGCCGGAGCCCGACTCGAGGCGGGTGACGTCGCCGCCCTCCTCGTCGATGGCGACCAGTACGTCCGGGTTCTCCGCCCGCAGCTGGGCGGTGAGCGCCGCCAGCTGGGCCGGGTCGGTGACGTTGCGGCCGAACAGCGCGACCGAGCCGAGGCCGGCCGCCAGGTGGCGCCGGACCCAGTCGGGGGCGCTGGTGCCCACGAAGCCGGGCTGCAGCACGGTGAGCGCGTCGCGGTGCAGCTGGTCGCTGTCCGGCACGGTCGGAACCAGGATGCTCACGCCCGTCACCCCTTCACCGCACCGGCCGTGAGGCCGGAGGCGATACGACGCTGGACCAGCAGGAAGAAGATCACCACGGGGATGGCCATCATGGTCGAACCGGCCATCATCGCGGAGTAGTCGGTGCCCCGGGTGGTGGTGAAGTTGCCCAGCCAGACGGTGGCGGTGGTGTTGTGCTGCGAGAGCAGCTGGAGCGCGTACAGGTACTCGTTCCAGGCCTGGATGAAGCCGTAGATCGCGGTGGCGACCATGCCGGGGGCGAGCAGCGGGAAGACCACCCGGACGAAGGCGCCGGTGCGGGTGCAGCCGTCGACCATCGCGGACTCCTCCAGCTCCTTGGGGATGTTCACGATGAACCCGCGCAGGGTCCAGATGGTGAACGGGAGCACGAAGGTCAGGTAAGTCAGGATGATGCCGGAGAGCTTGTCGTACTGCTTCAGGTCGTTGAGCAGCAGGAAGACCGGGATGATCATCGCGACCAGCGGCACCATCTGCACCGTCAGGATGCCGACGATGACCACCTTGCGGCCGCGGAAGGCGAACCGGGAGATCGCCAGCGCCGCCAGCAGGCCGACCACCAGGCCGATCGCCACGGTGGAGGCGGCGATGATCAGGCTGCGGGTGACGGGACCCCAGAAGTCGGAGACCTGGAGCGCGCGGTGGAAGTTCTCCGTCGAGAGCGGGAACGGCAGGAACTTCGGGCTCGGCGCGATCGCGTCCTTGGAGGGCTTCAGCGCGGTGTTGAGCATCCAGTACACCGGGAAGCCGATGACCGCCGCGACCACCAGGCCGATCGCGTTGTAGACGCCGCGGCCCTTGGGCTTCGGCTGCTTCACCTTGAGAGTGGGGGTGCTCACTCGACCTCTCCGATCTTCAGCATCTGGCGCATGTACACGGCGATCACGCCGAGCAGCAGCAGCACGGTCAGCAGGGCGATGGCCGAACCCATCGAGTAGTCGTTGACCACGAAGGCCTTGTCGTACGAGTACGTGGTCAGCAGCTGGTACTCGGGCTCGGGGTGGCCGCTGCGCATCAGGAAGACCTGGGGGAAGACGCCCATGTCCCAGATGACGGAGAGGGTGGCCAGCATGACGATGATCGGCTTCAGCACCGGCAGGGTGACGTAGCGGAAGACCTTGACGGCGCCGGCCCCGTCCATCCGGGCGGCCTCCTCGAGCTCCTTGGGCACCTGGGTGAGGCCGGCGTGCAGGGTGATCGCGACGAACGGCACCGCGCCCCAGACGACCAGCGCCATGATGATCGTGAAGCCCTGGGTGGAGGAGGTGAACCAGTTGTGCCGGCTGAAGTCGACCCCGGGGATCTGGCTGAGCAGCCAGTTCACCACGCCGTAGTCGGTGTCGAACATCCACTTGAAGACGGTGACGGCGACCACGATCGGCATCGCCCAGCTCGCCACCAGGGCGATGTTGATCAGCGTCTTGACCCAGCCGGAGACGCGCATCAGCAGCATCGCGATGAGCATGCCGAGGATCATCGTGAAGACGACCGCCCCGCCCGCGAAGACGATGGTGCGCACCACCACGGACCAGAAGGTGCTGTCACCGAGCACGGTGGTGAAGTTCTGGAACCCCACCCACTCGGTCGGCTGGAAGCCCCACAGCTGGGACTGGCCGAACTTCTGGAAGGAGAGCGTCGCCAGCCGCACCAGCGGGTAGCCGAGCACGACGGCCAGCACCAGCATGGTCGGGGCCAGCAGCAGCCACGGCACCGCCATCCCGGTGAACCGCTTGCCGCGCGGCAGCCCGCCGGTTCTGGCCGGGGCCTGTTCCCCCGCGGGGGCTGAAGCGGGCCGCTGCGGCGGCACCTTCGCGGTGGATGTCTCGGCACTCATCACGTGCTCCTCAGCTACGCCTGGCGCTTGCAAACTTCGAAAGCCCTTGAGGGGAGGGCCGGGGCCTCACGGCCGGTGGCCCGTCGGCCCCCTTCCGGCGAAGGGGGCCGACGGGCCGGGTGGTGGATCAGGCGTTGTTGATGACGGCGTCGATCGCGGTGTCGGCGTCCTTCACGGCAGCCTCGACGGTCTTCTTGCCCTGGGCGATGTCCTGCAGGGCGTTCTGCAGGATGTTCGACTTCTCGACCTGCAGCCAGCCCGGCGCGGTCGGGACGAACCAGCTGATCTCGGCCGCGTTGGCCGACGGGCCGACCTTCGGGTCCGTCTTGAGCGGGGCCAGCTGGGTCTTGTTGTTCGGCAGGTTGCCGGCCTTGATGAGGGCCTCCTGCGCCTTGCTGTTGGTGAAGGCGTTGATCCACTCGGCGGCGGCGCCCTGGGCCTTCGACTTCACCGGGACGGCGAGGTCCGAGCCGCCCAGGAAGGTGGAGAGCGACTTGCCGGACGGGCCGGGCATCACGAAGGAGACCAGGTTGTCCTTGAGCTTGCCACCGGTCTTGTCGAACTTCGGGTCGGCGGCGGAGCCACCCTCCCAACCGGCGCCGTAGATCATGCCCGAGGTGCCCAGACCGTAGACGATGTAACGGTCCGAGTCGTCCTTGGTCAGGTCGCCCTTCATGTACTTGGAGACGGAGTCCTTCCAGGAGTTCAGGCCCTTGATCGCCTCCGGGCTCTCCAGGGTGGCCTTCCACTTGCCGCCGTCCTGCTTGGCGATCTGGCCGCCCGCGTCCGCGACGTAGGACATCGCGGCGTACCAGTCACGGGAGGGCTGGTAGAAGGCGGAGAACTTGTCGCCCTGCTTGGCCTGGATCTTGTCCAGGGCCGCGGTCAGCTCGGCGTAGGTGGTCGGCACGGCGGTCACGCCGGCGTCGGCGGCGATGTCCTTGCGCCAGGTGGCCACTCGGGCACCGGCGTAGTACGGCACGCCGTAGGTCTTGCCGTTGTAGGTGGCGGAGGCCTTGAGGCCGTCCAGCCAGGCCGAGCTGTTCTCGAACTTCGAGGCGTCGAGCGGGGCCAGCGCGCCCTTGATCATGTAGGGCAGCATCTCGGTGTTGCCCATCTCGACCACGTCCGGCACCTGGTCGGTGGCCAGGACCGAGTCCAGCTTCGGGTTCTTGTCCTTCCAGCCGTAGTACTCGTGGTTGATCTTGATGCCCGGGTACTTGGCGGTCAGCGCGTCGTCCGCGGACTTGACCAGGTCGGGCCAGTTCTGCTGGGCGTCGACGGTCAGCCAGACGGTGAGCGCGGTGGGCTTCGCGTCCGCCGCGGCGCCGTCCTTCTTGGCGTCCGAACCACAAGCCGCGAGGCCGACGACCATTGCTGCGACGCCGACCGCCGCGATGAGCTGACGCTTCACGCCATCCTCCTGGGGATGCCTGGTGTTTTGAGAACAGCCCCCATCGGCGGCAGCGACATACCCGCACAATTCGGCAGGAATTGGCATCGCGGAGCCATGGGACGGGGTTGGAATTCATGGTGTGGTCAACAGAGGTGTAGACCAGATGCCTGGAGCTTGGCCTAGACCAATGGGCGTGTCAACGGCTCCGGGGTTGATCAGTGCCACCCGTTATCAAGCCGACACCGCTCCTGCCTCATCGTGTGATGCGCTCCCCGTTCACCTGGCATACGTGCAACGATGTGTGCCGTTAACAAGGCGGCGGGGCCTGGGGAAGGCCCCGCGAGTAGCGGGAGAAACGGCACATGACCAGCGACGGGGGCAGCGCAGCCCAGGTGAGCGACCCCCAGGCGAAGAGCCTCCCGGGGCAGTCGGCGGCCGACCAGACCGCCCGGGTGCCCAAGTACTACGGCCTCAAGCGCCACCTGCTGCAGCTGACCGAGACCCAGCCGGCCGGCACCCCCGTCCCGCCCGAGCGCGCGCTGGCCGCCCAGTTCGACACCTCCCGCACCACCGTCCGGCAGGCCCTGCAGGAGCTGGTCGTCGAGGGCAGACTCGAGCGGATCCAGGGCAAGGGCACCTTCGTCGCCAAGCCCAAGGTCGCCCAGGCGCTCCAACTCACCTCCTACACCGAGGACATGCGGGCCCAGGGCCTGGAGCCCACCTCCCGGCTGATCGAGATCGGCTACGTCACCGCCGACGACCGTCTCGCCCCGCTGCTCGACATCAAGCCCGGCAGCCGGGTGCTGCGGATCGAGCGCCTGCGCCTGGCCAACGGCGACCCGATGGCGATCGAGGTCGCGCACCTCTCCGCCAAGCGCTTCCCCGCGCTGCGCCGCAACCTCGCCAAGCACAACTCCCTCTACACCGCGCTGCGCGAGGTCTACGGCGTCACCGTCGCCGAGGCCGAGGAGACCATCGAGACCACCCTGGCCAACCCGCGCGAGGCCGGCCTGCTCGGCTCCGACCTGGGCCTGCCGATGCTCCAGCTCTCCCGGCACTCCTTCGACGCCGAGGGGGCGCCCGTGGAGTGGGTGCGCTCCATCTACCGCGGCGACCGCTACAAGTTCATCACCCGCCTGCAGCGCCCCGAGCAGTAGGCCTTCCGACCGGCCGGACCTGACAGCGCCGCACCCGACATCGGGGAGATTCGGCGAAACCTAGTGACACGGATCACTCCGTTTCACTAGGTTTCACGCCGTACTGATCACCGAGCCGGAGGTGCCCACCATGGCGTCCGCACCCGAACCGTCGGCCGCCGTGCCGGTGGTGACCCCTGAACGCGTCCTGGCGGTGATCAGCCTGGCCGTGCCGGTGGTCGCCCTGCTCTGGGTCTCCTCCTACGCCAAGCTGGAGCCGAAGATCGGCGGGGTGCCGTTCTTCTACTGGTACCAGATCATGTGGATCCCGCTCTCCGCGGTCTTCACCTGCGCCGCCTACCTCCTGCTGAACCGGGACGAGAAGAACCGCAAGGCCGCGAAGGCGGGTGACGACCAGTGAGGCACGGCGTCAACGTCACCGCCCTGGTGGTGTTCATCCTCTTCTTCCTGCTCGTCACCGTGATGGGCTTCTTCGCCGCCCGCTGGCGCAAGGCGGACAACGCCCTGCACCTGGACGAGTGGGGGCTCGGCGGCCGCAGCTTCGGCACCTGGGTGACCTGGTTCCTGCTCGGCGGCGACCTCTACACCGCGTACACCTTCATCGCCGTCCCGGCGGCGGTCTACGCGGGCGGTGCGGCCGGCTTCTTCGCGGTGCCGTACACGATCATCGCGTACCCGCTGGTCTTCCTCTTCCTGCCCCGGCTCTGGTCGGTGGCCCGGGTGCGCGGCTACGTCACCCCGGCCGACTTCGTGCGCGGGCGGTACGGCTCCAAGGGCCTCTCGCTGGCCGTGGCGCTCACCGGCATCCTGGCCACCATGCCGTACATCGCGCTCCAGCTGGTCGGCATCCAGGCGGTGCTCGACACCCTCGGGGTCGGCGGCGGTGAGAACGCCAACTGGTTCGTCAAGGACCTGCCGCTCTTCCTGGCCTTCGCCGTGCTCGCGGCCTACACCTACTCCTCCGGCCTGCGGGCGCCCGCGCTGATCGCGTTCGTCAAGGACACCCTGGTCTACATCGTGATCATCGTCGCGGTGATCTACATCCCGCTGCGGCTCGGCGGCTACGGCCACATCTTCGACAGCGCGGCGGCCAAGTTCAGCGCGCTCAACCCGGCCACCCACAAGCCGGTCGGCTCGATGGTGACGGGCCCCTCGGCGCAGTGGACGTACGCCACCCTCGGGCTCGGCTCGGCCATGGCGCTGTTCATGTACCCGCACACCGTCACCGGCGTGCTGGCCGCCAAGTCCCGCAACACCGTGCGCCGCAACATGGCGATCCTGCCCGCCTACTCGCTGATGCTCGGCCTGCTCGCGCTGCTCGGCTTCATGGCGATCGCGGCCGGGGTCGGCAAGGGCGTCAAGGGCTACAACGCCCAGCTGGCGGTGCCGCAGCTGTTCGACAGCCTCTTCCCGGACTGGTTCACCGGTGTGGCCTTCGCCGCGATCGGGATCGGCGCCCTGGTGCCGGCCGCCATCATGTCGATCGCCGCGGCGAACCTCTTCACCCGCAACATCTACAAGGAGTTCCTGAAGCCGGACGCCACGCCGGAGCAGGAGACCAAGGTCGCCAAGCTCGCCTCGCTGCTGGTGAAGGTCGGCGCGCTGGTCTTCGTGCTCAGCATGGACAAGCAGGTCGCCATCAACTTCCAGCTGCTCGGCGGCCTGTGGATCCTGCAGACCTTCGTCACGATCGTCGGCGGCCTGTTCACCCGCTGGTTCCACCGCTGGGCCCTGCTGGCCGGCTGGGCGGTCGGCATGGCGTACGGCACCTGGCAGGCGTACAACATCGCCTCGCCCGCCACCAAGCACTTCGGCGGCAACAGCACCAAGATCCCCGTCATCGGCGAGATCGGGTACATCGGCGTCACCGCCTTCGCGCTCAACCTCGCCGTCGCCGTGGTCCTGACGCTGGTCCTGAAGGCGGCCAAGGCCCCCGAGGGCCCCGACGAGACCACCCGGGCGGACTACACCGCCGACTACGACGACCAGGCCGTCAAGGACGCCCCCGCGCCCGCCATAGCGCACTGACGCCGGGGCCGGGCCGGCTCCCGCGCCACCCGACGCCACCCGGGCGCACTCCCCCGCCCCCGCGCGCGCCCTGTGATCGCGCCGTCTCCTCCCTCAACACTGGAGGAGGCGGCGCGATCATCTTTTCGTACGCCACCCAGTCCGGTTGCCGCCCGGCCCGGGCAACACCCGGCCCGGGTACCGCCCGGCCCGGGCACCGACCAACGGGGAGAGACCAGCCATGGCAGAACCGCAGACCGTCGTCGACACCGCCCCCGCCCTCAACGGCCACCGGCCCGGGCCGGCCCGTCCGCTGCCCTCGGTGCTGATCGCCACCCGGCACGGCGAGAGCACGGCCAACGTCGAGTTCGCGCTCGCCGCCGAGACGGGGGCCCTGACGGTGCCGATCACCTGCCGGGACGCCGACATCCCGCTCTCCCTGCAGGGCCGCAGCCAGGCCCAGCGGCTCGGCGAGTGGTGGGCCGCCCTGCCGCCCGCCGACCGGCCGCGCTCGGTCTGGTGCTCGCCGTACCTGCGCACCGCCGACACCGCCCGCACCGCCCTGGCCCAGGCCTCCGGGCTCGGCGCCGTCCCGGTCGGCCTGCCGGTCCGCTTCGACGAACGGCTGCGGGACAGAGAGCTCGGCGTCCTGGAGATGCTCACCCAGGCCGCGATCGAGAAGGAGCACCCCGCCGAGGCCGCCCGGCGCCGCAAGATGGGCGAGCTCTACTACCGCCCGCCCGGTGGCGAGTCCTTCCTGGACGTCGCCCTGCGGGTGCGCAGCTGCCTGCGCGACATCTGCGAGGAGGAGGCCGGCCACCCCGTCCTGATCGTCTCCCACGACTGCCCGGTCCTGATGCTCCGCTACGTCCTCGACCGCCTCACCGAGCCCGAGCTCCTCGCCCTGCCGCCCGTCCGCAACTGCTCCACCAGCCTCTGGCGCTCCGACGGCACCCGCCTGGGCCCCGAGCAGTGGAACGCCGTGGACCACCTCTAGGACGCCGTCCCGAAGGTGCGGCGGTAGGCCTGGGGGGTGGTGCCGAGCCAGCGGGTGAAGTGGTGGCGCAGGGTGGCGGCGTTGCCGAAGCCGCTGCGGGCGGCGACCGAGTCGACCGGCTCGGTGGTGCCCTCGAGGAGGCGCTGGGCGTGCAGCAGGCGCTGGTTGGTGAGCCAGCGGTGCGGGGTGGTGCCGGTCTCCTGCTGGAAGCGCCGGGCGAAGGTCCGGGGGGACATGTGCGCCCGGGCGGCGAGCTGGTCCACCGTCAGCTCCTCGTCCAGGTGGTGGCGCAGCCACTCGAGCAGGCCGCCCAGCGAGTCCGCCGAGCACTCCGGCAGCGGGCGGGCTACGAACTGGGCCTGCCCGCCGTCCCGGTGCGGGGCCACCACCATCCGCCGGGCGATCCCCCGGGCCACCTCGGCCCCCTGCAGCTTGCGCACCAGGTGCAGGCAGGCGTCGATCCCGGCCGCCGTCCCGGCGGAGGTGATGACCGGGTCCTCGTCCACGTAGAGCACGTCCGGCTCGACCGTGGTGGCGGGGTACAGCGCGGCCATCCTGTCGGCGTGCCGCCAGTGCGTGGTGGAGCGGCGCCCGTCGAGCAGCCCGGCGGCGCCGAGCAGGTAGGAGCCGTTGCAGATCGACAGCACCCGGGAGCCGCGCGCCACCACGGCCCGCAGGGCCGCCAGGAGCGGCTCGGGGTAGCTCTCCCGGATGCCGGTGGCGGCGGCGATGACCAGATCGGCCTCGGCGAGGCGCTCGACCCCGTACGGCACGTCCACGCTGAAGCCGGCGTGGGTGCGCAGCAGCCCGGGCCGGTCGGAGGCGAGCGCGAAGTCGTACACCGGCAGCCCGTCGTCGCTGCGGTCCAGGCCGAAGACCTCGCAGGCCACCCCCAGCTCGAAGGGGTGCACCGGCTCGAGCACCACGGCGACCACGTTCTTCAGCGCGGGGTTCAGCGGGGGGTTCGGCATGGGCCCAGGATGCCACTGGCAGGATATCGATGCAATCGGTCATTCCTGCCACTCGTCCGGATCCGCGCCACGGACGAGGCTGGAGGCATGACCTCGATCACGCAGTTCCTGCCCCTGCTCGCCGTCCTCGCCGGCTTCGGCCTCCTCGGCACCCTGGTCGGCCGCGACGTCGACCGCCTGGCCCGGCTCGGCCGGGACAACCGGCACCGCCCGACGGGCTACCCGACGGAGTCGAACACATCTTCGGGCACAATGTCCGGATGGACATCGTCATCCGCCCGGCCCGCGAGGAGGACCTCGAGGGCGCCGGAGCCGTCACCGTCGAGGCGTTCGTCGGCGATGGCCACACCGACCCCGACAGCCCGTACGTCGAGCTCCTCCGGGACGCCCGCCGCCGCCTCGCGGAGGCCGAGCTGTTCGTCGCCGTCGACGGCGCCGGCCACGTGCTCGGCTGTGTGACCTTCGCCTCCGGCGGCACCGAATGGGCGGACATCGCCGAGCCGCACGAGGGCGAGATCCGGATGCTCGCGGTGGGCTCGGCGGCCCGCGGGAGAGGCGTCGGCGAGGCCCTGGTCCGGGCCTCGATCGCCCGCTCCCGGGAGCTCGGACTGACCGCCATGGCCTTCTCCACCCGGCCCTCGATGACGGCCGCACACCGGCTCTACGAGCGGGTCGGCTTCCGCCGGACCCCCGAGCGGGACTGGGCCCCGCGCCCCGGGATCGACCTGCTCACGTACGGTCTGACCTTCGACGATCCGGTGATCTGACGGGCCGTACGGTGGCTCCGAGCTACCAGCCGACCACGACACGCGGCACTACATCTGGGGTCGCATCCGACCTCCGCCACAACATGTATGCTCACTCTCGCTGTCGAAGCAGGGGAACCCAGTGAAAGTCCGGGACTGCCCCGCAGCGGTGAGCTGCGCACCCCTACGGGCGCGCCGTAAGTCCGATGACCTGCCGACGGTGTGCACACGGCTTCCCCGCAGGCGCCTTGCAGCACTGAGTCACGTCCGGGCCTCGCGGGCGGGCCGGGGGGTCTGAAACGCGCGCGCTCGAACGAGCGCGCCGCGCCGCGTTCCCCTGTGCCCAGGCGGCCCTGGCGACCACGTCGTTCCGCCGCCGCCAGGAGAGCGCCTTGACCATCGCAGCAGTTGCCCTGCCGTCCCAGGGTTCCGCCGATCACGACCAGACCGACCCCGGTGCTGCGCTCCTGCGGCTGCTGACCGACCGCAGTGTCGACCTCCCCCAGGTGGACCCCGGCCACGTCGCCGCCGCCGCCCTGCGCGGCCGCCACGCGGGCTCCGACTTCGCCGAGCTGCGCTCTCTGGCCGTCGAGGCCGCCGCCTCGATGATCGCCGAGGACCCGCAGTACTCGAAGCTGGCCGCCCGCCTGCTCGCCCTGGAGATCGCCGACGAGGCCGTGAGCCAGGGCGCCGTCTCCTTCTCCGCCTCGATCGCCGTCGGCCACGCCGAGGGCCTGATCGGCGACACCACCGCCGCCTTCGTCGCCAAGCACGCCGACAGCCTGGACGAGCTGATCGACCAGCGGGGCGACGACCGCTTCGAGTACTTCGGCCTGCGCACCGTGCAGTCCCGCTACCTGCTGCGCCACCCGATCACCCGCAAGGTGATCGAGACCCCGCAGCACTTCCTGCTCCGCGTCGCCTCGGGCCTGGCCGTCGGCGACTCCGAGACGGCCGTCCGCGAGGTCGCCGAGCTGTACGCGCTGATGAGCGCGCTCTCCTACCTGCCCTCCTCGCCGACGCTGTTCAACTCCGGCACCAAGCACCCGCAGATGTCCAGCTGCTACCTGCTGGACTCCCCGCTGGACAACCTGGACTCGATCTACTCGCGCTACGCGCAGATCGCCCGCCTGTCCAAGCACGCCGGCGGCATCGGCCTGTCCTACAGCCGCATCCGCTCGCGCGGCTCGCTGATCCGCGGCACCAACGGCAAGTCCAACGGCATCGTGCCGTTCCTGCGCACCCTCGACTCCTCGGTCGCCGCCGTCAACCAGGGCGGCCGCCGCAAGGGCGCGGCCTGCGTCTACCTGGAGACCTGGCACGCGGACATCGAGGAGTTCCTCGAGCTGCGCGACAACACGGGCGAGGAGGCGCGGCGCACCCACAACCTGAACCTCGCCCACTGGATCCCGGACGAGTTCATGCGCCGCGTGAACGCCAACACCGACTGGTCGCTGTTCTCCCCGGCCGACGTGCCCGAGCTGGTCGACCTCTGGGGCGCCGACTTCGACGCCGCGTACCTGAAGGCAGAGGCCGAGGGCAAGGCCGTCCGCACCATCCCGGCGCAGACCCTGTACGCCCGGATGATGCGCACCCTGGCGCAGACCGGCAACGGCTGGATGACCTTCAAGGACGCCTCCAACCGCGCCGCCAACCAGACCGCCGTGCCCGGCCGCACCGTGCACTCCTCCAACCTGTGCACCGAGATCCTCGAGGTCACCGACGACTCCGAGACGGCCGTCTGCAACCTCGGCTCGGTCAACCTCGGCGCCCACGTCGCCGCCGGCGCCACCGCCGCCGACCTGCTGGGCGCGATGGACTGGGAGCGCCTGGACGCCACCGTCCGCACCGCCGTCACCTTCCTCGACCGCGTGGTGGACATCAACTTCTACCCGACCCCCGAGGCCGGCGCGTCCAACTCGCGCTGGCGCCCGGTGGGCCTGGGCGTGATGGGCCTGCAGGACGTCTTCTTCAAGCTCCGCCTGGACTTCGACTCCGCCGAGGCCAAGCAGCTCTCCACCCTGATCGCCGAGCGCATCATGCTGACCGCCTACGAGCGCTCCAGCGAGCTCGCCGAGCAGTTCGGGCAGCACCCGGCCTACGCCGAGACCCGCGCCGCCCGCGGCCAGCTGCACATCGACCACTTCGACACCGCTCCGGCCTGGGCCGACCGCTGGGACGCCCTGCGCACGAAGATCGCCGAGACCGGCCTGCGCAACTCCCTGCTGCTCGCCATCGCGCCGACCGCGACGATCGCCTCGATCGCCGGTGTGTACGAGTGCATCGAGCCGCAGGTCTCCAACCTGTTCAAGCGCGAGACCCTCTCCGGCGAGTTCCTCCAGGTCAACCCGTACCTGGTCGCCGAGCTCAAGGAGCTGGGCGTCTGGGACGCGCAGACCCGCGACGCGCTGCGCGACTCCAACGGCTCGGTCCAGGACCTCAACTGGCTGCCCGCCGAGGTCCGCTCGCTCTACCGCACCGCCTGGGAGCTGCCGCAGCGCGCCCTGATCGACCTGGCCGCCGCCCGGCAGCCGTACATCGACCAGAGCCAGTCGCTCAACCTCTTCATGGCCGCCCCGACCATCGGCAAGCTCAGCTCGATGTACGCGTACGCCTGGAAGGTCGGTCTGAAGACCACCTACTACCTGCGCTCGCGCCCGGCCACCCGGATCGCCCAGGCCGCCTCGGGCACCGCCCGCGCCGCCGCGCCCGTGCCGGTCAACACCCCGACCATGACCCCGGAGGAGGAGGCAGCGCTCGCCTGCTCCCTGGAGAACCCCGAGTCCTGCGAGGCCTGCCAGTAATGCCGAACGACGACCGCAAGATGCTGCTCGACCCCGGTTTCGAGCTGACCCTGCGCCCGATGCGCTACCCGTCGTTCTACGACCGGTACCGTGACGCGATCAAGAACACCTGGACCGTCGAGGAGGTGGACCTGCACTCCGACGTCGCCGACCTCGCCAAGCTCAGCGAGGGCGAGCGGCACATGATCGGCCGGCTGGTCGCCTTCTTCGCGACCGGTGACTCGATCGTCGCCAACAACGTGGTGCTGAGCCTCTACAAGCACATCAACTCGCCCGAGGCCCGGCTCTACCTGTCCCGGCAGCTGTTCGAGGAGGCCGTGCACGTCCAGTTCTACCTGACGCTGCTCGACACCTACCTGCCCGACCCGGACGACCGCGCGGCGGCCTTCGCGGCGGTGGAGAACATCCCCTCCATCCACCAGAAGGCGCAGTTCTGCTTCAAGTACATGAACGCCGTCGACCACCTCGACTCGCTGCAGTCGAAGGACGACCGGCGCGCGTTCCTGCTCAACCTGATCTGCTTCGCCGCCTGCGTCGAGGGCCTGTTCTTCTACGGCGCCTTCGCCTACGTGTACTGGTTCCGCTCGCGCGGCCTGCTGCACGGCCTGGCCACCGGTACCAACTGGGTCTTCCGGGACGAGTCCATGCACATGGACTTCGCCTTCTCCGTCGTGGACACCGTCCGCGAGGAGGAGCCGGACCTCTTCGACGAGGAGATGGCCAAGCAGGTCACCGAGATGCTGGAGGAGGCCGTCGAGGCCGAGCTCCAGTTCGCCCAGGACCTGTGCGGTGAGGGCCTGCCCGGCATGAACACCGCGTCCATGCGCGAGTACCTCCAGGCCGTCGCCGACCAGCGCCTGGCCCGCCTCGGGATGCCGATCCGCTACGGCTCGACCAACCCGTTCGGCTTCATGGAGCTCCAGAACGTCCAGGAGCTGACCAACTTCTTCGAGCGCCGCGTCTCCGCCTACCAGGTGGCCGTCGAGGGCTCCGTCGCCTTCGACGACGACTTCTAGAGCGCCCGTGCGAAAGGGGGGCCCGAACCGGGCCCCCCTTTCGTCGTACCGTCAGGCGTTCGGGACGGTGGCGTACTTCGCGGTGCCCTCGGCCATCTGCTTCAGGGCGTCCTTGCGGTCGCGCTTGGAGAGCTTGTCGATGTAGAGGAAGCCGAAGAGGTGGTCGGTCTCGTGCTGGAGGCAGCGGGCGAAGAAGCCGGTGCCCTCGACGCGGACCGGGTTGCCGTGCTTGTCGACGCCGGTGACGGCGGCGTAGTCCGGGCGGGGGAGCTCGGCGTAGGCGGTGGGGACGGAGAGGCAGCCCTCGTTGCCGTCGTCCAGCTGGCGGCGGCGGTCGGCCGGGAAGGGCTCGAGCACCGGGTTGATCACGTGGCCGATGTGGCGGACGTTGTCGTCGTCCGGGCAGTCGTAGACGAAGACCTTGGCGTCCACGCCGATCTGGTTGGCCGCGAGGCCCACGCCCTCGGCGGCGTACATCGACTGGAACATGTCGTCGATCAGCTCGGAGAGCGCCTCGTCGAAGACGGTGACGGTCTGGCACTCGCGGTGCAGGACGGGGTTGCCGACCACCGTGATCGGGCGGGCGGTGCCCTTCGAGAGGTCCGGCAGCTCGCCGACGACCTTCTGCTCGCCGGTCTCGTGCTCGTGGTCCGAGTGGTCGTGCCCGTCGTGGTCGTGGTCGTGGGTGTGCTGGTCGGCCATCGTTGGTGTTCGCTTTCCTGACGTCTCCGAGATGTACCGCTCAAGGGTACGGCCCCAGGACGATCACCGGCCCTTACTTCAGCACACCTCTTCCAAGTCCCGGTAGGCCCGGGTGGCCGGGGAGAGGGTGACCCAGCGGTCGAGCAGGGTCCGCACCAGCGAGGCCGGCGCGGCGATCCCGCACTCCCGCTCGGCCAGCCAGGACAGCCCGCTGCTGCCGCTCAGGTGGCTCAGGTGGCCGGGGTGCGCGGCGTCGCCGTCGTCGTGCGGGTCGTGGTGCGCGGTGTTGCCGTCGTCGGTGGCCATCCGGCTCTCCGAGCAGGCCCGGCAGAGCAGCCGCACCGAGGCCGTCCAGTCCTCCGCCGCGTACCCGGCGTCCGCCACCAGGCGCTCCAGCGCGTCCCGGTCCCCCGCCGTGGCGGCCTGCAGCAGCACCACGTAGGTGGGCACCGGCGAGGGCGCCCACAGCTCGATCTCGTCGAAGACGGGGTAGGCGACCCCGTCGGCCACCCGCTCGCCGTGCGGGGCGCCGTCGTGCAGCACCACCTCGCCCCAGCGGCGGCCGGAGGAGGGCAGCGGGATGGAGAGCACCTCGATCCGGGCCGGGTCCAGGCGTCTGCCCCAGACCACCTCGGACTCGCCGTCCGGGGAGAGCCGCACCGGCGTGGTGCCGAGGTCAAGCTCGACCGGCCCGGCGGGCGGGCCGGGCGGGAGCTTCAGCCCGAAGGCCTGCCAGGCCCGCCGGGCCAGCGCCCAGTCCTGCAGCGCGGTCGCGGTGATGCCGAGGTTCCACCAGTCCGGGGCGCCGTGCTCGCGGTCGAGCAGCGCGACGGCCCGCAGCCCGGCGGTACGGGCCTGGTCCCAGTCCCGGCGGAACTTGTGCAGCAGGGCCAGGTTGAACCAGGAGTCGGAGAGCCAGGGCTCCAGGTCCGCGGCCATCACGAGCAGCGCCCCGGCGTCCTCGTAGCGGCCGTCACCGATCAGCGTGAAGGCGCGGTCGGTCGTCTGCCGCCAGGTGGCCGACGGCCGGTGCCGTGTGCGGTGGAAGATCCTCACGTTCCGTCCCTGCCGTAGTCGTCCGCCGGTAGCCGTGCCGGTGGTCGGGTGCGCCCCGCCTCCGGTGTTCCACGCTATGACCGCATCCAACCACGGCGCCCCTTGAGCGCGCTTCTCGCGCCGACTTTCGCGTCTTGCACCGGTACTTTCGGGTCTTGGCCCGCCGGCGCGGGCCCGCTCCGCCCGAGAAGGGCGAGCACGCGCGGGTCGTACCCGGCCGCGCCGTCCGCCCGCAGCCGCTCGAGCGCGGCCCGGTGCGCCTCGGCCGGGCCCAGCCCGCCGCCGAGCGCGGCGGTCAGCAGTTCGTCGTGGGCGTTGGCCACCTTGATGATCCGGGCCGCCAGCGGCAGGCTGCGGTCCGGCCCGCCGTCCGGGCGACGGTACGGGTCGGCCAGCCGGGCCACCTGGCGGGAGACCTGCCGCGGCACGCCCGTCCGGCGGATCACCTCGCTGCCGAGCCGGGCGATCCGCTGCTGGGCGGGCAGCGCGAGGCTCGCGGTGGCGCCGCCGGGCACCGGCTCGACCAGCGAGAGCTGGCCGATGTCGTGCATCAGCGCCGCGTACTCGAGCAGGGCCAGCTCACGGGTGCCCAGGCCCAGCTCACGGCCCAGCTCACGCGCCGTGTCGGCGACCCTGCGCGCGTGGCCCACCGGGGTGTACCCGGCGATCTCGGTGGCCCGGGCCAGCGTCTCGATGGTCTGCCCGGTGGTCGCCCGCACGGCGGCGGCCCGCCGGAAGGAGGCCTGGACGAAGAGCAGCGGGGTGCAGAACAGCGGCAGCGCCCAGAGCCCGATCTCCCCGGCCAGCAGGCTGACCAGCATGCCGGTGGCGACCACCGCCGAGCCGATCCCGAGCAGGGAGCGCAGCTCGTCCTCCAGCGCGGCGGTGAACCGCAGCCCCGTCCGGCCCCGGTGCAGCACGGCCGCCAGCGTCGCGTCGCACAGTGCGGTCAGCCCGGCCACCACCGTCAGGTACACCCCGTACCCGGGCCCGCCGAGGGCGGCCCGGTCCAGCGCCCCGCTGTTGTACAGCGGCTGGAAGAGCGTCGCCGCGAAGGCGGCGCCGAGCAGCCGCCGGGCCAGCGTGTCCACCCAGACCTGCCCCGCCCCGGCGCCCACGGCCTGCCCGGGCCCGGCCGGCCTGGCCCGGCGGGTCGGCCGGAGGAGCCCGAGCCCGCGGAGTCCTCCCGCTCCGGCGGGCTTCCCCGCCACCCCGAGGCCCACCCCGAGGCCCGGCCCGGCGGCCGGCGCCGCCCGGCGGTGCCGCGGGCCGCCCGCCTCCCCCGCCGCCCCGGTCTCGCGATCGGTCCGGCCCCCCGGGCTCTCCTTCGGCCACCACGGCAGCCGGACGGAGCCGAGCAGGGTGCCCAGGCCCGCCACGGCGACCACCTGGAGCACGCCGTGACCGGTCGGCACCCCGCGCAGCGGGCCGAGCAGGGCGTAGGCGAGGGTGACCGCCGCGCCGATCGGGGCCTGGTCGCGGCCGCCGGGCAGGCGCACCCGGGCCAGCTCGCCCAGGGCGATGACCACCGCGAAGGCCACGGCCACCCGGGGCTCGTCGATCCCCGACCGCGCGAGGCCGAGCAGCGCGGCGAGCAGCAGCGCGCCGGCCCCCAGGTGCACCAGCCGGGCCCAGCTCACGGCGCCCCGCCCACCGGCCGCCGCGCGGGCTCCGGCACCCCCAGCGGAATGTCCGGCACCACGTCGTGGTCCGGCGGCGGCAGGGCCGGCCGCCAGCCGTGCTCGGCCACCGCGGCCACCAGCGCCCGCACCATCGCCGGGTCGAACTGGCTGCCCGCGCAGCGCTCCAGCTCCGCCACCGCCTCCGGCACCGGCCGCCCGCGCCGGTACGAGCGGGTGGAGGTCATCGAGTCGAAGGCGTCGGCCACCGAGATGATCCGGGCGAACTCCGGGATGCCCTCCCCCGCCAGCCCGGCGGGGTAGCCGCGCCCGTCCATCCGCTCGTGGTGGTGCAGGATGCCCGCCCGGGCCTCGCCCAGGAAGGTGATGTCGCGGACCAGCTCGTGCCCGAAGACGGGGTGCACCTCAACGGCCCGCCGCTCGGCCTCGCTGAGCGGACCGTTCCTTCTCAGCAGTTCGGTGGCCACCCCGAGCTTGCCCACGTCGTGCAGGGTGCCGGCGAAGTGCAGGGTGCGCACCCGCTCCTCGGCCATCCCCAGCTGACGCGCGATCAGCACCGCCGCCCGGCCGACCCGCTCGCTGTGGCCCCTGGTGTACGCGTCCTTGATCTCCACCGCCTGCACCAGCGCCTGCACGGCGGCCTGATGCGCCGTCCGCTCCCGGTGCCCCTCGGCGAAGACCCAGGCGGAGATCGACAGCGGCAGCAGCGCGAGCACCGCGGCGAACGCGCCGTACGGGCCCTGCCAGAGCACCGCCACCATCAGCCCGCCGGCGCCGTGCACCAGCACCGACAGCAGTCGCCCGGGCCGCCGGGCGGCCGAGCTGCAGGCCGGCTCGGCCAGGTGCCGCATCCCGGCCACCAGGGAGAGGTTGACCAGGCAGAACACCGCGACGGCGGCCAGCACCGGCAGCACCGCCCCGGGGAAGTGCGAGCCGAGCAGCAGCCGGGGCCCGCCGAGCAGCCGGAAGACCACGGCCGCGGTGAACGCCGCCAGCGCGAGCTGCGCCGCGTTCCAGCAGCGGCGCAGCTGCCGCCACCGCCGGTGCTCGTGCGCCGCCAGCGCGGCGGGCAGCGCGACCAGTGCGGCGGCGGCCGGCGGCAGCATCAGCACCCCGGCGAACAGCACCGGGAAGAAGGCCGAGGCCGGGCCGGGCACGGCCTCGGCCGTGGTCGGGCGGCGCAGCGCCCGGCGGACCAGCCGGAAGCAGGGGGTGGGCCGCCCCTGGGCGAGTGCGTCCCAGCAGGCGTGTAGGAAGGCCAGCAGGGCGACCTGCCGCCAGTCGACCGGCCCGGCCGTGCCCGGCAGCACGGCGGGGCTCAGCAGACAGAGCACGGCGGCGGCCAGCACGGCCGCCACGTACCGGACGGCCGCAGGCGGCAGTGCGACGTCCGGCAGCTCGGCTCCCGGCAGTGCCGCGCCCTCACCAGCGATCTCCGCCACCCCGCCACGACCCCAGTGCCCTCGGGGCACCTCACGGTGAGGGCCCGTCAGGAGAATAGGCCTCCACCCGGGGTGTGGGGCCGCTCCACGGGGATCGCCCTGGCCGACACCGCCTCAGCTCACCCGAACGAGTGAGATTAGGACGGGTGCACCCGACCCGGTCGAGCCCTACTCGGCAGCGGCGGCCGGGGCCGCGGCAGGAGCGGCGGACTCGGCCACCGTCACCGCCTCGGCCCGGCGCTGCGCCGAGCGGATCGAGTCGATCCGGGCCAGCACCTTGCCGCGCAGATCGGCCGGCGTGTCGTCACAGCCGCAGGAGCGCTTGATCAGCGCCTTGATCGCCTGTTCGAGACCGTACTTCTCCAGGCAGGGCGAGCACTCCTCGAAGTGCACGCGCAGCTTGACGCAGTCGCCCTCGTTCATCTCGTTGTCGAGGAATTCGTAGAGGTGGTCGAGCACCTCGCCACACTCGGTGTCGTGCGGATCGCCGCAGCTCATGAGCCCGCGCCCTTCGCTTCCTGCCCTGCCCCGCTACCAGCCGGGACGAGCCCGCGCTCACGGGCGTAATCCTCCAGCATGCCGCGCAGCTGCCGACGGCCACGGTGCAGCCGGGACATCACCGTACCGATGGGTGTACCCATGATGTCCGCGATCTCCTTGTACGCAAAGCCCTCTACGTCAGCAAGATAGACCGCGATCCGGAACTCCTCCGGGATCGCCTGGAGGGCGTCCTTCACATCACTGTCCGGCAGGTGGTCGAGCGCCTGGGCCTCGGCCGAACGCAGACCGGTCGACATGTGCGACTCGGCCCGGGCCAGCTGCCAGTCCTCGATCTCCTCGGCGGCCGTCCGCTGCGGCTCGCGCTGCTTCTTGCGGTACGAGTTGATGAAGGTGTTGGTGAGGATGCGGTACAGCCAGGCCTTGAGGTTCGTGCCCTCACGGAACTGGTGGAACGACGCATAGGCCTTGGCGAACGCCTCCTGCAGCAGGTCCTCGGCGTCCGCCGGGTTCCTGGTCATCCGCAGGGCGGCGGAGTACATCGGGTCGAGGTAGCCCAGGGCGTCGCGCTCGAAGCGCTCCCGCCGGGCCTCCTCGGTCTCCTGGGCCGACACCCGGAAGGTGTCCTCACCGATCGCCTCGGCCAGCTCCTCGCCCGTGAGCACCTCGCTCACCGGCAGAACCTCGCCAGACTCGGCATCGTGCTCGGTCCCGACGACCGGACCCACCTCCTCGGCATGGCGGCTGAAGCCCACGGCGGGCCCACCCGACAGCGAGGATATCGGGCTCACCGGCTTCTCGCCCGCGACCAACCAGTCGGACCAGACCGGCGCGACAGCGTCCGACGCCTCGCTCCTGGCCGTCCGCTCGGGGCACGCGATCGAACCCATCTGCCCTGCCTTTCCACCGGGACACCTACTGACGGTAGGTGTAAACCAGGCGCGCCCCGGCAACATTCCCGCCCACCGCGACCGTCCCCAACTCCCGTACGGCTCAGCCGAACAGCTCGCCCAACCAGTCGCCCGCCGTCCCGGTGATCAGCGCCATCGCCTCGGCCGGGGTGTACGGCGCGCGCTTGGGCACGGCGAAGGAGTGGTTCCCGTACGGCACGGCCACCAGCCGGTGCCGCTCGGGCAGCTCGGGGAACTCCTCGGGCGTACCGAAGGTGTCCGCCGCCCCCTGCAGCACCAGCGTGGGTCGGCCGGACTCCGTCAGCTCCTGGGCCCGGCTCCGCTCCGGCCGGCCCGGCGGGTGCAGCGGGAACGACAGCGCGAGCACCGCCGACGCGCCGGTTTGCACCGCCGTCCGGCAGGCCACCCGCGCCCCGGCACTGCGCCCGCCCACCACCAGCGGCAGCCCGTCCTTCGCCAGCTCCTCGAGCACCGGCAGCCACCCGGCATCCAGGGTCTTCGGCGCCGGCGCCACCTTCTTCCCGGCCACCCGCCACGGCTGTTCGATCAACACGACGCTGAACCCGACGGCAGGCAGCCCGGCGGCCAGCGCCTGCAGATCCGCCGCCTCGATCCCGCCGCCGGCCCCGTGCCCGAGCACCACGAGCGCCTTCGGCTGCTTCGCCGCGAAGCGAGTGACACGAGCCGTACCGACCGGGGTCTCCACCAGGGATTGCATACCGTCACTTTAGGCACTTCAGGGGTTGCACTATCAGGGGCGCGAGGAACTGCGCGACCAGCCACGTGCCGGCCCGCAGCCTCCCGCTTCGCGCAGTTCCTCGCGCCCCTGTTCTGGCTGACGCTTCAGAAAAGGCTCAGGTCTCCCGTGTCCACGGCCTCCGCCGCCAGGGGCCGCAGCAGCTCGGGGCCGTTGTTGCGGATGTTCCCGACCGCCGCCGCGACCGGTACGGCCTGCAGGGCTCCCGGCGGCGGGGGGACGAGCAGGCCCCGGAGCTCGTCCGGTTCGTTCAGTGCCGGGTCCAGCCAGGCGTCGAACGCGCCCTGGTCCAGGAACAGCGGCATCCGCTCGTGGATGGGGGCCAGCAGCGGCTCCGCCTCCGTGGTCACCACGGTGCAGGTCACCAGCCAGGCCTCCGGGTCGTCCCCCGGGCGGCTCCGGTCCCGCCAGAACTCGTACAGCCCCGCCAGGGCCAGCACTCCGCCGTCCGCCCGGCTCACGAAGTACGGCTGCTTGCGCGGCTTGCCCTTGACCGCCGGGACGGTCTGCCATTCGTAGTAGCCGTCGATCGGGATCAGGCAGCGCCGCGAGGCGAAGGCCTGCCGGTAGGCGGGCTTCTCGTGCACCGTGTCCGCCCGCGCATTGATCATCTTCACCGCAGTCTCGGCGGTGCGGGACCAGGCCGGCACCAGCCCCCACCGCAGCACGCGCAGCTGCCGCACCGGATCGACGGAACCCTTCGGCGCCCGGTCGAGGATCACGTACGCGGCATCCGTCGGTGCGACGTTCCAGCTCGGGGCGACGGTCTCCGTCGGGTCCCACTGCTCGACCCCGAAGATCTCGACCAGGTCCTCGGGCTTGGTGCTGGAAGCGAACCGACCACACATGCGGGCCAGCCTAGAGGGCGCATCGGCCGTCCGAGTGAGAACCGGCAGGTACCGCCGGACCGTCCTGGCATGGGAGGCTGCCGGATCGGCACACCCGCACAGGAGGCACCCGATGGACGTCACGGAGGTATGGCAGCGAGCAGTCGGCACCCAGCCCGACCCGCCGCGCTGGCTGGTCCTCGGCACCGCGGCGGTCGCGCTGGCCGCGATCCTGCCGCACCCGGTCTGGCGGCTCAGCCGCAACGTGGTGACCATCGCGCACGAGGGCGGCCACGGCCTCACCGCGCTGCTCACCGGCCGCCGCCTCTCCGGCATCCGGCTGCACTCCGACACCTCGGGCCTGACCGTCTCCTCCGGCAAGCCGCACGGCCTCGGCATGGTGCTCACCGCCGCCGCGGGCTACACCGCCCCGCCGCTGCTGGGGCTGGGCGGAGCCGCGCTGCTGTCCGCGCACCGGGTCACCGCGCTGCTCTGGATCTCGATCGTGCTGCTGGCCGGGCTGCTCGTGATGATCCGCAACGCCTTCGGGCTGCTCTCCGTGGTGGTGACCGGGGCCGTCTTCTTCCTGGTCTCCTGGTACGGCGGCGACCAGCTGCACGCGGCGTTCGCGTACCTCGGCATCTGGTTCCTGCTGCTGGCCGGGGTCCGGCCGGTGGTCGAGCTCCAGCACAAGCGCCGCCGCGGCGGCGCGCGGGACTCCGACGCCGACCAGCTGGCCCGCCTCACCGGGATCAGCGCCGTGCTCTGGGTGACCCTCTTCCTGGTGATCGCCCTCGCCTGCCTCCTCGCGGGCGGCAACTGGCTGTTGGGGTCTGTCTCATGACTCCCGCCAGGTCCGGCCCGCCCGGCACGCACTCTCGCCGCACGGCCGAAACGCCCAAGTAGCTCCGCTACGAGGGCGTTCCTGCCGCACGCCGACAGCACGCACCGAACGACCCGGCCTGATCCGACGCGAGTCATGAGACAGACCCCGATGCCCGCCCTGCGGTAGCCGGGCCCCGGAGCGTCCGCCCCTAGACTGAGGCCATGACTGAAGCCCTGTGGCCCGCTCCTGTCGCGACTTCCGCCGTCGACGCGACCGTCACCATCCCCGGTTCCAAGTCGGCGACCAACCGCGCGCTGGTGCTGGCCGCGCTGGCCGCCCGGCCGGGCTGGGTGCGCCGGCCGCTGCGCAGCCGGGACTCCCAGCTGATGGCGGACGGCCTGCGGGCGCTCGGCGTCAGCATCGAGGAGACGGTCAACTCCGACGCCGGCGGCACCGGCGGCGGCGAGGCCTGGCGGGTCATCCCCGGCCCGCTGCACGGCCCGGCCCAGGTGGACGTGGGCAACGCGGGCACGGTCATGCGCTTCCTGCCGCCGGTCGCCGCGCTGGCCGACGGCCCGGTCCACTTCGACGGCGACCCGCGCAGCTACGAGCGCCCCCAGCACGGCGTGATCAACGCCCTGCGCGCGCTCGGCGCCCGGATCGACGACGGCGGACGCGGCGGCTTCCCGCTCACCGTGCACGGCACCGGCAGCCTGGACGGCGGCCTGGTCGAGGTGGACGCCTCGTCCTCCTCCCAGTTCATCAGCGCCCTGCTGCTCTCCGGCCCGCGCTTCAACAACGGCGTGGAGATCCGCAACATCGGCGAGACCGTGCCCTCCCTGCCGCACATCCGGATGACGGTCGACATGCTCCGCAAGGCCGGCGCCCAGGTCGACGCGCCGGAGGACGGCGGCGAGAAGGACGTCTGGCGGGTCGCCCCCGGCGCCCTGATCGGCCGTGACCTGGTGGTCGAGCCGGACCTCTCCAACGCCGCGCCGTTCTTCGCCGCCGCGCTGGTCACCGGCGGCAAGGTGGTCGTCCGCGACTGGCCCAAGCACACCTACCAGCCGGGCGACCAGCTGCGGGAGATCTACACCGCGATGGGCGGGTCCTGCCGCTTCACGGACGAGGGCCTGGAGTTCACCGGCACGGGCAGGATCCAGGGCATCGAGGTCGATCTGCACGACGTCGGCGAGCTCACCCCGGTGATCGCCGCCGTGGCCGCGCTGGCCGACTCCGAGTCGCACCTGTACGGCATCGCCCACCTGCGCATGCACGAGACCGACCGCCTGGCCGCGCTGGCCAAGGAGATCAACGACCTCGGCGGCGACGTCAGCGAGACCGAGGACGGCCTGCGGATCCGCCCGCGCAAGCTGCACGGCGGTGTCTTCCACACCTACGAGGACCACCGGCTGGCCACCGCCGCCGCCGTCCTCGGCCTGGCGGTCGAGGGCGTCCAGGTGGAGAACGTCGCGACCACGGCCAAGACCCTGCCGGACTTCCCCGGGATGTGGGCCGACCTCCTCGGCCAGGTCTGATCGGGGGTACGAGCACCATGCGCCGCTACGGCAAGGACGCCGACGAGGACGACATCCGCAACCGCCCGGGCCGCAAGGGCTCCCGGCCCCGGACGCGGATCCGGCCCAAGCACGAGGACGCCGCTGACGCGATGATCCTCACCGTGGACCGGGGCCGGCTGACCTGCCTGGTCGACGCGGGCACCAGGACCGAACGCCAGGTCGTCGCCATGAAGGCCCGTGAGCTGGGCCGCAAGGGCGTGGTCGTCGGCGACCGGGTCAACGTGGTCGGCGATCTCTCCGGCGATCCGGACACCCTGGCCCGGATCGTCCGGGTCGAGGAGCGCAGCTCCGTCCTGCGGCGCACCGCGGACGACGACGACCCGTACGAGCGGATCGTGGTCGCCAACGCCCAGCAGCTGGCGATCGTCACCGCGCTGGCCGACCCCGAGCCCCGGCCCCGGCTGATCGACCGCTGCCTGGTGGCGGCGTACGACGCGGGCATGGAGCCGATCCTGGTGCTCACCAAAGCCGACCTCGCCCCGGCCGAGCCGCTGCTCGAGGCCTACGCCCCGCTCGGCATCCAGTACGTGGTGACGCGGCGGGACGAGCTGGAGACCACCGGCGCCGAGGCCGTCCGCGAGCACCTGCGCGGGCGCTCGACCGTCTTCATCGGGCACTCCGGCGTCGGGAAGACCACCCTGGTCAACGCACTGGTGCCGCTGCACCAGCGGACCACCGGGCACGTCAACGCGGTGACCGGCCGGGGGCGGCACACCACCGTCTCGGCCCTCGCGCTGCGGCTGCCCCCGCCGCCCGGGGTCAAGCCCGGCTCGAAGAAGGCGCTGGACCCGGGCTGGGTGATCGACACGCCCGGCTTCCGCTCCTTCGGCCTCTCGCACATCGACCCGTCCCGGGTGATCCTCGCCTTCCCCGACCTGGAGCCCGGCACCGTCGACTGCCCGCGCGCCTGCAGCCACGACGAGCCGGACTGCGCGCTGGACGCCTGGGTCACCGACGGCCACGCCGAGCAGGCCCGGCTCTACTCGCTGCGCCGCCTGCTCTCCTCCAAGGAGGCCCGCGAAGGCGACTGACGCCCGTTCGGCTCCGCTGGGAAGGTTCGGAGCCCGCCGCCCCGGCCAGAATAGGAAGATCGACGGATATGACGGTCGGACTGATCGGTCCGGCCCTTCCGGGGCAGGGAGTCAGCGCTGATGGCATGGGCGATGGTGATCCTGGCCGGTCTCCTGGAGACCGGCTTCGCGATCAACCTCAAGCTGAGTGACGGGTTCACCAAGCTCTGGCCGACCGTCGCGTTCGCCTGCTTCGCGCTCGGCAGCTTCGGCCTGCTCACCCTCTCGCTCAAGTCCCTGCCGGTCGGCAGCGCCTACGCGGTGTGGACCGGCATCGGCGCGGCCGGCACCGCCATCTACGGGATCATCTGGCTGAACGAGCCGAGCTCGGTGCTCAAGCTGGTCTCGATCAGCCTGGTGATCGCCGGAGTTGTCGGCCTGCAGCTCAGCGGTTCGGGACACTGAAGCGCTAGGGTTTCGGGCATGGCCGACTACCACGACGATCTCCGCCTCGCCCATGTCCTCGCCGACTCGGCCGACTCGATCACCATGGACCGTTTCAAGGCCCTGGACCTCAAGGTCGAGACCAAGCCCGACCTGACGCCCGTCAGCGACGCCGACAAGGCCGCCGAGGACCAGGTGCGCAGCGTGCTCCAGCGGGCCCGGCCGCGCGACGCGGTGTTCGGCGAGGAGTACGGCATGGTCGGCTCCGGCCCGCGCCGCTGGGTGATCGACCCGATCGACGGCACCAAGAACTACGTGCGCGGGGTGCCGGTCTGGGCCACCCTGATCGCGCTGCTCGAGGTCCAGCCGGACGGCACCGAGGAGCCGGTGGTCGGCATCGTCTCCGCCCCGGCGCTCAGCCGCCGCTGGTGGGCCGCCAAGGGCCTGGGCGCGTACGCCGGCCGCAGCCTGGCCAAGGCGCAGCGGATCTCGGTCTCCCAGGTGTCGAAGCTCTCCGACGCCTCGCTCTCCTACTCCTCCCTCTCCGGCTGGGAGGAGCGCGGCCGCCTGGACCACTTCCTGGACCTCACCCGGGCCTGCTGGCGCACCCGGGCCTACGGCGACTTCTGGTCCTACATGATGGTGGCCGAGGGCGCGGCGGACATCGCGGCCGAGCCGGAGCTCTCGCTGTGGGACATGGCGGCGCCCTGCATCGTGGTCCAGGAGGCGGGCGGCCGCTTCACCGGTCTGGACGGCATCGACGGCCCGAGCGGCGCGGAGGCGGTGGCCAGCAACGGCCTGCTGCACGCCGAGACGCTGCGGCGGCTGAGCGTCTGACCCCCCGTACGGGAATGGGCGCGGGCCCGGGTTCGGTGATCCGAACCCGGGCCCGCGGCTTTGGGGGTGCCGCCGCTTACTGCTTGCGCAGCTCGCGGACGGCCGACTCCAGGCGCTGGCCGTAGTCGGCGTCGGCCTGGCGGAAGTTGTCGATCGCACGCTCGACGATGTCCTCGCGGTCGGCCGAGACCTTGGCGATGAAGCCGGCCAGGTTGGCGATCAGGCGGGCCTTCTCGTCCTCGGAGAAGAGGCGGTAGAGGTTGCCGGCCTGGACGAAGTCGCTGTCCTCGGCGTGCGAGGGCGCGGCGTGGTTGCCACTCGCGCCGGCCACCGTCGGGACGGCGGCCCAGAGCGCACGGCCGGTCTCGACCGGGCCGCCGAAGGAGTTGGGCTCGTAGTTCTTCTGGCGGCCGTGGCGGCCGTCGTAGAGGTAGCCGTCCCGGCTGTTGGTCCGCGCCTCGGTGGCGTGCGGGCGGTTCACCGGCAGGTGGTCGGCGTTGATGCCGACGCGGTAGCGGTGGGCGTCCGCGTAGGCGAACAGGCGGCCCTGGAGCATCTTGTCCGGGGACGGGCCGATGCCGGGCACGAAGTGCGCCGGGGAGAAGATCGACTGCTCGACCTCGGCGAAGACGTTCTCCGGGTTGCGGTTGAGCTCCAGCTTGCCGATCTCGATCGGCGGGTAGTCCTCGTGCGGCCAGACCTTGGTCAGGTCGAACGGGTTGAAGCGGTAGTTCGCGGCGTCGGCGGCGGGCATGATCTGCACCTGCACCGTCCAGGACGGGAAGTCGCCGTTCTCGATCGACTCGCGCAGGTCGCGCTGGTGGCTGTCCGGGTCCTCACCGGCGAGCTTGGCGGCCTCGTCGGCGGTGAGGTTCTTGATGCCCTGGTCCGTCTTGAAGTGGTACTTCACCCAGAAGTACTCGCCGGCCTCGTTCTGCCACTGGTAGGTGTGCGAGCCGTAGCCGTTGAGGTGGCGGTAGGTGGCCGGGATGCCGCGGTCACCGAACAGCCAGGTCACCTGGTGGGTCGACTCGGGCGACAGGCCCCAGAAGTCCCAGACGTTGTCCGCCTCCTGCGAGCCGGTGTACGGGTCCCGCTTCTGGGTGTGGATGAAGTCGGGGAACTTGATGGCGTCCTTGATGAAGAACACCGGGGTGTTGTTGCCGACGAGGTCGTAGTTGCCCTCCTCGGTGTAGAACTTCAGCGCGAACCCGCGCGGGTCACGGACGGCGTCGGCGGAGCCGAGGTTGCCCGCGACGGTGGAGAAGCGGAGGAAGGTCTCGGTCTGCTTGCCGATCTCGCCGAGGAACTTCGCCCTGGTGTAGGGGGTGACGTCGGCGGTCACGGTGAAGGTGCCGTAGGCGGCCGCGCCGCGCGCGTGCACCACGCGCTCCGGGATGCGCTCCCGGTTGAAGTGCGCGAGCTTCTCGAACAGCAGCTGGTCCTGGATCAGCGCCGGGCCGCCTATGCCAGCCGTCTCCGTGTTCTGGTTGTCGGCGACGGGAGCACCGGCCTCGGTGGTGAGGGTGGGCCGCAGCTCTTCCTGGGCAGTCATAAGGGAGCACCTCCGCGATATCCGGTCGTGAGGACTCGATCCTATCTTGGACTTTGTCTAAGTCAACACTGACTCAAACTTGCGAAAGTTGCTAACCTGACTGCATGAGTGACCTGCTGGAACGCCTGCGCGGACGCGGCTGGCGGCTGACTTCGCAGCGAAGAGTCGTCGCCGAGGTCCTGGACGGGGACCACGTCCACCTGACCGCCGACGAGGTGCACGCCCGTGCCGCCGACCGGCTCCCCGAGATCAGCCGCGCCACGGTCTACAACACGCTCGGCGAACTGGTCTCCCTCGGCGAGGTCCTCGAGGTCTCCACCGACGGCCGCGCCAAGCGGTACGACCCCAACGCCCACCACGCCCACCAGCACCTCGTCTGCTCCGGCTGCGGCGCCATCCGCGACGTCCACCCCCAGGGTGATCCAGTCGCGGCCCTCCCCGCCACCGAGCGCTTCGGCTTCGTCATCTCCGGGGCGGAAGTTACCTACCGGGGCTTGTGCCCCGACTGCGCCTGACTGGGGCAGCGCTCCGGGGGCGCGGGGAACTGCGCGACCAGCCCGCTACGAAGGTGCACGGTTGCGCGCGCCGTTACCCGCGCCCCTGAAGTGGTTGCTCTAAGCGCTGAGCTCCGCGCTCAGGGCGCCCAGCAACCGCGAAGCCCGCTCCGCGACCTCCGCCGGCCCGTACTCGGTGGCCCGCTGGCACCAGCTCTCCGCCTGAACGGGCTCGCCGCGCCGCAGCGAGAGCAGCGCGAGCCGCAGCGCCGCCCGCCCGTGCCCGGCGTCCGCCGCCCGGGTGTACCAGAGCACCGCCTCGGTCTCGCTGTCCTGACGGGCCAACAGCAGCCCCAGGTTGAACGCGGCGCTGCGGCTCCCCGCCTCCGCCGCCCGCCGGTACCAGCTCTCCGCGATCTCCAGCGCCCCGCGCTCGGCGGCCCGTACGCCCATCCGCACCTGCGCCCGCCGATGCCCGGCATCGGCGGCGACGGCGTACCAGTGCTCCGCCTCCGCGTCGGCGTCCCCGCGCCGGTCGAGCAGGGAGGCCAGCCGGAACGCGCCCTCCGCCGAGCCGCCGGCCGCGGCCTGGCGGTAGCGGTCGAGGGCGGCGGACAGCTGCCCGCGCTGCTCCTGGGCGACGGCGAGCTGGAGCGCGGCCTCGCCGTGCCCCTCCGCGGCAGCGCGCGCGTACCACTCGTGCGCCTGCTGCTGCTCCCCGCGCCCGGCGTGCAGGACGCCCAGGTTGAAGGCGCCGTCCACGCTGCCGGACTCCGCGGCCTTGGAGAACCACGGCTCGGCGCCGGACTCGTCGCCGCGCTGCAGCAGCACCACGGCCAGCGCGTTGCACGCCTCCCGGTGCCCGGCGTAGGCCGCGCGCCGGTACCACTGCTCGGCCTGTGCCTCCCGGCCCAGGCCCGCGCAGAGCAGGCCGAGATTGAAGGCGCCGTTCTGGTCGCCCGCCTCCATGGCGACCCGGTACCACTGCTCGGCCTCGGCGGCCTCGCCCCGGCCGGCGTACAGCGCGCCGAGCGCGTTGGCGGCATTGCCGTCCCCGGCCTCGGCGGCCTCCTGCCACCACTCGGCGGCTGCGCTCTGCTCGCCCGCGTCGCGCAGCAGGAAGCCCAGCGCGCAGGCGGCCCGCGCCTCGCCGTTCTGGGCGGACTGCCGGTACCAGCGGGCGGCCTCGTCGTGGTCGCCGCGCTCCTCCAGGAGCACGCCGAGCCGCAGCGCCGCGCGGGCGTGGCTGCGCGCGGCGGCGGTGCGGTACCAGGTCTCGGCGGTCTCCTTGTCGCCCGCCGCCTCCCGCATCCGGGCGAGCCGGTACGCGGCCTCACGGTGCCCGGCGTCGGCGGCGGCACGGAACCAGCGCTCGGCCCGCACGTCGCGCCGGTGCTCCATCAGGTCGCCCAGCGCGTAGGCACCCAGCGGGTGGCCCTGCTCGGCGGCGAAGTGCAGCCAGTACTCGGCCGCCTCCTCCTCGCCCTGGTCCCGCAGTTGCAGACCGAGGGCGTGCGCGGCGGGCGCGCTCCCCGCGACGGCGGCCTGGCGCCACCACTGGGCCGCCTCCGCGCGGTGGCCGCGCTGGTGCAGCAGCACACCGAGGTTGTTCGCGGCGGCCCGCTGGCCGGCCGCGGCGGCGGCCCGCAGATACGGTTCCGCGTCCTCCAGCTCCCCCCGGCGCAGCAGCAGCGCGCCGAGCTGGCTGGCCGCGCCGGGGTCGCCCCCGTCGGCCGCCTCCCGGTGCCGGCTCTCCAGGGCGGCCTGCTCGCGGGCGGCCAGCGCCGTCTCGAAGCTGGCGCCGTCGAGATCGTCCAGCACGGAGTCGGTTTCGACCGGGCGTGCGGACGGGTAGGTGCCGACGGCGGCGGTGAAGTCACGGGTGGAGAGGTGGACGAGGCTGTCGGGGCCGTAACCGGACTCCGGCCGAGGGGCCGTCAGCGCACTGGTGCGCTGGGCGGGCAGGGCGCCACGGGTGTCATCGGGGCTCTGCGCCCAGGTGTCGGTGTCGTGCTCCGACCCGCCGTTGCCGGACACAGCGTCAGGCGCTTCGTGTACGGCCTGCTCGAGGGTGCTCGCGGCGGGCTTGGCACCCGGCCCGTTCCTGCCGATCAGCTTCACGCCGATTTCCCTCCCCCCGGAGTGCTGCGGCGGTCCTTCCCCGGCCGACGGCCCGTCATCGGCCGTCCGTCGTCCCCCGTGTGGTCCATCGTGGCATCACCCGCAACCCGCGTACACCTGCCCGGCCGATATTGGCGGGGTCGGCCGAAGCCCGGCGAGATTGCTTCGGCGCTTTGTCGATTTCCCGACACTTGGGCCTCACAAACCCCGGCAACAGGGTGCTGGTGTCGGCATCGTTGGCGACGGTCGATAGTACCGGAGCCCACCTGCGCGGATGCGCCACCGCACCGGAACGCGCCGGAGAACACCGAAGGCCCGGAGAGTGAATCTCCGGGCCTTCGGTTCAGAGTAGCGGGGACAGGATTTGAACCTGCGACCTCTGGGTTATGAGCCCAGCGAGCTACCGAGCTGCTCCACCCCGCGTCGTTGTGCCTCAACCGTAGCACGGACGCGGAGTGGATCAGAAATCAGTAACCGATCACGGGGACGGGGACGGCGACGGCGAGGCCGACGGGGAGGCACCCGGCGCCTGCGCGGCGGCCGCCGCGTTGAGCGCGTCCTGCAGCGCCTTCTGCGCCACGCCGTACGCCGCCCAGTCGCCGTTCTTCAGGGCGGTCTGCCCGTCGGTGAAGGCCTTCTGGGCGTCCTGCAGCGCCTTCTGCAGCGCGGGGCCGGCCGGCGTGCCCGTGGTGGGCGGGGTCGGCGTGGTGCCGGGGGTGGTGGGCGTGGTCGGGGCCGTCGGGGTGGTGCCCGCGGTGGCGGCGCCGAAGACCTTCTTCAGCGCGTCCTCCAGGGTGTTCTCGAAGGCCACGTTGTCCTTGCCGTACACCGCCAGCACCTTCTGCAGCACCGGGTACTTCGCGGTCCGCCCGCGCACGTACACCGGCTCGACGTTGAGCAGGCCGCCACCGACCGGGAGGGTCAGCAGGTTGCCGTACTCGACGTCCGAGTCGCCGCCGTTCTTGAGGATGTTCAGCTGGCGGGCCACCTCCGGGTCCGAGTTGAACTTCGCCTGCGCGAGGTTCGGCCCCAGCGTGCCGGTGTCACCGGGCACCTTGAGGATCCGGATCTTCCCGTAGTCCGGGCCCGGGTCGGCGCTGACCGCCATGAAGGCCGCCAGGTTGTCCCGCTTGCTCGGCACGAAGGAGGTGGTCAGCGAGAAGCTGGCCGTCGGCGCGTCGGGCATCCGGACCGTCAGGTAGTACGGCGGCTGCACCTCGTTGGTGCTGGTGGTCGGGTCGGCCGGGACCTGCCAGATGTCGGTGCCGTTGAAGAAGGCGTTGGCATCGGTCATGTGGTACTGCGCCAGCAGGTCGCGCTGCACCTTGAACAGGTCCTGCGGGTACCGCAGGTGCGGCATCAGCGTGGCCGGGATGGCGCTCTTGGGCTCGACCGTGCCGGGGAAGGCCTTCATCCAGGTCTTCAGCACCGGGTCGCTCTCGTCCCACTGGTAGAGCGTCACCTCGCCGGTGTACGCGTCGACCGTCGCCTTCACCGAGTTGCGGATGTAGTTCACCTTGTTGGCGGCGGTCAGGGTCTCGCCGCGCGCCCCGGTGAGCGAGTCCTTGGTGACGTCGCCCAGCGTGGTCTTGGAGGAGAACGGGAAGCCGTCCGAGGTGGTGTAGCCGTCCAGGACCCAGACCAGCCTGCCGTTCTCCACCACCGGGTACGGGTCGGCGTCGATCGAGAGCCAGGGCGCGACCTTCTCCACCCGCTCCTTGGGCGTCCGGTCGAAAATGATCTTCGAGCCGCTCGCGATCGCCCCGGAGTAGAGGATCTGCGGCTCGGCGTACTTCACCGCGAAGGCCGCCCGGGTGAGCGGGTTGTCCAGCGAGACGCCGCTGCCGCCGGTGTACTGGTAGGTCTTGTCACCGCCGGCGTCGGAGGTGTAGTCGATCTCCTGGTTGGTGCCGCCGACGATCGAGTAGTCCGGGCTCTTCTCGCCGTAGTAGACCCGCTGCTGGTAGTCGCCCAGCGCGCCCGTGGTGGGCAGGCCCGACTCGGTGAAGACCGGCTGGCCCTGGCCGTTGACCTGGTTGCCCTTGGCCGCGACGACGCCGTAGCCGTGGGTGTACTTGAAGTGGTCGTTGATCCAGTTCCGCTGCTGCACCCCCTTGAGGTCCAGCTCGCGCACCCCGATCACGGTGTCCTGCGCGTCCATGCCCGTCCCGTACCGGTCGACGTTCAGCGTCTGCGGGAAGGCGTAGTACGAGCGCTGCTGCTCGATCTGCTGGAAGGCCGGCGAGACCACGTTCGGGTCGAGCAGCCGGATGTCCTTGATGGTCTGCGCGTCCGGCTTGAGCGCGTCCTGGGTGGTCGAGTCCTTCGGCGTGTACGCCTGGCTCTGACTGTCCGCGATCCCGTACGCCTGGCGCGTCGCGTCGATGTTCTTCTGGATGTACGGGGTCTCCTTGGCCTGCTCGTTCGGCTTGACCTGGAACTGCTGCACCAGCGCCGGGTAGACCCCGCCGATCAGCACCGCCGAGAGCGCCATCAGCCCGAAGCCGATCAGCGCCGGGGCCCAGGTGCGGCGCACCGGGGTCAGGAAGAACAGCACCGCGCAGATGATCGCGACGAAGAACAGGATGGTCTTCGCGGGCAGGAAGGCGTTCGCGTCCACGTACCGAAGGCCGGTCCAGCTGTCCACGCCCTTGTACGAGCCGGACTTCACCGCCAGGCCGTACCGGTCCAGCCAGTACGCCACCGCCTTGAGCAGCACGAACACGCCGAGCAGCACCGCAAGGTGCCCCTGCGCCCCGGCGCTGGCGCGCCGGCCGGGGCCCTGCAGCCGCAGGCCGCCGTACAGGTAGTGCACCAGCACGGCCGCCAGCACCGAGACGATCACGGCGCTGAACGCGAAGCCGAGCAGGAACTCGTACCAGGGCAGCGAGAAGGCGTAGAAGGAGACGTCCAGGTGGAACTGACTGTCCTTCTCGCCGAAGGAGACCTGGTTGGTCCAGAGCATCCAGGTGCGCCACTGGCCGGAGGCCGCGGCGCCCGAGATCAGGCCGACCACCAGCGAGACGCCGATCAGGAGCCAGCGCTTGTACGGCGCGATGCCCATCCGGTAGCGGTCCAGGCTCTGCTGCTCGACCGACATCGCCGACAGCGGCGGGCGCAGCCGGTGGGCGAGCCAGATGTTGGCGCCGACCACCACGGTCATCAGCAGGCCGAAGACGGCGAACAGGCCGACCTTCGTCCACAGCTGGGAGCTGAACACCGAGGCGTAGTGCACGGACCTGAACCACAGCCAGTCCGTCCACACCCCGGAGAACATGACGAACAGCAGGAAGAGAGCCGCCAGCACACCCACCGTCAGCATCAGCACCCGCGCCCGCCGCGAGGGCGGACCCACTCTGCCTCGGAACCCCGGGCTGGGGCGGTCCGGCATCTGGAATACCAAGGTGGCACCTCTGCTGTTGTGTCGTGGTGAGTGGTCGGGGCAGTCCTCAGTGCAACTTAATCGGTGTTCGCCCGAGTTCCCACGGTTTACGGACGACTGCGGTGCGCGGATCGCCCGGGTGCCCGCGCGTGTGAGGATTGGGTCATGTCCGATGCACCGAACACCGTCGGCGGCGGTTCGCTCCCGCCCGCCGCGTCCCCGCTGACCCGCGCCGCGCTGGAGATCGACGAGTACGCCTCCAGCCTCGGCTGGGACATGCCGGCCCGGCTCTTCGCCCTGGTCGACAGCGAGCAGCTGCGGCGAAGCGACCCCCAGCTCGCCAAGAAGCTCGGCCTGACCGAGGGCGAGCCCGGCCTGACCCCGATCGAGCAGGACGAGCTGCCGGCCGGGATGGAGCTCGACAAGTTCCTCGGCACCATCGCCTGGCCCGACATGATCGCCGGCTGCGCGCTCGTCGTCGAGCGCCTGATGCTCCCGCCGGGCGCCGAGCAGTCCCGCCCGAAGAACGCGAGCGAGGCCCAGCTCGCCGAGTGGGTCGCGAACCACCCCGCCCGCGAGGAGGTCCGCATCACCGCCGCCGTCCTGCGCGGCGGCGCCAAGGAGACCGCCCTGCGCCTGCGCTCCAAGGACATCGCCCGCGAGGTCCTCACCGGCCCGGACCTGGTGCCCGGTCTGACCGAGGCTCTCTTGGCAACGTTCGCCTGAGTTGCACTGCCCAGGGGCGCGAGGCGCCCCTGGGTACTGCCTACTTGCTGCAGGACGGCAGGTTGTCCGTCTTGCCGGCGCGGATCTGCGTCAGGGCGTCGAGCGCGTCACTCAGCTTCTCGACCTTGATCAGCTGCAGGCCGTCCGGGGTGGCCTTGGCGGCCTGGGTGCAGTTGTCCGCCGGGGTGAAGAAGTACTGGGCGCCCTTGTCGCGGGCCGCGATCAGCTTCATCGCGATCCCGCCGATCGGCCCGACCGAGCCGTCGTCGTCCATCGTCCCCGTCCCGGCGACGAACTTGCCGCCGGTCAGGTCGGTGGGCGTGAGCTTGTCGATGATGCCCAGCGAGAACATCAGCCCGGCACTCGGCCCGCCGACGTCCTGCAGACCGATGTCGATCTGGAACGGGAAGGTGTGCGTCACGCCCGGCGTGATCCCCACGATCGCCCGGTCCTCGTCCGGCGCCTTGGCCGTCACCACCGGGACGGTGGACTCGTCGGCCGCCGACGGGTTCGGGCTGTCCTTGCCGTGCGGCACCACGGTGAACTTCACCGTCTCACCGGGCTTGTGCTTGCTGACCAGCTTGGCCACCTGGTCCTTCTGGGTGACCAAGGTGCCGTCGATCGCCACGATCTGGTCCCCCGCGTGCAGCTTGCCCTCCGAGGGCCCGCCCGCGATCACCGACTGCACGACCACCTCGGTACCGAAGGGGATGCCCAGCTGGGAGAGCGCCGCGGTCTTGGCACTGTCCTCGGAGTTGGCGAACTCCTCCGCGTTCTGCTGCTGCGCCTGCTGGTCGGTCTGCCCCTGCGGGTACAGGTTGTCGTGCGGCACCACCAGCACGTCGCTGCGCAGCCACCCCACCACCGCCGAGACCAGGCTCGGCTCGTACTTGGCCCCGGTCACCTGCACGGTGGTCATGTTCAGGTGCCCGCTGGTCGGGTACGTCTGGTGTCCGGAGATGCTGATCACCGGCTTGCCGTCGGTGTCCTGCGTCCCGAGCGTGTTGTACGTCGGGCCGGGACTCATCTCGGAGTACGGCACCTTGAGCAGCACCGAGACACAGAGCAGTGCTATGAGCGTCAGCGTGGCGGCGAGCATCGTCGCAGAGCGGCGTGGCATGGCTCGACAGTACGGGACGACCGCTACCCGGCGCCGCCCGGGCCCGGTGTCCGTCTCACCGGGGACCGCCGCCCTCGCCGACGCCCGCACCGGTCCTCGTGCTCCGCTCCATGGCGGCCAGGAAGCGCTGGTGCTCGGCCAGCGAGGCGGGGTCCCCGGTGGACCGGGGGGTGCGTGCCGCCCAGCCGGCCCACACCATGGCGAGCACTGCGGCAATGACGGGGATGATCAACCAGGCGAGCGCAGCCATGTGTCCGTACTCCCAGCTCGTCGTGTCTATGAGCAGATTAACCACCCGCACGCAGAACGGTCGCGGCGCCATCCGGGTTACGGCCCCGGGGAGGTGCTCACCTGCAGGGAGTACCGGTGCGGCCGGCGGCCGCCACCCGGGTGATCAGCACTCGCCGGCGCCGACCCACTCCTCCTCGCCGTTGCTGAACACCTGGTGCTTCCAGATCGGCACCTCGTGCTTGAGGTCGTCGATCAGCCGCCGCGCCGCGGCGAAGGCCTCGCCCCGGTGCGCGCAGGAGACCGCGACGATGACGGCCTTGTCGGTGATCTCCAGGCGGCCGATCCGGTGCACGGCGGCCAGCGCCTTGACCGGGAAGTCCGCGCAGATCTTCTCGGCGATCCGCCGCATCTCCTGCTCGGCCGTCGGGTGCGCGCTGTACTCCAGCGCGGCGACCGACTTGCCGCCGTCGTGGTCACGCACGGTGCCGACGAAGACGGTGGTGCCGCCCGCGGCGTCGTGGCCCACCGCTTCGTAGACCTCGTCCAGCGAGAGCGGGGTCTCGCGGATCGCGAGCAGACGGATGGGGTCGTGGTTCTCGGACATGCTCACCATTTTTCCTCAACACAGCCGGTCAGGAGCAATAGCCTTCCGCATCACGATTGAAAACTTTCACGATGCGATAAATCCAGGTCAGAACCGGCGCTGCTTCCGCGCCCGCCGCACCAGCGCCGCCGTACCGATCAGCGCCACCGTCGCGCCCGCCGCGCCCAGGCTGGTCGCCGCCTCCTTGCCGCCCAGGCGCCGTCCGGCCACCGCGTGCTTGCCCGAGACCTGCTCGAGCAGCTCGCCGAGCACCTGCTCGTTGGTCCGCGAGGGCCGCCAGCCGGCCTCGTGCAGCCGGCTGCCGGAGACCACCCAGGGGTACATGGTGTACGCCAGGTCGCCCGCCGGGGCCGGGGTGAGGCCGAGCCGGTGCAGCCGGGCCGCGGTGCCGAGCGCGAGCGAGGCGGGCAGCTCCATCCGCCGGATGCCGGAGAGCGCCTCGACGTCCTCCTGCTCCAGCCAGCCGTCGCAGCCGACGGTCACCTCGCCCTCGACCAGCCCGAGCGCCGCGTACTCCAGGGCCGAGGCCAGGTCGTCCAGGTGGCAGAACTGCCAGCAGGGCCGGGAGCCGGCCACCACGAGCAGCCGGGGCGCCTCGAAGTGCCTGGTCAGCACGGTGTCCACGCCCGGGCCGACCACCACGGCCGGCCGCAGCACGGTGACCTGCAGCCCGGGGTGGGCGCGCGGCGCGCGGCGGGCCAGCCGCTCGATCTCGAGCAGGTCGCCGACCAGCGAGGCCTCCTCGGTGGCCCGCAGCTCGGCGTCCTCCGCGAGCGGCACCTCGTTGTCGGCCAGCGCGCCATAGACCATCGCCGAGGTGCACAGCACCACCCGGCTCACCCCGGCCGCCGCACCGGCGGTCAGCACCGTCTGCGCGCCCCGGACGTTGTACGCGCTCCGGGCGCGCGGATCGCTCTCCATGCCCAGGTCCATCGCCAGGTGCACCACGACGTCCACCCCGGCGAGGCGCTCGGCCACCGCCGGATCCCGGACGTCGAGCACCCGCCACTGCGCCCCCGGCACCTCGCCCCGGCGGTCGTCGAGGGCCAGCACCTTGCGCACTCCCGGCGAGGCCACCAGCCGCGCCGCGACCCGCTCACCGAGCGGCCCGGCGGCCCCCGTGACGGCCACGGTGAGCGGCTTGCCGCCGTAGGCTGGAGACGGCGAACCCGCGGCAGCAGGGGCGTCCTCACCTCCGGTCAGCCCAGAGCGAACGTCCGAAGGCGGGGAACTCACCGGCCATCCTCCACGGTTAGCTTATGTGCGTACGTACGAGTGTCACGTACCGACCATCCTGCCCGAGGCGCGGGCCCCGTGGTGCACCCGGCGCGAGCCGGACCGCTCACACTCCGCCGCCGAGAGCCCGCCGTACCCCCGCCACTCCCCCGCGTGACGGCCGACAGATCGAGGACCCCGTGAGCGACGACCTCCCCTTCGGATTCGGCGTTCCGCCGGAGGAGCCCGACGAGAACAAGGCCAAGAAGAAGGGCGACGAGGGCTCCGAGCCCACCCCGCAGCAGCCCTTCGGCTTCGGCGCCGGGAACCCCTTCGGCGCGCTCTTCGGCATGGGCGGCGCGCCCGGCGGCCCGGGCGGGGACAACCCCTTCGGCGCGATGCTCGGCGGGCTCAACCCCAACGACCTGGGCGCCGCCTTCCAGCAGCTCGGCCAGATGCTCTCCTTCGACGGCGGCCCGGTGAACTGGGACCTCGCCAAGGACATCGCCCGGCAGACCGTGGTCGCCGAGCAGCCCGAGGGGCGGGCCAAGGACCGCTCGGTCAGCGACACCGAGCGCTCCGCGGTGGCAGAGGCCGTCCGCCTCGCCGACCTCTGGCTGGACTCCGTCACCGAGTTCCCCTCCGGCGCGGGCACCGCCGTCGCCTGGAGCCGGGCCGAGTGGGTCGAGGCGACCCTGCCGGTCTGGAAGGACTTGGTCGACCCCGTCGCCGAGCGGGTCGGCAACGCCATGGGCGGGGTGCTGCCCGAGGAGATGCAGGCCATGGCCGGGCCGCTGATGGGCGTGATGCGCTCGATGGGCGGCGCGATGTTCGGCACCCAGATCGGCCAGGCGCTCGGAGCGCTGGCCGCCGAGGTGGTCGGCTCCACCGACGTCGGCCTGCCGCTCGCCCCGGCCGGCAAGGCCGCTCTACTGCCGCAGAACGTGGCCGAGTTCGGCGAGGGCCTGAGCGTCCCGGCCGAGGAGGTCCGGCTCTACCTGGCCCTGCGCGAGGCCGCCCACCAGCGCCTGTTCGCCCACGTGCCGTGGCTGCGGGCCCACCTGTTCGGCGCCGTCGAGGCCTACGCCCGCGGCATCAAGGTCGACACCACCCGGATGGAGGAGCTGGTCGGCCAGCTCGACCCGGCCAACCCCGAGGCGCTCCAGGAGGCCCTCGCGGGCGGCCTGCTCCAGCCCGAGGACACGCCCGCCCAGAAGGCCGCGCTGGCCCGCCTGGAGACGGCGCTCGCGCTGGTCGAAGGCTGGGTCGACGCCGTGGTCCACGCCGCCGCCGAACCGCACCTGCCGCAGGCCGAAGCGCTGCGCGAGACGGTCCGCCGCCGCCGGGCCGCCGGCGGCCCGGCCGAGCAGACCTTCGCCACCCTGGTCGGCCTCGAGCTGCGGCCGCGCCGCCTGCGCGACGCCTCCCGGCTCTGGGCCTCGCTGGCCGACGCCCGGGGCGTCGAGGGCCGCGACGCCCTCTGGGAGCACCCCGACATGCTGCCCACCGCCACCGACCTGGACGACCCGGACGGCTTCGTGCACCGCTCGCCCGACGCGGAGCTGGAGGGCGGCATCGACTTCGACGCCTTCGACAAGCTGCTCGGCGACGCCGCGGCCGGCAAGACCGACCCGGCACGGGACGAGAACGACGACAAGGACAACCCGAAGGCATGAGCGCCACCCTGCACAGCGACGCCGTCCGGGCCCTCACGGCCTGGACGGCCTACGACGGCGACCAGACCGAGCTGCGGGCCGACTACCTCGCCCACCTCGCCGCCGAGCCCGAGGGCCTCTACCGCTCCTGCCTGCCAGCCCACATCACCGCCAGCGCGCTGGTGGTCGACCCGGCGGCCGGGCGGGTGCTGCTCACCCTCCACCCCAAGGTCGGCCAGTGGCTGCAGATGGGCGGCCACTGCGAGCCGGGGGACTCCTCGCTCGCCGCCGCCGCGCTGCGGGAGGCCATCGAGGAGTCCGGCATCGCGGGCCTGCGCCTGCTGACCGGGCCCGACGGGCAGCCGGTGCCGGTCAAGCTCGACCGCCACCGAGTCCGCTGCACGGGCAAGGACCGGCCGGAGAACACCCACCTCGACGTCCAGTACGTCGCACTGGCCCCGGCGGGCGCGCAGGAGCTGATCAGCGAGGAGTCGCTGGACCTGCGCTGGTTCGAGTACGGGCACCTGCCGGAGCTGACCGACACCTCGGTGCGCGTGCTGACCGCCCTCGCGGAGAAGCTGACCGCCTAGAGGGCGTGTCTTTCGGGTCGCGTCGGCTGTGACATCGGCGGCTGGCGCCGCGGGGCGGGCGTCGCCCGGTGACGCGCGGGCGGCGCCGACGCGGGGGCACCTCCCGGCCGAAGGCTGGGGGCAAGTCCATGCGGAGCATCGGCGACCGAGGAGAAGCCGGCGGAGGGCCCCTCCTGCCCGATGGCGGGCAAGGAGGGCGCGTGCCCCGGCGGCGACCGCCCGGCGTGATCCGGAAGACACGCCCTGGGCTACTGCTCGCGGGCGCCGGGGATGTGCGGGAGGCGGGCCGCCGAGGCCACGCCGTCCAGGTAGCCCCGGGCCCGCTCGGTGCGCGGGTACGCCTCGAGCAGGGCCCAGAACGCCGGGCCGTGGTCCGGCACCAGCAGGTGCGCCAGCTCGTGCAGCAGCACGTAGTCGACCACGTACTCGGGCATGCCCTGGAGGCGGTGCGAGAGGCGGATCGTGCCCTCGCTGGGGGTGCAGGAGCCCCAGCGGGAGTTCTGGTTGGTCACCCAGCGGACGTGCCCGGCGACGGCCCGGCCGCCCAGGTACTCCTGGGACAGCTCGCGGGCCCGGGCCACCAGGGCTTCGTCCCCCAGCACCCGGCGGCTCTCCTTGGCCGCCAGCCGCTCCAGCATCCGCGCCACCCAGCGCTGCTCCTCGGCGGCGGACATCCGCGCCGGGATCAGCACGATCGTCCGGTCACCCTCGCGGTAGGCGGAGACGGTACGGCTGCGGCGGGCGCTGCGGCGGACCTCCACCGGGCCCAGCGGCCGCTGCTCCGGCGCCTCGGTGGGCGCCGCCTCGGTGGAGCGCGCTCGACTGCTCGGCGTCACGACCCCTGACCCGGAAGCTGCCCGGGCACGCTGGCGCGACGCCGACCGATGGGAGTCCGGTTCGGCTGCCATGTCAAAGGACGTTACCTGCTGACTCCGACAGAAGGCCGCTGCCGTGGCCGAACTCTCACCGCTCTCCACCTGAACATCCGTCTCCGCCGCCCCTCCGGTTGTCCACAGCCCGCGCCGTCCGACCATCCGCTCATCACACCGAGCCTGTGGACAGCGCCGCACGTCAGCGCCCCGATCTCGGGCATGCTTCCCCCACCAGCACCCCTGCTGCGCAGGACACCGTGGAGGTCATCGTGCGCCCGACGCTCAAGCCCGCCCTCTCCCGGGTCTGGCGGGACCAGGACACCCTGCAGTTCGGCACGCTCCGCCACCACGCCCGGGTGGTGGACGAGGTGAGCAGACCGGTCGCCGCCTTCCTAGACCTGCTCGACGGCACCCGGGAGCGGCCCGCCCTGCTGGCCGCCGGCGAGCGGCTCGGCCTCGGCGCGGCGCTCGCCGAGGAGCTGCTCGGCTCGCTCGAGCAGGGCGGGCTGCTGGACGACACCGCCGCCACCACCGAGGCACTCGCCCAGCACTCCCGGGCCCGGCAGGAGCTGCTCGCCCCCGACCTGGCCTCGCTCTCCCTGGTGCACCCCGGGCCGGGTGGGGCCGCGGCCGTGCTCGGCGCCCGGGCCCGGGCGCGGGTGGAGATCCGGGGCGCGGGGCGGATCGGCGTGGCCATCGGCACCGCGCTGGCCGCCGGTGGCATCGGCGCCGTCGAGCTGCTCGACCAGGGCCGGGTCACGGCGGCGGACTGCTCGCCCGGCGGGCTCGCCCCCGGCGAGATCGGGCGGCTGCGCACCACGGCCGCCCGGGAGGCCGTGCAGCGCGCCGTCGGTGCCCCGCCCACCGAGCGGCCCCGCCGCCCCGGCCCCGGCGGACCACCCGCCCTGGTGGTGCTGGCCCCGCGCGACGGCAGCGCCGCCTTCACCGGGCTCGCCGCCGAGTCCCAGCGGCTGATGCGGGCCGGGATCCCGCACCTGTACGTGGGCGTCCTGGAGCACCTCGGCGTGGTCGGCCCGCTCGTCCTGCCGGGCGTCTCCGCCTGCGGCAGCTGCGCCACCCTCACCCGCCGCGACGAGGACGACTGCTGGCCCCGCCTGCTCGCCCAGCTCGCCCCCGGCGCCGCCGGCCGCCCCCGCACCCCCGCCTGTGACAGCGCCCTGGCCACCACCGTCGCCGGCCTCGCCGCCCTCCACGCCGGGCTCCACCTCGACGGCGTCCGGCCGCCCAGCGTGGACGGCTGGTGCGAGGTGTCGGCCGCCGACGGCATGACCCGAAGGCTCCGCCTCCGGGTCCACCCCGACTGCGGCTGCACCTGGTGACGCAGCCCCTGCGGGGCAGCACCCCCCGGGAGTTGCGGCCTCCCGTTCGACGTATCCTGTCGGGCCCGCGCAGCGAGGCGGCACAATGGCTAGTGACCACGATCCGCTAGGAGGCACGGGTGAGCGTTCATGTCTGACATGCCCCGCAAGGCGGTCTCGCGGACCGCCCGCCTCGCCGCGCTGCCGCTGAGCTTCGCCGGGCGGGCCACCCTCGGTCTCGGGAAGCGCCTGGGCGGGCGGCCCGCCGACGTGGTCGCCGCCGAGCTGCAGCAGCAGACGGCCGAGCAGCTGTTCTCCACCCTCGGGCGGTTGAAGGGCGGTGCGATGAAGTTCGGTCAGGCGATGTCCGTCTTCGAGTCCGCCCTCCCGGAGGAGGTCGCGGGCCCCTACCGGGCCGCCCTGACGAAGCTTCAGGACAGCGCCCCGGCGATGCCGACCAGGACCGTGCACAGCGTGCTGGCCGAGCAGCTGGGCCCCGACTGGCGCGAGCTGTTCCAGGAGTTCGAGGACGTCCCGGCCGCCGCCGCCTCGATCGGCCAGGTGCACCGGGCCGTCTGGCGGGACGGCCGGGTGGTGGCCGTGAAGATCCAGTACCCGGGTGCGGGCGACGCCCTGCTCTCCGACCTCTCCCAGCTGGCCCTCCTCGCGAAGGTGCTCGGGCCGCTGATCCCGGGGATGGACGTCAAGCCGCTGATCGCCGAGCTGCGCGAGCGCGTCTCGGAGGAGCTGGACTACGAGCTGGAGGCCGAGGCCCAGCGCGTGCACGCCGAGGAGTTCGCGGGGGACGCGGACATCGCGGTGCCCGGCGTCGTCTCGCAGACCGGCACGGTACTGGTCACCGAGTGGATGGACGGCACCCCGCTCTCCCAGGTGATCACCGCCGGCAGCCAGGCCGAGCGGGACCGGGCCGGGCAGCTGCTCTCCCGCTTCCTGTTCGCCGGGCCGAGCCGGACCGGCCTGCTGCACGCCGACCCGCACCCGGGCAACTTCCGGCTGCTGAAGACCGACGGCCCGGTGGCGACCTGGCGCCTGGGCGTGCTGGACTTCGGCACCGTCGACCGGCTGCCGGGCGGTCTGCCGACCCCGATCGGGGCCTCGCTGCGCCTCGCCCTGGCGGGCGACGCGCACGAGGTCTACCGGACGCTCCGTCAGGAGGGCTTCGTCCGCCCGACCATCACCCTGGACCCGGACGCCGTGCTCGCCTACCTGCGGCCGATCATCGAGCCGACCACGGTCGAGCAGTTCACCTTCTCCCGGGAGTGGATGCGCTCCCAGGCGGCCCGGATCGCCGACCCGCGCTCCCCCGCGTACGAGCTCGGCAAGCAGCTCAACCTGCCGCCCTCCTACCTGCTGATCCACCGCGTCACGCTCAGCACCATCGGGGTGCTCTGCCAGCTCGGCGCGACGGTACGGCTGCACGAGGAACTCACCGCCTGGCTCCCCGGGTTCGCCGAGGACTGAGCCCCGCGGAGTCCGTCCGCCCCCGACGGACAACCCCGTGGTGTCCGGTGAAAGCCGTGTGAAAGGATCGCGGGCGCGGTCCACCGGAGCGGAGACCACTGGGTCCGGGACCGCCTTCAGTCCTTCGACGGGGCACCCGTCTTCTCCGCCCATGGGGGGCATCATCAAGACTCGAACCGGCGCACTGGGCGCCGCCGTACTGCTGGGCGCGATAGCGCTGCCGGCGGTCGGACCACTGGGCGCGGGCGCGGCCCCGGCCAACCTCTATGTGAACAACGGCAGCGGCGCGCACTGCTCGGACAGCGGCAGCGGTCTGCAGGAGCAGCCGTTCTGCACCGTCTCGGCGGCCGCGAAGGTCGTGCTGCCCGGCCAGATCGTGCACATCGCCAAGGGGACGTACCCGGAGCAGGTGAACATCACCCGGTCCGGTACGGCCCAGGCGCCCATCACCTTCCGGACCGACCTCGGCTCGTGGGAGCGCCCGACCGATGCCGGCGCGACGATCGGCAGCAGCGACCCCGGCGGGACGAACTACGCGCTGAACATCACCGGCGCGCAGCACGTCCGCTTCACGAACCTCAACCTCGCTGCCCTGGGCGAGGCCGCACACATCGAGAACTCCGTCGACGTCAGCCTGGTCAGCGGGACGATCCACGGCGCCCCCCAGGCAGCCTTCCGGGTCACCGGCAAGTCCGACCGGGTCACGGTCGCGAAGTTCGACCTCTGGTACTCCCAGGGCGGCATCCTGGTCGACGGCGGCTCCACGAACACCGTGCTGACCACCAACCAGGTCGGTGGCGGGACGCCCACCATCACGGTGACCGACGCACCCGGCACGGTCGTGGTCGCCAACTCGATCTACGACGGGTGCCGGACCGGCCTCGCACTGACCGGCGCGTCCTCCGGTGCGACGATCGAGAACAACGTCCTCTCGGGGAGCATCAACGCCGGTCCGGACAGCGGATGTCCGAGCGGCACCCCGCGCGTGAAGGTCGACGCCACCTCCGCCACCGGGACCAAGAGCGACTACAACGTCGTCAACACGCTCTACGGTGGCACGGCCTACGACTGGGCCGGCACGCCCTACGACGATCTCGCGGCCTTCCGTACGGGCGCCAAGCAGGGCGCCAACGACTCTTTCGGCGACCCGGGCATCAACTGGCAGGGCGACCGGCACGCCGCCCCGCTGCCGGCCGTCGACTCGGCGGACGAGAACGCCCCCGGCATGCTCCCCACCGACCTGTGGGGCAACAGCTCCAAGGACGACCCGCTCACCCCGAACACCGGGACGGGATCCGGCATCCGGGACCGCGGCGCCACCGAGCTGCAGGACGTCGGCAGCCTCTACACCCCGACCGGGCCGACCCGCATCCTGGACACCCGCTCGGCCGTCGGGGTGAGCACCACGACCCCGCTGTCCGCCTGGCTCGACCTCCAGGTGACCGGCAGGAACGGCATCCCGGCCGGAATCACCGCCGTGACCCTGAACGTCACGGTGACCGCCCCGGCCAGCTACGGCTACCTCCAGGTCTACCCGACCGGGACGGGCTCCTCGGGCTCCAACCTGAACTGGTCGGCCGGGGAGACCATCGCCAACGCCGTCACCGTGCCGGTCAGCCCGGACGGCAAGGTGACCTTCTGGCACCACGGCAACGGCGGTGTGCACGTGATCGCCGACATCGCGGGCTACTACGGCCCGAGCGGCAGCGTCTACCACGCCATGAACCCGAACCGGATCCTGGACACCCGTAACGGCACCGGCGGCACGGCCGGCGCGGTGCGGGCCGGCGGCACGGTGGACCTCAAGGTGGCGGGCACCAAGGGCGTGCCGGCCACCGGCGTGGAGGCGGCCGTCCTGAACGTCACGGTCACCGCCCCGACCAACAGCGGTTACCTGTCGGTCTACCCGCACGGCCAGACCCGGCCGACCGTCTCCAGCCTGAACTGGACGCCGGGCAGGACCATCGCCAACCTGGTCACCGTCCCGGTGGCGGCGGACGGCAGCGTGACGCTGTACGCCGGTGGCACCCCCGGCACCGTCCAGGTGGTCGCCGACGTCGAGGGCTACTACGACGCCAACGGCCACGACATCTTCCGCACGGTCAACCCCGAGCGGCTGATGGACACCCGTCAGGTCACGTACGACTTCTGCGGCGGCCAGCCCCGTAAGGCCGCGCAGATCCCGGCGGGCGGCACGCTCGACCTCTCGTTCTGCTACGGCGGCATCTCCAGCGCCACGCTCAACGTGACGGTCACCAATCCGGGCAGCGGTGGCTTCCTGACGGTGTACCCGCACGGGCAGGACCGCCCGCTGGCCTCCAACCTGAACTGGTCGGCCGGCGAGACCATCCCCAACCAGGTCATCGCCCAGGTGAAGGACGGCAAGGTGTCGTTCTACAACGGCGGTTGGGCCCCGATCGACCTGGTCGTCGACATGTTCGGCTACCAGGGCCTCTGACCCACTGGACGGTGGGCCGGGCTCCACCGCCCGGCCCACCTCGGACGCCGAAGGCCGCTCCCCGAGCTGGGGAGCGGCCTTCGGCGTCTGCTGGGTCAGAGGGCTGCGAGTATGTCAGCTCCGCGGGTGCGGGCTGCTCACATCACGGCCAGGGCGAGCGCCTTGCGGGCCCGCAGCGAGGCGCGCTCGGCGCGCCGCACCAGGCGGGCCGCACGGGCGACGCGGACGCCTTGTCGTTCGTGCTCAGCCTCTTGGAGGCGTTCTTGCATATGGGCACGGGCCAGGTTTTCGTGCATGAGATGCATCTCGAGGGTCCTGTTCTGGATCTGAAGTTCGGTGGCCTGAGCGGCGTGGCGGGCGGCGGTGTCGGCGACGGGGTTCATGTGGTGGTCCTGCTGGTACGAGCTGGGGAACGGACGGGAGGTTGCCGCGTCCGCCTTGGCGGCGGCGAGGCGGATCGATCGGCGCAGGGCGCTGTCCAGCGGGGGCTGCTCTCCCCTGCGGACGGCCACTGCGGAGGCTGCGGGGCTCACGCCGCGACCTCGGTCTTGCGCGGACGGCCACGCGGACGCTTCCGGGCGACGACGACGCCCTGGACGAAGAGCTCGCCGCCCCAGACGCCCCACGGCTCACGCCGCTCCAGCGCACCGGCGAGGCAGGCCTCCTTGACCGGGCAGGTGCCGCACAGCGACTTGGCGTACTCGACGTCCGCCGGGGTCTCGGCGAAGAAGACCTCGGGGTCGAAGGCGCGGCAGGGGATGGGGAGACCGAGCGCCTCGGCGTCGTCGATCGCGGTGAGCTGCATAAGGGATACCTCCGGAGGGTCGGCCTGGTCGGCCTTGGTGATGTCTGTCGGTACGGACGGGAGTGGCGGTGTGATGACCGTTGGCACTGGTGTTCCTCGTCTTTTCTCTGTGGTTCCGGATCGGCTGGCTGGTGGGGCCGATCCGGAGGCCCCGAAGGGCCAGGGGGTCTGACGTACCGGACAAAACAGAAGGGCCGCGGATCCCGGTGTACGGGTTCCACGGCCCTGGAGGCTCGACCTGAGGCTGACTCAGGTTCGTTCTCTCCAGGGTTGAGGCCCGCGGAAGGCCCGCATCCGGACGGCCATGGCGCCCATCGGGGCGGCCGAGGCCGGGTTGATCTGCTGCTGCTCGTCCTGCTGCTGGGTGTTATCGGCCCCGATGACCTGGGCATAGACGCCATGCTTGGCCGCCGCTACCACTGCCTTCGGTGCCGGGATTCCTCGCTCGCTGCGCAGCTCGCGGCTGCCGCCAAACTCGGCCCAGTCAATGGACAGACCCGTCTCGGCGAAGGTTGCTCCAGTGTGGCCAAGACCACTGACAACGATGGAGACACCGGTGGCGTCGAGACCCAGACCATTGCCGGCGAGCTGGACCGCACCGCGCGAGAGCACGGAGGCGGAAGCGGCAAAGCCGGCGGTGCCGAACTGCGCCGAGGCGCACGAGGGCATGACGAAAACGGTCTGGCCAGTCAGTTTGGTGATCTTCTTCGTGGTTTCCACTGTCTTCGCCTCCTCTCGGCGTCTCGCGGTGCCCAGTCCCCCGGGCCCCGATGTTCGGATGTCTGTCAGGTCGTGCAGGTACAGCAGATACAAAAGTTGGCGCGCAGGAGCGACCCTGTGCAGCTCGCGATCTCGTTCCCTTGACCGCTCCGGCAGGCTATTGCGCGCTGCGGGCGGGGCGCAAACTATTTTTCCAGGGGCCCCTCCCGGCCGAAGGCTGGGGGAGAGTTTTCGCGAGCCGGAGCGGAGCGCTCGGCGAAGATCATCGAGCGGCCTCAGGCCGGCTCGTCGAACTCCCCCGGAACGTCCACGGGGGTGTCGTCGGCGAACGGCGACACGTCCGCGACCTCATCGGCCGGGTCGGTCGTTTCGTCCACCGGTGGCTCCCCCGCACACAACGAGAGCACGGCGGCCCCGTATTTGTCCAGCTTCATCGCCCCCACACCTGGAATGAGGGCCAGTTCACGCGGCGTCTTCGGGGTGTCCTCGGCGATCGCCATCAGCGTCGCGTCGGTGAAGACCACGTACGCCGGCACGCCCTGCTCCCGGGCCTGGGCCATCCGCCAGCCGCGCAGCTGGTCGTACAGCGCCTCGTCCATCGAGGAGGGGCAGCTCTCGCAGCGGCGCAGCTTGCGCTCCACCGCCTCGGTCAGCGTGCGGTCGCAGACCCGGCACTTGACCGGCCCGCGCACCTTGCGGCCCGCCGAGCGCTCGGCGCCCAGCTCGACACCGCCGCGGCCACCCCGGGTGCGCGGCCCGGAGGCGCCGGAGCCGGGGCGCAGCCCGTCCAGGAAGCGCGTGGGCTTGCGGCTCGCGCGCCCGCCCGGGGAGCGCGAGAGCGCCCAGGAGAGCGAGAGGTGCACCCGTGCGCGGGTGACACCCACGTAGAGCAGCCGGCGCTCCTCCTCGATCTGCTCGTCCGTCTTGGCGTAGATGATCGGCAGCGTGCCCTCGGTCAGACCGACCAGGAAGACGGCGTCCCACTCCAGGCCCTTGGCGGCGTGCAGCGAGGCCAGCGTGACGCCCTCCACGGCGGGCGCGTGCTGGGCGGCGGCGCGGGCGTCCAGCTCGGCCACGTAGGCCGCCAGGTCGGCGGCCAGGCCGGCCTGGCGCCGGGCCGCCTCGAACTCCTCGGCCAGGCGCACCAGCGCCGCCAGCGACTCCCAGCGCTCGCGCACGGTGCCCGAGCCGGCCGGGGGCTCCGGGGTGAAGCCCCGGCTGGCGAGCACGGCCCTGGTCTGGCCCGCGAGGTCGGGCGCGTCCACCAGCAGCGGGTCCGCCCCCGCGCGGGCGGCGCCGCGCAGCAGCATCACGGCGTCCCGCACCTCGGGGCGCTCGAAGAACCGCTCGGCACCCTTGAGCTGGTAGGAGATCCCGAGGTCGGCCAGCGCCTGCTCGTAGACCTCGGACTGGCCGTTGGTGCGGAACAGCACCGCGATCTCGCTGGCCCGCACGCCCTGGGCCAGCAGGTCCTTGATCCGGCGGGCGGTGGACTCCGCCTCGGTCGGCTCGTCGGCGTACTCGACGTACACCGGCTCGGGGCCGGCCTCGCGCTGGGAGACCAGCTCCAGGCGGTGCTGGGCGGCCTGGCCGCTCGCCTTGGCCAGCAGGCCGTTGGCCAGGTGCACCACCTGCGGGGTGGAGCGGTAGTCGCGCACCAGCTTGACCAGGGTGGCCTCGGGGTGGCGGGTGCGGAAGTTCAGCAGGTAGTCCGGAGTGGCGCCGGTGAAGGAGTAGATCGTCTGGCTCGCGTCGCCGACCACGCACAGGCTGGCGCCGCCCGCCGTCCACTGCTCGAGCAGGCGCTGCTGGAGCGGGGAGACGTCCTGGTACTCGTCCACCGTGAGGTGGCGGTACTGGGCCCGGACCCGCTCCGCGATCTCCGGGCGGTCCTCCAGGATCGCGGCGGTGAGCAGCAGCACGTCCTCGAAGTCGATCACGCCGCGGTCGCGCTTGGTCTGCTCGTAGGTCGCGTAGACCCGGGCGATCTCGGCCGGGTCGCGCGGGGCCTCACGGCCGGTCTTGAGCACGGCGGCCGGGTAGTCGTCGGGCACGATCTGGGTGACCTTGGCCCACTCGATCTCACTGGTCAGGTCGCGCAGTTCGGTGCGCTGGACGCGCAGGCCGCTGCGCCCGGCCGCCTCGGCGACCAGCTGCACCTTGCGCTCGAGCAGCCGCGGCACCTCGCCGCCGATCGCGCGCGGCCAGAAGTACTGGAGCTGGCGCAGCGCGGCGGAGTGGAAGGTCCGGGCCTGCACGCCCTCCGCGCCGAGCTGGCGCAGCCGCCCGCGCATCTCCCCCGCCGCACGGGCGGTGAAGGTGACGGCGAGCACCTGCGCGGGCTGGTAGACGCCGCTGCGCACCCCGTAGGCGATCCGATGGGTGATGGCCCGGGTCTTGCCCGTCCCGGCGCCCGCGAGGACGCAGACGGGCCCCTGCAGGGCGGTGGCGACGGCCCGCTGCTCCGGGTCCAACCCCGCGAGCACGGCGTCGGCACTCGAGGCACCCCCGTACGGCGAGGTCTCGTACGCGTTGGGGCCGAACCCGGCCAGAAGCTCTTCCTGCATGCCGACCATCCTCTCAGCCCCTGGGGACACCCCGGCCGTCCGAGGATCGTGCCAGGCTCGGCGGTCACGTGCCGGGATTTGTCCACAGGCCGGGTGCGATCATCGGATCTACAACCCGGCGAGCGGCGCGGAATGCTACGCGCACGCCGGGCGTTCTTCCCTTCCGACCGTACGCCCCCTCCCGAAGGAGCCTCCGCGATGTCCGGCACCGTGACGATGTACAGCACCACCTGGTGCGGCTACTGCAACCGCCTCAAGAGCCAGATGGACCGCGAGGGCATCGCCTACGACGTGATCAACATCGAGGAGGACCCGGCCTCGGCCTCCTTCGTGGAGTCGGTCAACAACGGCAACCAGGTCGTCCCGACCGTCATCGTCAAGCCGGTCGGCGGCGGCGAGCAGGTCGTCATGACCAACCCGAGCCTGCGCCAGGTTCAGGCCGCCCTGGCGGGCTGACAGGCAGCTGAGTCAGGCCGCCCTGGCGGGCTGACGGACAGCTGAGTCAGGCCGCCCTGGCGGGCTGACGCCTCCTCAGGCGGGCGGCCCCGCAGGCCCCATCGGCCGCCCGCCGAGCTCCCCCAGCCCGTAGACCAGCCGGCAGCGGTCCGCCGAGTAGCGGGTCTCGATCACCCGCACCGGCCCCCGGCGGTCGTAGGTCACCCGGGTCTGGACCAGCAGCGGCACCCCGGGGCCGCCCTGGAACCACGCGGCCTCCTCCGGGCCCGGCATCCGCGAGACCAGGTGGTCGATCCCGCCGATCTCGGTGCGGCCCAGGCCGGCCAGCACCTCCTCGTCCCCGCCCGGCACCTCGTCCGGCTCCATCAGCGGGGTGCCCGCGGCCAGCCCGGCCCGGTAGTGGCTCTCCTCGATCGAGTAGGGCTCACGGTCCATCAGCCGGAGCTGACGCCGCACCACCACGGCCTCGCCGGGCCGCAGTCCGAGCCGCTCGGCGATGTCCTCCCGGGCCCGGACGATCAGCATCTCGAAGTCCGCCGTCAACTGACGGCCCGCCGCGGTCGCCTCTTTCGTGTAGATCTCGCTCGGCCCGGCCAGGCAGTCCCGCTGCCCCGGCACCAGCGCGGGCCCGTACGCCCGGTGGTCCAGCATCGGGTGCTCCTTGAGGTACGTGCCCTTGCCCTGGAGGCGGACCAGCCGCCCCTCGTTGACCAGCACGTCCACCGCCAGGCGGACCGTGTTCCGGGCCACGCCGTAGTGCTGCTCCAGCTCGGTCTCCACCGGGAGCGCGGCGTTGCCGCGCCATTCTCCGGCCGCGATGCGGCGGCGCAGATCGGCGGCCAGCCGCTGGTACTTGGGGGATTGGGCACTGCCCCGAGGGATTGTCACGCGAGGAATGTAGCGATTCGGCTTGCGCCATTTCAGCCAAACCCGCCAATATTGGCCGGGATTGGGGATTCCGAGGCCGATCCTACCCAACTCTGCCCCGGCTCAGCCCGCCAGTCAGGACACGCAGGACATTCCCATCGGCACTCCCCGGGGGCGGAACCATGCCCGAATCCACCGCCGCGCGCCAGACCGGCGCCCGGCAACCCGAGAAGCACCGCACCGCCCCCTCGGGGGCCGAGCACCGGCCCGGCCGGGCGCTGGACGCCGCCGAGCACGGCGCGTGGTCGGCGTCGGCCTCCTTCCCGCCACGCCCGGCCAACGTGGGCCGGGCCAGGCGGCTGACCAGGACGGCGCTGGCCGCCTGGGGCTCCACGGCCCTGGCGGACGCCGCCGAGCTGCTGGTGTCCGAGCTGGTCACCAACGCCCTGCGGTACGGCCAGGGGGCCATCTCGGTCACCCTGGCACTGACCGACAGCGCCCTGCAGATCTCCGTCGCGGACTTCGGCCGGAGCCTCCCGCAGCCCCGCGAGGCCACCGAGGAGGACTCCTCCGGCCGGGGTCTGGCGATCGTCTCCGCGCTCTGCGCCCGGTGGACGGTCACCACCCGGCTGACCGGCAAGACGGTGAGCTGCTGGCTGGACACCATGCCGGACCAGGCGGCCTGCTAGCCCGGGAAAGCCATTCCCGGCGAATCGGCGAGGTGAATAGCACAAGGTGAATGACAAGGGGGCGTGCGGGTAATTCCCGCACGCCCCCTTGCCATTCCGCACTCCGGCTTCTGCGCCGGTTCCGCGCCTTTACCAGCGCGCCGAGGAAGGCAGCGGCTCCCCGTACCAGAGTTCGACCAGGTGACGGGCGATCGAAATTCCCGAGGGCGGCACGATCTCCCCGGCCGCCATTCCCGCCCGGAGCTCCTCGCGGGAGATCCAGCGCGCCTCGGCCAGCTCCTCGCCGTCCACCGCGATCGTGCTGCCGGCCGGGTCGGCCTTGCCCACGAAGCCCAGCATCAGGCTGGCCGGGAAGGGCCACGGCTGGCTCGCCACGTAGCTGACCTCTGCGACCCGGACCCCGGCCTCCTCCAGGACCTCCCGGGCCACGGCCTGCTCCAGCGACTCGCCGGGCTCGACGAACCCGGCCAGGGTGGACCAGCGGCCCTCCGGCCAGAGCGCCTGGCGGCCGAGCAGGCAGCGGTCCTGCTCGTCGGTGATCAACATGATCACCGCCGGATCGGTCCGGGGGTAGTGCTCGGCGGCGCAGGAGGTGCAGCGGCGCACGTGCCCGGCCCCGGCCTTCTCGGTCGGGTGCCCGCAGCGGGAGCAGAAGCTGTGCCGGCGGTGCCAGTGCTCCAGCGCCACGGCGTGCACCAGCAGGCCCGCGTCCCGGTCGGAGAGCGAGGCCCCGACCTCGCGCAGCCCGGCCGGGCGGGCGTCGCCGTCCAGCCGGCCCGGAAGGCTGTCGCCCGCCAGCGCGAAGTACGAGGTGCCGCTCTCGTCCGTGCCGAGGAAGTAGCGGTCACCGGTCTGCGGCGCCTCGAAGGAGGGCAGCAGCACCAGCTCGCTGCCCTTCTCGGTGTCGACCACGAAGGCCTCGCCCTCCGAGATCGGCAGCACCTGGGTGCTCGGGTGGCTCCAGGCCGCCGCCAGCCACGGCTCGTCGAAGCGGTGCTGGGCGGCCCGGTCCACCCCGGCCCGGGCGAGGGCGAGGTGGGCCACGCCCTGGGGTGCGGCGGTGTCAGGCGCGGTGCTCAACTCGGTCCATCCCCGTTCAGGTAGGTGTCAGCAGCGGCAGGGGTCGTCACGCCCGGGGCCAGCTCTCGGCCAGCTCGCCCCACAGGTACGCGGCGGTCTCCACGCCCTTGGCGAGGAGGTCCAGCTCGATCTTCTCGTTCACCGAGTGCCAGCCGTCCGAGGGCACCGAGATGCCCAGGAAGAGCACCGGCGCGCCCAGCACGTCCTGCAGGTCGGCAGCCGGGCCCGAGCCGCCCTCGCGGGTGAACAGCACCTCCTGCTGGAAGGCCCGGCCCATCGCCCGGACGGTGGACTGCAGCGCCGGGTGGTCCAGCGGGGTCAGGCAGGGGCGGGTCGCGCCGGGGAAGACCAGCTCGTACCGGATGCCCTCGGGCACCTGGGCGGCCACCCACGCGCGGACGGCCTCGCGGACCTTCTCCGGCTCCTGGCCGGCGACCAGCCGGAAGGAGAGCTTGAGGTGCGCCTCCGCCGGCACGATGGTCTTGCCGCCGGGGCCGGTGTACCCGCCCCAGATGCCGTTGACCTCGGCCGTCGGACGGGCCCAGATCCGCTCCAGGGTGGTGTACCCCGCCTCGCCCTCGGTGGCGTACGACTTGGCGACCCTGAGCCACTGCGCCTCGTCGAAGGGCAGCGCGGCGAACAGCTCGCGCTCGCGCTCGGTCAGCTCGACGATGCCCTCGTAGAAGCCCGGGATGTCGACCTTGCGGTCGGCGTCGTGCAGCGCGGCGGCCAGCTCGGCCGCGACGGTGGCGGGGTTGGGCACCGCGCCGCCGAAGGAGCCGGAGTGGATGTCGGTGTCCGGGCCGAAGAAGTCGATCTGGGCGTCCATCAGGCCGCGCATGCCGGTGCAGACGGTGGGCGTGGTCTCGGACCACATGCCGGTGTCCGAGATGATCACCACGTCCGCGGCCAGCCGCTCGGCCTCGCGGCGCACCAGGGCGGCGAAGTTCGGCGAGCCGGACTCCTCCTCGCCCTCGATCAGCAGCTTGAGGTTGACCGCCGGGGCGGTGCGGCCGGTGGCGGCCAGGTGGGCCCGGACACCCAGGGTGTGGAAGAAGACCTGGCCCTTGTCGTCGGCGGCGCCGCGGGCGAAGAGCTGCTTGCCGATCACGGTGGGCTCGAACGGGTCGGTCGCCCAGCCGTCCGCCTGCGCGGCGGGCTGCACGTCGTGGTGCCCGTAGACCAGCACCGTCGGCGCCCCGGCCTCGCCCGAGGGCCACTCGGCGAAGACGGCCGGCAGGCCGTCCGTCTCCCACACCTCAGCGACCGGGAAGCCGGTCTCCGTCAGCTTCGCGGCCAGCCACTCGGCGGAGCGGCGGACGTCCGCGGCCGCCCCCGGGTCGGCCGAGACGGAGGGGATGCGCAGCCAGTCGGCCAGGTCGGCGAGGAAGGCGGGCTGGTGCTGGTCGATGAAGGAGCGGACGGCGCTGTCCGGGGTTTTCGTCATACGGACGACTTTAGACCGTCCGGTGACGGGGCCCTCAGCCCCGCCACCGGACGTCCCGCCTACCCCTCGCGCCGCGCCAGGCTCAGCCGGGAGCGGGTGAGCAGGGTGGCCAGCAGCACCGCGACCGCGGGCAGGGCGAGCAGGGTGACAGCCATGGTCAGCCAGGGGAAGGCGATCACCACGTGGTCGGCTCCCGGAACGCTCGAGGTGGCGGAGGCCGCGAGCGCCTCGACCTTGCGCAGCGCCACGGCGGGCACCACCCCGCAGACGGTGCCGAGTACCGCGCCCATCGCGGCGATCACCCCGCATTGGAAGCCCGAGAGCCTGCGGCGGATGCCGCCGGTCGCGCCGACCGCCGCCAGGGTGGCCAGGTCTCGCTGGGAGTCGGCCGCCGCGAGACCGGTGGCGATCCCGGCCGCGCCGAGCGCGACCAGCGCCGCGAACACGGTCAGCCCGAGCGACATCAGCCCCTGGATCGACTGGTAGCCCCGCTCGACGTCCAGCTGGCTCTCCGAGTCGAGCTTGCCGACCGCCGAGCTCGCCCGCTGCTCGGCCCCGCTGCTGGGCGCGGCCGGGGGCAGCCAGACCGAACCCGAGTCGTGGACGGCCAGCCCGAGCCGCTGCGCGGTGTCCCGGCTCAGCAGCACCGGCGCGGCCTGCACCTGGGCGGTGGTGACCACCGCGTCCACCGTGATCTCGTGGGTCTGCGGCTCCCGCTGCTCCGTCACCGAGCCGTCGGCGCCGACGGTCGGCGTGCTGTGCTGGTAGGGCTCGTTCAGCCGCAGGGTCAGCTTGCCGCCCTGCAGGTAGCGGGAGTCGAAGACCACCGCCTTGCCCGCCGCGAGCGCGGCCTCGGCCGCCCTGTCCTGCGCGCCGAAGAGGTTGCGCAGCGCCGCCGCGTCCCCGACCGGCACCGAGCCGTACCGGCTGAGGTAGGAGGGCTGGCTGGTGCACCGCGGGTCATGCCTCAACCGCTCGAAGTCCGCCTGGCTGACCCCCCGGTCGTAGGCCGGGCAGCGCTGGTCCTTGGGCAGCACCGCCTCGACGTAGCCGCAGTTGTCGCCCTGCTTGCAGTTCGCCGGGTAGACGGCCGAGGCGATGTCGGCCCTGGTGCCCAGGCCCGGTACGGCCCGCTCCACGGCCTCGCGCTGCTGGGCGGCGGTGGTCAGGGCGTCCGAGCGGTACCCGAAGACGAGGCCGACGGCGCCGCTGGGCATCCGCGCGTCGTAGTGCTCGCGGCTCTGCTGGTCGTTGCTGGTGGTGTAGATGCCGACGGCGACCGAGCCGGCGACGGCGGCCATCACGGCCGCCACGGCCGGGGCGGTACGGCCCCGGTGGCGGACGGCGTCGCGCAGCGCGAGCCGGGGGCTGAGCGGCAGCCAGCGGCCGAGCCGCCCGAACAGGCCGACCAGGATCGGGGTGAGCGCGACCATGCCCAGCTCGGCGATCATCGAGCCGCCCAGCACCGGTGTGCTGCGGCTGCCGCCCATGGCCTGCCCGCCGAGGGCGAGCGCGGCGCCGCCGATCAGCATCACCAGGCCGAGCAGGGCCAGCTTGCGGTTGGCGGGCTTGATCGCGCCGCGGCCGTTCAGCGCCTCCACCACGTCCTGCCGGGCCGCCTGCACGGCCGGCACGACGGCGGCCAGCAGGCCGGTGACCAGGCCGATCGCCGCGATGCCGAGCAGGTCCACCGGCTGCAGGTCGAAGTGGCCGAACCGGCTGCCCGCCCGGGTCTCCGCCCACGGGCGCAGTACGGCCACCATGCCGATCGCCAGCACCACGCCGACCACCGCACCGGCCAGCCCGAGCACCACCCCGCCGCCGAGCACCACGGCCCGGACCTGCCCGCGGTCGCCGCCGGCGGCGGCGAGCAGGCCGAGCTGGCGGCGCGAGCGCCGCGCGCCGACCGCGAAGGCCGGGCCCGCGAGCAGCACGATCTCCAGCAGGGCCATCCCGGCCACCGTCACGGTGATCACCAGGAGCGGGTTCTCCAGGGTGTCGGTCGAGATGTGCTGCTGCTGGAAGTACGGCACCTCGGAGCGCGGCGGCGGGTCGAGCAGCACGCTGCGCGAGCTCGCGGTGATGCCGTACTTGTTGAGTTCGAGCACCTTCGGCCAGTCCAGCACCGCCCCGGCGGGCAGCTTCGCCAGCCAGGTCTCCATGCGCTGCTCGGCCGCCTTGCCGGCCTCCAGCGGGGCGACCAGCGCACCGGGGCGGGCCACCAGGGTGTCCTCGCCCAGCGAGCCCGGATCCTCGACCACGCCGGTGATGGTGAACGGCTGCAGACCGCGCGGGGAGGTGGTGTCGCCCACGCGCAGCCCGGACTGGTCCAGGAAATGCCGGGAGACGGCGACCTCCCGCGCGCTGGCCGGGGCCCGGCCCCCGACCAGGTCGAGCTTGCCGTGCCAGACCGGATCGGTGAGGTCCGCCTCGGCGGCGCCCACCCTGAGCTGGCCCTCCTTGGTGGTCGTGATCGCACTGCTCGTGCTCACCGGGACCAGCGTGGTGCCGGCGGGCAGCAGCTCCTTGACCAGCATGGCCGGGTCGGTGGCCAGGCTGCGCTTCTGCTCGGGCGTCAGCTGCTTGCCGGCCTCGGGGCCGTCGCCGGTGCGGCCGTCGTTGAAGTCGGGGGCCTGCGCCGCGGTGTACCCCCGGTCGAAGACCGAGACCAGGGCGTCGGCGCGGCCCATCACCCGCGCGGCCTTCTCGCCCGGGTCGAGCTGCGCGCTGCGGTACATGATGTCGGCGCCGGTGACGCCGAGCACGGGCAGGGCGATCATGGCGAGCACCAGGGCGCTGCGGCCCTTGGCCCGCAGGGCGTCCCGGCGGGCGATCCGCAGCGCGACGCGCCAGCTGCTGAGGCTCACTTACGCCACCGGCCCGTCGAGGCTGTTGGTGGCGGCGCTCACCAGCAGGCTGGCGGCGTCCTGGCTCACGCTCTGGTCGACCATCCGGCCGTCCCGCAGGAAGACCACCCGGTCCGCCCAGGCGGCGTGCCGGGCCTCGTGGGTGACCATCATCGCGGCCGCCCCCGCGTCGCAGCGGGCCCGCAGCACGGCCAGCACGGCCTCACCGGTCGCCGAGTCCAGCGCGCCGGTCGGCTCGTCGGCCAGCACCAGCCGCCGCTGACCGATCAGCGCACGGGCGATCGCCACCCGCTGCTGCTGACCGCCGGACATCTCGTCCGGGAAGCGGTCCGCCAGCTCCTCGATCCCCAGCTCGACCAGCGCCGCCAGGGCCTCCCGCCGGGCCGCCCGGGTCGACGTCCCGTCCAGCTCACGCGGCAGCGCGATGTTCTCCGCCGCCGTCAACGCCGGTATCAGGTTGTAGTCCTGGAACACGTACCCCACGCTGCGCCGCCGCACCCGGGCCAGCTCCTTGCGCGACAGCTCGCCCAGCACCGTCCCCTCCACCAGCACCTGACCGCCCGACGGCGTGTCCAGCCCGCCCGCCAGCGTCAGCAGGGTCGACTTCCCCGACCCCGAAGGGCCCATCACCGCCACGAACTCACCCGGCCGCACCGCCAGGTCCACCCCTCTGAGGGCATGCACCTCGGTGGTGCCCTGGCCGTGGACGCGGGTCACGCCACGGAGCTCGAGTACGGGCTGCTGAGAGGTGGTCAACGTCTCCCCCTGGTGGTGCTGGGTCGGATAAGAGTCTTAGAGGCGGGCTCGGCGCCGGGGCTTGGCGGGCTCCGCGGGGGCCTCGGCCGGGGCGGGCAGGGCGGCGCGCTGGACCAGCCGGCTCTCGCAGTGGTCCAGCCAGCGGATCTCCGCCTCGGTCTGGAAGATCAGCTGCTCGAGCACGAGCAGCCAGGCGAGGTCGGCCTGGCTGCCGGTGTCGCCGACCAGCGCCTGGCCCTTGAGCCGGGTGTAGTCCTGGAGGGCCTTCATGCTGTGCTTGCGCTGGCCCTGCACAACGGCAGTCACGTCCACGCCGGGCACCGTCACGGCCATCGCGAGCTTGATCGCCAGCTCGTCCCGGGGCGGGTTGGTCCGCGGCACCGGGGTGTCGAACCAGGAGCGCAGTTCCGTGCGTCCTGCTTCGGTGACGGCGTAGTAGAGGTGGCCCTCCTCGTCCTCCCCGTGCGGGGCGACGAGACCGTCACGTTCCAGGCGGCTGAGGGTGGTGTAGACCTGGCCGACGTTCAGGGGCCAGGTGGCCCCGGTACGGGCCTCGAACTCGGTGCGCAGCTGGTAGCCGTAGCGCGGGCCCTGGTCGAGGAGGGCGAGCAGACCGTGACGGATGGACATACCAAGTATGTATACCCGGTATGCGCCGAAGGCTCAAGCCTCGCAGCCCGGCGGACCGGGTACGGTCGTCCGGTGACCCAGCTGCGCATCGCGACCTTCAACCTGCTGCACGGTCAGCCCCTGGCCGAGGACGGCACCCCGCTGCCCTTCCCGCTCGATCCCGGCGAGCCGCTGGGCGAGGCGATCGCGGCGCTGGACGCGGACGTGCTCGCGCTCCAGGAGGTCGACCGCCACCAGGAGCGCTCCGGACTGGCCGACCAGACGGCCGTGGCAGCCAAGGCGATGGGCGCGGCCGACTGGCGGTTCGCCGCCGCGCTGCACGGCCGCCCGGCCCCGCTGGCCGGCTGGGTGACCGACCCGGCGCACCCCGGGCTCACCGTCTACGGGCCGGCCGAGCTCGACACCGCCACCGAGCTGCCCTCGTACGGCACGGCGCTGCTCACCCGGCTGCCGGTGCGGCACTGGCGGGCCCGGCGGTTCGCCCCGGCGCCGTTCGGCCTGCCGCTGCGGGTCGCGGGCAAGCGCGGGCTGACCCCCGTACCGGACGAGCCGCGCGCCGCGCTGGCCGCCGTCCTCGAAGGGGAGCACGGGCCGTTCACCGTGGTCGCGACCCACCTGTCCTTCGTGCCGGGCTGGAACATGGCCCAGCTCGCCGCGATCCGCCGCTGGATTGCGGACCTGCCGCAGCCGCACCTGGTCCTCGGCGACTTCAACCTGATCGGCGCCGTGCCGCGGACCGTCCTCGGCGGGGCCTCCGCCCGCGACCGCGTCCGCACCGCCCGGGCCGCCCGCCGGGCCCGCCTCGCCCAGCCCGGCCCCCGCCGCCGCACCACCCGCGAGCCCCGCCCCCGCCTGCACGGCTGGTACGACCTCGCCAAGACCCCGACCTACCCCTCCCACCGCCCCGCGGTCCAGTTCGACCACGTCCTGGCGATGGGCCTCCCCCGCACCGCGGTCGGCCCGACCGGGGCTCCCCGGGCGACGGTCTCCGACCACAGGCCCTTGGTCGTGGAGGTCGACCTCTAGTTGCACTGCCCAGGGGCGCGAGGAACGGCGCGACCAGCCCGCTACGAGGGTGCACGGTTGCGCGCGCCGTTCCTCGCGCCCCTGCTGTGGTTGCCCTGAGGTATCCGGCTAACCGGTCGCCAGCACCTGCTCGTTCAGCTGGTGCGGCACCGCGTGGACCGGCTCGTACTGCAGCAGCAGCATCGCCGCGTCGTCCCCCAGCCGCCGCCCCACGTGCCGTACGACGTCCTCGTGGAGACGGCCCAGCACGTCCACCGGCCCGCCCACCGCGCAGTGCGGGAACCGCTCCGCCAGCGGGTAGAAGACGCCCCGGTGGTCCCGGGCCTCGATCACGCCGTCGGTGTAGAGCAGGATGCGGTCCCCCGCCCGGACGGCCAGCCGCTGGACCGGCGGCCGGACCTCGCAGGGGTCGAGCACGCCCAGCGGCGGCACCGTCTCGGGCAGCTCCAGGGCCCGGACCGGCTCGCCCTCGCGCAGCAGCAGCGGCGCCGGGTGCCCGCAGTTGACGATCTCGGCCGAGCCGTCGGGGCCGACCCCGATCAGCACCAGGGTGACGAACTCCTCCTCCACCCCGGGGTGGTCGTTCTCGTGCAGCGCCCGGTCGAGGCTGACGGCCAGCCAGCCGGCCACCCGCGCCAGCTCGGGCTCCTGGTGCGCGGCCTCGCGGAACGCGCCGAGCACGGCGGCCGCCGTCTCCACGGCGTTCAGCCCCTTGCCCCGCACGTCGCCGACCACGGCCCGCACCCCATGCCGGGTGTTGACCACCTCGTAGAGGTCGCCCCCGATCGAGGCGTGCTCGGCCGCCGCCGCGTAGTGCACGGCCGCCCGTACGCTGCCGACCCGGTCGGGCACCCGGCGCAGCAGCACCCGCCGGGCGATCTCGGCCACCACCTGCGCGTCCGCCAGCGCCCGCTCCTGACGCAGCCGCAGGGTGACGCTCACCCAGCCGATGCCGGCGACCAGTGCTATCGCGAAGACGGTGGCGCTGTGCACCGACTCGTCGAGCACCTCGTTGTTCCAGGCCATCAGGAAGGCGGCGAGCTCGGTGTACAGCCCGATCAGCAGCGGGTACCAGGCCCGGCGGCTGACCACGGCGGCCAGCGCGGGCACGGCGGTGAGCGCGGGCTCGACCGTCACCTCGACATTGGTGAACCAGTCGAGACCGACAACGAGCAGCATGCCGACGTACGGCAGCGCGAGGGCCGTCCTCGGCCACGTGCCGGGCACACCACCGGGCCCGGCCCACGGGAGCAGGCCCCCGAGGCGCGTTCTGATCCATCCGGTCGCACTCAACTTCGGTCTCTCCAGCGGAAGGTGGCCGGTGCCAGGGGACACCTGCGGTGATGACTGAGGGTTAGGGCCCACGGGCCTCGCTGGTGGCCGGAGTACGGGGGATGACCGGTTACCGACCCCACAATAGGCGCGAAACGTGCACTGTGCACAGGTTTCGCGCGACGCTGTGACGACTTGGATGCTCTGCGTGACTCATTCTTCACTATTCCCGATCAGAAGCCTGGTCAACTCTTTTCGGCCAGGAAGTCCTGACGGTCTTTCCACCCGCCCGCTCCGGACGTACAGGAAGGAAGCCGTGACCTGCTCGGGCTCGACGCCCACCTGCTCGGCCCAGGCCAGGCGGTAGACGGCCAGCTGCAGCGGGTCCGCCGTCTCCTCCCGGTGGGTCTTCCAGTCGACCACCTCGTACCGCTCACCGGCCGGTGACCCTGAGCCACCGTCACGCTCCCGGTAGACCGCATCGATCCGGCCGCGCACCACCCGCCCCCCGAGCACCAGCTGGAACGGCGTCTCGACCCGGTACGGCTGCCGCCCGGCGTACGGGCTGCGCAGGAAGGCCTCCTTGAGGCGCTCCAGGTCCACCTCGTCCTCGATGCCGTCATCGTCCACCCCCGGCAGCGCGTCCGGGGCGAGCAGGGCCCGCTGCTCGAACTGTGCCTGCACCCAGGCGTGGAAGCGGGTGCCCCGGCGGGCGGCCGGCTTCGGCGGGCGCGGCAGCGGGCGGGCCAGCTCGCGGGCGAAGCCGTCCGGGTCGGCGGCCACCCGCAGCAGCTGGGTCGCCGAGAGCGAGGGCGGCAGCGGCACCTCGCGCACGGCCCGGCGCGAGCGCGACAGCTCGCCGAGCAGCGCCGTCAGGTCGCGGTCCCAGGAGGCCACCTGCCGCTCGTCCTCGGGAGCCATCGGCTCCGGCTCGGCCGCCGGTGCGCCGGCCAGGCGCCGCTGCACCACCTCGGCGACCCGCCGCCGGGCCTGCTGCGCGGCCGGGTCCAGCGGCAGCGGCCAGGGCGTCTCGACGGTGGCGGCCAGCGCCGGGTTCTCCGCGTCCGGCAGCGGGGGCTCGGCCCAGTGCTCGACCTCGCCGCAGCCCGGCCGCTCGGCGTGCTCCTTCAGCTCGGTCAGGAAGGCGGACGGGCCCCGGCGGCGCTTCTGGCTCGGGCCCCACCAGTGGCCGGAGGCGAGCAGCAGCTCGCGCGGGCGGGTGAACGCCACGTAGCCGAGCCGCAGCTCCTCGATCCGGGCGTGCTCGGCCATCTCCTTCTTGAACGCCGCCATCGGCTTCGGGGCGTAGCCGTCGAGCACCGGCAGGGTCGCGGTGTCGCCGCGCAGGGCGTGCGGCAGCACCTTCTTGGTGCTGGTCCAGCGCTCGCGCCCCTTGTCGCTCGGGAAGCCCCCCTTGACCAGGCCGGGCACGGCCACCACGTCCCACTCCAGGCCCTTGGACTTGTGCGCGGTGAGCACCTTCACGGTGTTCTCCCCGCCGGGCAGGCTGTTGTCCAGGCCGCGCTCGTACTCCTGGGCCGCCCGCAGGAAGGCCAGGAAGGCGGGCAGGCCCGGGTCGCCGTCCAGATCGGCGAAAGAGGCGGCCACGTCCAGGAAGCTGTGCAGCGTCTCCCGGCGGCGGGCGGCCAGCGCCAACGGCGAGGCGGCGAGCTCCACCTCCAGGCCGGTGACGGCCAGCACCCGGTGCAGCACGTCCATCAGCGGCTCGGCCAGTACCCGGCGCAGCTCGCGCAGTTCGCGGGCGAGGTGGGCGAAGCGCACCCGGGCCTCGGCGGAGAACGGCAGCTCGTCGGGCTGCTCGGTGTCGAGGAAGCTCTCCAGCGCGTCGGCCAGCGAGACGATCTCGGTCGGGTCGGTCTCGGCCACGGCGGCGGTCAGCGCGTCCACCCCCTCGGCCCGGCCGGTGCGCACCAGCTCGGTGGCCCGGCGGCCGAGCAGGGCCAGATCGCGCGGACCGATCCGCCAGCGCGGGCCGATCAGCAGCCGCACCAGCGCGGCGTTGGCCGTCGGGTCCTGCAGCACCTCGCAGACCGAGACCAGGTCCGCCACCTCCGGCAGCTGCAGCAGCCCGCCCAGGCCCACCACCTCCACCGGCACCTGACGGGCCACCAGCGCCGCGTGGATGTCGGGGAAGGCCACCCCGCCCCGGCAGAGCACCGCGATCCGGCCCGGCTCGGTGCCGGTGCGCACCAGGTGGGCGATCGAGTCGGCCAGCCAGTCGATCTCCTCGGCGTGGGTGGGCAGCAGGGCGCAGCGGACGAACCCCTCCTGCTCCGCCCCGGGCGCCGGGCGCAGCGCCTCCACCCCTTCGTGCATCTGCCGCAGCTCGGCGGCCAGGTGGTTGGCGAAGGCCAGCAGCCGCCCGCCGCTGCGGCGGTTCTCGCTCAGCGCGAAGCGGGCGGCGGGGGTGCCGTCGGCGTGCGGGAAGTGCTTCGGGAAGTCGTCCAGGTTGGCCACCGAGGCGCCGCGCCAGCCGTAGATCGCCTGGCAGGGGTCGCCGACGGCCGTGACGGGGTGGCCGGTGCCGCCCCCGTACAGCCCGGCCAGCATCAGACGCTGGGCGACGGAGGTGTCCTGGTACTCGTCCAGCAGCACCACCTTGTACTGCTCGCGCAGCAGCGCGCCCACCTCGGGCCGCTGCTGGGCCAGCCGGGCGGAGGCGGCGATCTGGTCGCCGAAGTCCATCAGCCCGGCCTTGGCCTTGCGGCGGCGGTACTCCTCGACCAGCTCGAGCAGCTCCAGCCGGGCGCGGGCGGTGACGGGCAGGGCGCGCAGGTCGTCGTTGCTGAGCCTGGCGGTGGCGAGCACGTCCAGCAGCTCCGCGTCGAAGGCCCGCAGGGCGGCGGGCTCCACCAGGTGCTCGGCCAGTTGGCCGTCCAGCGCGATCAGGTCGGCGACCAGGCCCGAGAACGCACCGGTCAGCGCCGGGTACGGGCCCTGGGCGGAGCGGAGCACCTTGGCGGCCAGCTGGAACCGGGTCGCGTCGGCGAGCAGGCGGGTGTCGGGCTCGATGCCGAGGCGCAGGCCGTGCTCCTTGAGGAGCCGGCCGGCGAAGGCGTGGTACGTGGAGATCTCCGGCTCGCCGAGGCTCTCCTCCGCCGGGTCGAGCACCCTGGCCTTCAGCAGCGCACCGCGCACCCGCTCCGCGAGCTCCCCGGCCGCCTTGTTGGTGAACGTGAGCCCCAGCACCTGCTCCGGCCCCACCGCCCCCGACCCGACCAGCCACACCACCCGGGCCGCCATCACCGTCGTCTTCCCCGACCCGGCCCCGGCCACGATCACGGCCGGCTCCAGCGGCGCGCCGATCGCGGCCATCTGCTCCGGGTTGAAGGGGATGCCGAGCAGCTCCTTGAGCTGGCGGGGGTCTTCGAGCACGGCGGACATGGGCTCAACCTAACCGAGGGCAACCACAGCGGGCCGGGCAGCGGATCGGCTCAGAGCAACCACCTCAGGGGCGCGAGGAACGGCGCGCGCAACCGTGCACCTCCGTAGAGGGCCGGTCGCGCACGCAGTTGATTGAGCAGAGCCCCACGCCCCTGGGTAGTGCAACCCGATCTCAGTCGATCAGCTGGCGGCCGTCGCGCTGGGCCGAGCAGCTGCTGCGGAACGAGCAGCGGGCGCAGCCCTCGCTCGTCGTCGGGACGAACCGCTCGGCCAGGACCTTGCCGGCCGTGTCCGCGAGCAGGTCGGAGACCCACGGCTCGGAGGCCGGGCCCTGGTGCTGGACCTTGGGCGACTCGACGTCCCCCTTGGCGGGCTCGCGCAGGTGGACCAGCTCGGCGCCGCCGGAGACGGCGCCCGCCTCGAAGCCGGGGACGTCGGCCAGGGCGCCGTGCTCGACCGCGAGCTGGTAGACCGCCAGCTGGCGGTGGTCCGGGAGGGACTTGTCGGTCGGGATCTGCTTGCCGGTCTTGAAGTCGACCACGTACGCCCGGCCGGCCTCGTCCCGCTCGACCCGGTCCATCGAACCGCGGATGCGGATCTCGATCCCGCCCACCGGCAGGGTCAGGTCGAAGCCGTGCTCGGTGGCCACCGTCGTGCGGCCCCGCTCCAGGACGTGCCAGTGCAGGAACCGCTCGAGCGCCGCCCGCGCCTGCTCCTTCTCCTGGCGGGACTTCCAGGGGGCGTCGAAGGCGAGGGCGTCCCAGACCGTGTCCAGCCGGGCCATCAGCACGGCGAGGTCCGCCGGGGTCCGGCCCGAGCCGACTTCGTCGGCGAGGGCGTGCACCACGTTGCCGAAGCCCTGGGCCGCGGTGGTCGTCCCGGCCGCCTTCACGTCCTTGTCCAGGAACCACTGCAGCGAGCAGCCCTCCAGCTGCTCCAGCCCGCTGCCGGAGAGCCGGACCGGCTCGCCCGGCGCCCGCAGCGGATCGGGCGCCTCCGTCCGGTCGAGCAGGCCCCACCAGCGGTCCGGGTGCGCGGCCGGCACGAGCGGTGCGCCCTCCTCGTCGGTCGCCTCGGCCAGCTGCGCCAGCCGCTCGGCGGCCGCCCGCCGCAGCTCGGGGCTGCGGGCGGGGTCGACGGTGACGGCGCGCAGCTCGGCCACCAGGGCGGCGACGGCGAGCGGGCGGCGGGGGCGGTGTGTGACGTCCTCGACGGTCACCTGCGGCCGACGGGCGGTCACCTTGCCGGTCCGCGGGTCCAGCTCCTCCCGGTACAGCTCGCGCAGGAACCGGGACGGCTCGTCCCCGTCCTCGGCCGGCGCCTTGACCGCCGTGACGATCAGCCGGTCCTTCGCCCTGGTCGCGGCCGTGTAGAAGAGGCGCCGCTCCTCCCCGAGCAGGGCGGCCGGGGAGAGCGGCTCGGCCAGGCCGTCCCGGCCGATCCGGTCCGCCTCGAGCAGCGAACCACGGCGGCGCAGGTCGGGCCAGAGGCCCTCCTGGACGCCCGCGACCACGACCACCCGCCACTCCAGGCCCTTCGACCGGTGCGCGGTCATCAGCCGGACCGCCTCCGGACGGACGGCCCGGACGGTCAGCGTGTCCGCCGCGATGTCCTGCGCCTCCAGCTCGGCGAGGAACTCGGCGGCGCCCCGGTGGCCGGCCACCTGCTCCTCCGCCCGCGCGGCGGTCTCGAACAGCGCACAGAGCGCGTCGAGGTCCCGGTCGGCGTTACGCCCCGCCGTACCCCCGCGCAGCGCGGCCCGCTCCAACCGCTCCCGCCACCGCCGGCTCCCCTCCCACAACTCCCACAGCGCCTCCTCGGCCCCCCAGCCGCCGGCCAGCCCCTCCCGCACCTTCCGCAGCAACACCCCCACCTCATAAGCCCGCCGCGCCGCCCCCACCTCGAACGCCACCAACCGCTCAGGCTCCGCCAGCGCCTCCCGCAGCAACTCCTCAGCACCGCGAGGCGCGGCAGCACCCTCAGGGGCGCGAGGCCCCTCCGGATCAACTACGCGCGTGACCACCCCCTCAGCCGCAGCCGCCTCACCCTCAGCAGCACCCGCAGCGTCAGCGGCCCGCCGCCGCAGGTACCGCCGCTCCTCCTCCCGCAGCGCCCGCCCGAGCCGCCGCAGGTCCGACCCGTCCAGGCCGCCCATCGGCCCGGTCAGCAGCGTCCGCGCCGTCTCCGCGTCGCACTCCACCGCCGGCGCCGCACACACCTTCAGCGCCAGCAGCAACGGCGAAACCCCCGGCTCCTCCCGCAGCGGCAGATCGTCACCGTCGATCTCCAGCGGCACCCCGGCCGCGCCCAGCGCCCGCCGCACGCCCGGAATCGACCGCGCCCCGGCACGGACCAGCACCGCCATCTCGCCCCACGGCACCCCGTCCTCCAGGTGCGCCCGGCGCAGCAGGTCCGCGACCGAGTCCAGCTCCGCACCCGGCGTCGGGTACGTGTAGACCTCCACCCGGCCGCCCTCCCGCACGGGCAGCAGCGACCGGTGCTCGGCCAACTTCCCGGCCGGCAACCGCCCCATCGGCATCCGCCGCGCCAGCTCCCGGGTCGCGGCAAGGACCACGGCCCCCGACCGCCGCGAGACCCGCAGCACCTTCACATCGGCCGGCCGCCCGTCCGAGCGCGGAAAGGCCGACGGGAAGTCCAGGATCCCGTTGATGTCCGCCCCGCGGAACGCGTAGATCGACTGGTCCGGGTCGCCCACCGCGACCAAGTCCCGGCCGCCCCCCGCCAGCGCCCGCAGCAGCCGGACCTGCGAGGGGTCGGTGTCCTGGTACTCGTCCACGTACACGGCCTCGTACCGCTCCCGCAGCGCCGCCCCGACCTCCGCCCGCTCGGCCAGCAGCACCGCCCGGTGCACCAGCTCCGCGTAGTCGAGCACGCCCCGCAGGTCGAGCACGTCCAGGTACTCGGCCAGGAAGTGCGCCGCCGCCGCCCAGTCCGGCCGCTGCACGCCCGTCGCGAACCGGCCGAGCTCCTCCTCGCCCAGGCCCAGCTCCCGGCTGCGGGCCAGCACGGCACGCACTTCGTCGGCGAAGCCGCGCGTGGTCAGGCAGGCCCGCAGGTCCAGCGGCCAGGCGATCCGGCCGACGCCCTCGCGGGCGTCCTCCGCCCCGCCCGCGAGCAGCTCACGCACCATGACGTCCTGCTCGGGGCCGGAGAGCAGCCGCAGCGGCTCGGCGTACGCGTCCGGCTCCTGGTGCGCGCGCAGCAGCGCGTAGCAGAAGGAGTGGAAGGTGGTCGCCTGCGGCGCCTGGGCACCCCCGCCTCCGGCCCCCAGCCGGCCCGTCATCCGGTCCCGCAGCTCCATCGCCGCCTTGCGGCTGAAGGTGAGCACCAGGATCCGCTCCGGGTCCGTGCCGCGCTCTATCCGGCGGGTGACGGACTCCACCAGTGTGGTGGTCTTGCCGGTGCCGGGCCCGGCCAGCACCAGCAGCGGGCCGCCCGCGTGCTCGGCCACCGCCCGCTGGTACTCGTCGAGCACGGGCGGCGCGGGCAGCGCGAGCGGGCTGCGCACCAGACGGAAGGGAGAAGACACCAACGACCTCAGACCTGAAGGGGAACAACGAGCCTACGCCGCTCCCGTCCCCGGCTTCCGCCCACCCGGGGGCGCGCAGCCCCCCACGTGCGCCGCTGCCCGCGCCTCAGCTGCCGCCGGGCCGGCCGTCCCACCGGGCCTGCCGCAGGTCGACCCGGGGCTCGCCGCCGACCAGCCGCAGCGGAGTGCCCTCCACCCGGTAATTGGCCAGCGCGCGGTCCTCGTGGCCCGGCAGCGGGCGGCCGTCCGCCCGGATCACCCGCCACCACGGCACGGCCGCGCCGTACAGCGCCATCACCCGCCCGACCTGCCGGGGCCCGCCCTGCCCGAGGTACTCGGCCACGTCGCCGTAGGTCATCACCCGGCCCGGGGGAATACGCTCGGCCAGATCCAGGACCGACTCGACATAGGGCGGTGGCGCCTCGGCCGTACTCTCCGTCATCTGCGTGATTGTTCCTCATTCGTTCGGCCGGTTCCCGGCCCGGCTCCCAGGCGCCGAGCGGGGGATTCGCCGCGCCCGGTGAGCCCCCTGTCCAGCACGGGCGGCCGGAGCATGCCACCATCTTCGGGGCGGTGAGTGGTGATACGAGGACAAGACCAGATGACCGGGACGGTAGACGTGGCAGCGGACGAGGGCTCCGAGCCTCCCGTCGGCGACCCGTTCGACCGTCCTGACCAGCTCGGTCGACCACCGGCCGAGCACGCGGCACCGTACGAGGGGGAGAAGGGTTTGGCGGGCGAGAGGCCACCAGACGAAGAGCCTGCGCACCAGGAGCCCGGCGACGACCTCGCCGTGGACGAGCCGCTGCTCGCCGCCCGCGCGCACCGCCCCTCGGACCTGATCCGCTTCGTGGCCGGGCTGCTCGGCATCATCGCGCTCTTCCTGGTCGCCCGCTTCGCGGTCTCGACCACCTCGGGCCTGGAGAACGACATCTCCACCAACGCCCACCGCATCCCCGGGGTGCTCAGCACCGTCGCCGCGCTGATCTCCAGCGTGGCGGTGCTCGCGGTACCGCTGGCCTTCGCCGTCGAGCGGCTGATAAAGCGCGACGGGCTGCGGGTCGCGGACGGCGTGCTCGCCTCCGTGCTCGCGTACGGCGTCTCGCTCGGCGTGGACTGGTGGGTGGCCGCCGGTGCGCCCGCCGAGATCCGTGACGCGCTCACCCAGCTGCCACCCGACGGCGGCCAGACCCTGACCGACCCGGTGCACGGCTACCTGGCACCGGTGATCGCCTACATGACGGCCGTCGGCATGTCGAGCCGCCCGCGCTGGCGGGTGGCGCTCTGGGTGGTGGTCGTCCTCAGCGGGATGACCGAGCTGGTCAGCGGCTACACCACGCTGCTCTCGCTGATCCTCACCGTGCTGATCGGCTGGTCCGTGGCGTACGGCACCCTGTACGCGATCGGCTCGCCGAACATCCGCCCGACCGGCAGCCACCTGATGACCGGCCTGCGCAAGGTCGGCTTCTCCCCCGCCGGGGCGCACCGCGCCCCCGACGCGCCGGGCGGCACCCGCCGCTACTACGTCGAGCAGCAGGACGGCCCGCCGCTGGACGTCCACATCATCGACCGCGAGCAGCAGGCCTCCGGCTTCTTCTACCGCGCCTGGCGCCGCCTGCGGCTGCGCTCGGTGGCCGTGCGGCGAAGCCCGCAGTCGCTGCGGCAGGCGCTGGAGCAGGAGGCACTGATCGCGTACGCGGCCGCCGCCTCGGGCGCCCGCGCCCCGCAGCTGGTGGCCACCTCCGAGCTCGGCCCGGACGCGGCGATCCTGGTCTACGAGCAGGTGCCCGGCCGCACCCTGGACGAGCTGGCGGACGAGGAGATCACCGACCAGGTGATGGCCTCGCTCTGGGAGTCCGTCGGCCGGCTGCACGACCGCCGGATCGCCCACCGCCGGCTCACCGGCGAGTCCCTGCTGGTGGTCGACGACAAGACCGGCTGCCTGGTCAACCTCTCCGGCGGCGACATCGCGGCCGGTGACCTCACGCTGCGGATCGACCTGGCCCAGCTGCTCACCACCTTCGCGCTGCGGGTCGGGCCCGAGCGGGCGGTGGCCACCGCCAACGCGGTGCTCGGCGCCGAGCGGGTGGCCGGCTCGCTGCCGCTGCTGCAGCCGGTCGGCCTGAGCCGGCAGACCAGGGGCGACCTCGCCAAGCAGACCAAGGAGCGCAAGGCCGCCGCCCAGGCGCTGGCCCTGGAGCAGGTCGCCTCCGGCGAGCGCACCCAGCAGCAGGCCGAGGAGGACATCGCGGTGGCCGGGGAGGACCTGCTCAGCCGGATCCGCGGCCAGATCCTCCAGATCGCCCCGGAGGCGCCGCTCGCACCGGAGAAGCTGGAGCGGCTCAAGCCGAAGACGCTGATCACCGTGATCGCGCTGGCCTTCGCCGCCTACCTGGCGCTGACCACCATCAAGCCCGCCCAGCTCAAGCTCTCCCACATGAACTGGGCCTGGGCGGCCGCCGCACTGGCCGCCGCCGCGCTCACCTACATCGCGGCCTCGATGAGCCTGACCGGTTTCGTGCCGGAGCGGCTGCCCTTCCGGCGCACCGTCGCCGCCCAGGTGGCCGGCTCCTTCGTGAAGCTGGTCGCCCCCGCGGCGATCGGCGGCATCGCGCTCAACACCCGCTACCTGCAGAAGGCCGGCATCCGGCCGGTGCAGGCGGTGGCCAGTGTCGGTGCCTCGCAGCTGGCCGGGCTCGCCGGGCACCTGCTGCTGCTGTTCTGCTTCGGCCTGATCACCGGCAGCCAGACCAACGGGGATCTCGGCGCCTCCCGGGCGGTGATCATCGGGGTGCTGTCGGCCGCCGTGCTCTCGCTGGTGGTCGCGGCCGTCGGCCCGCTGCGGCGGTTCGTGGTCACCCGGGTGCGCTCGCTGTTCTTCGGCGTGGTGCCCCGGATGCTCGACCTGATGCAGACACCCAGCAAGCTGCTCACCGGCTTCGGCGGCATCCTGCTGCTCACCCTCAGCTTCACCGCCTGCCTCGATGCCTCGATCCAGGCCTTCGGCGGCTCGATGAGCTTCTCCGCCGTCGCCGTCGTCTTCCTCACCGCCAACGCGGCGGGCTCCGCCATCCCCACCCCCGGCGGCATCGGCCCGGTCGAGCTCGCCCTGGTCGGCGCGCTGACCCTGGCCAACGTGCCGCCCACCGTCGCCACCCCGGCCGTCTTCCTCTACCGGGCGCTGACCTTCTGGCTCCCGGTGATCCCCGGTTGGGTCTGCTACAACGTCCTGCAACGCAAGGACGCGCTGTGAGATCACAGCGCGTCCTCGCGTCACGGTGGTACGGGCGGTTCCTCAACCGCTGAGCTTGGCCAGACCCTCCGACCAGCCGAGCGGGCCCTGCACCATGGGCTGCAGCTCCGGCGGGCACGGCACGTCACTCAGTCGTGACCTGCCGTCACCTCCGGTGGGCCAGGACAGTGCGGCGCACAGGCGCAGACCGGTCTCGGTCTCCCCCGAGCCGATGGAGTCAGGGGCCGTGCCGCGCCCGTTGACGCCGAACGAGACCGTGGTGACCGCCCCCTGCTCCTCGGTCCGGAACACGTAGCCCAAGTCTGCCTTCACCAGGGACTCCGCCACCTGCAGCCGCTCCTGATCACTGCCATGGCCGGCCGCGTCGAACCCCTGCTGGATCCGGTGCGCCCTCGCCCGGGCATCGGCGCGCGCGTGATCCGCGGCAGCGTCCATGCCGGACTCGGTCCAGGACCGGTAGTAGGGGGAGAGCTCGTTCACCAGGGCGATCACCGTCACCACGAACAGGCACAGCGTGCCGACGGTGATCGCTATCACGGTCTTGGTTCGCTTGGTCACTCAGAGCCCCAGACTCCGAAGGGTGCTGTTCAACGCGAGCGAGTAAGTGTAGGCGCCGCTCGCGAGCGGGTGGAACGACTGACCGGAGAACGGCTTGCCGGGGTTCTCCCCCGGGGTCTTGTTGATCACGAAGTCGTTGATGCTCTGCGGGCTGCCGCAGATCGCCTTTCCGGCGAAGGCGGCGGTGGGATCGGAGAACGTGGCGGGCACTCCCGCGGCACGGGCGACACCCACCGCGTCCCTCATGGACGAGTCCAGCGTGAACCCGAGCTGGTCCATCCAGTCCGCGTCCGGGCCGATGTGCACACTGGCGGCAATGTCCACCAGCGTGGCCAGCACGCCCGCAGTCGGCCCGCCGATCGCGAAGGCGGAGATCGTCGCGGTGTCGAGCCGGCCGCTCAGGCAGCTCCCGTGGTTCTCGAACAGCGGCGGGTACCCCATCAGGACGATCCGGGCGTTGGGAGCCCGCTTGTGAATCTCGGTGAGGGCCAGGACGACCGAGTCGTGCACGCCCGAGTTCATGAGCTTCGGTTCGGCCTGGGCGAGTGGCGCACCGGTTTCGTCGTCAGCGAGGGTCGAACAGTCGGAGAGCACCAGGTACGTGACGCACTTCGTCACGATGTCGCTGAACTTCGCGTCGTTCCCGCCGATCGAGATCGTCACCAGCGTGGTGTTGGCGTCCAGGAACCCCTGGTCGAGCTGGGCGATCTCGCCGTTCTGCCCCTGGCCCGACTGAAAGCCGCCGGCTTTGTCGCTCAGCGATATCGCGTCGCGCGGCGAGTCCACCGACAGGACGTTGTTCACCCGCGCGCCGCCGCAGGCGATCAGGTGGTAGTCCATGGTCGCGTCGTTCTGGTCGGCCCGGGCTCCGATCGAGCTGCCGCTGTCGGCCAGGACCGCCTGGCGGGACCACGCGTTGGGCGAGCGGTGGCAGGCGTCGCGGGTCACCGCGTTCGCACCGTTGACGTCGCTGTTGTAGTAGTAGTTGCCGGTGCCCTCGCCCGAGGAGTACGAGTCGCCCAGCGCCACCACGAAGTCCGCGGGCTTGGCCGGCAGCGGCTGGAAGGCGGCGGCGTCCCAGGCGATGTCGTCACCGCCCGCGCCGGTGCCGTCCTGGGTGAAGTTGCTGAGCTCGACGCCCTGGATGTCCGATCCGGCCACGAAGTGGAACACCCCCAGACTGACCCACTGGTTGGTGTTGGCGTTGACGTTCACCACGCGGTTCTCGGTGGTGCCGTCACCCAGGTGAACGGTGTAGATGGCCTGCCGCGTCTGGGAGCCGGTGTCCGGCAGGTGGACGAAGACCTTCGTCCACGCGTTCAGCGGCTGGGACAGCTTCCACGTCCCGGTGATCGCCATCGGGCCGGCGGCCTGGGTGGGCTGGTGGATGTTGTTCGCCACACTGATCACGGAGCTGCCGGAGCTGCGCGTGTGGGCGTACCAGAAGTGCGCCCCGAAGCCGCCGCCGATCTGGTGCAGGTCCGCCTTCGCCTCGTAGTGGCCTGCCGAGTCGGGCAGGAAGTTGAAGCTGAGCGTCCCGGCGTTGCTCCACGTCCTGGTGCAGTCCGACCGGAACGGCGGGATGCCGCCCGAGACGGAGTCCACGATCAGCGACCCGCTGGGCGGGGCGCCCGCGCTGCCCGGCGCCTTGCAGTCCGGTGCACCGGTGGTGCCGTTGCCCGGCTCGCTGCGCAGCGTCTTGTACGTCATGGTCTCGTGACCGCAGTTGGAGACGCAGTCCTTCCACACCGCGGCGGAGTGGTACCAGTAGGGGGTGTCGCAGCTCGCCCCGAGGTGGTTGATCTCGCACGGCGGCGGGTTGCCGGGGTCGCAGTTGTTGGTGGTGTTGCAGAAGGTGGCCAGGGGCGGCTTGATGGCCGTCCGCTCCGCGGCGCTCACCCACCAGGCAGCGGCGTAGCCGGCCGGGTTGCCGCCGTTGAGGTTGCCGTTGTCGTCGTAGGAGCGGCCGGTGTTGATCGGCCAGGCCGCCCAGCCGAGCACCTTCTCCTCGTACGGCCACTTCTGCGGCTGCGCCGCGTCGGCGTAGTGGTTGTTGTCGAGGAAGGCGGCGCGCCCGGCCGGGTACAGCGGGTTCACCGGGTTGTTGAGGTAGCCCAGCCCCCAGGGGGCGGTGGGGTTGCTCGGCGAGTAGCGGGTGAACCCGGCGTTGTAGTCCCAGGCTGCCGTGAACCAGTTCTCGATCGAGGCCGGGTTGTCGCTGTTGACCTTCATCGGCGCGTTGGGGTCGTGGAGTTCGTTCCACTTGTTCGAGAGCGTCCGGGCCGCGACCGCGATGTTCGAGGCGTAGTCCAGCGCGATGGCCTGCTGCTGGTCCGCGGGCCAGGCCTGGTCACCGGGGCGCAGGACACTGGCGCTGTGCATCCCGTCCGTCTGCTGCCCGATCCCGTACCCGCAGTCCACCTTGGACCAGTCGATCTGCCAGACGGCCTGCGGGTTGTTCGGGTCCGCCTTCGGGTGGCCGTAGAAGCCGCCGACCAGCGGGTTGCCGAACTGGCCGGGGATGGCGCCCCCTTCGGCCTGCCAGAGGTTGGACTCCTGCGCGAGGATCCCGAGCAGCACCTGCGGCGGGATGTGGCCGCCACCGGCCAGGGCCGGGAGCGGGAACATCCCCTGGGGGTCGACCGTGCCGAGACCGGCGAGGTTGCGCCAGCCGCCCTGCCGGATCCAGTTGCTGGTCAGGTTGCCCCGCACCGCCATGTCCACCGCCCACTCGACCTGGCCGGGTGTCGGTTGGTAGGACTGCAGCGCGGGGCTGTTGCGCTCGACGGCGCAGGTGGCGTCGAGGTCGACGGTGGAGCCGTCGTTGCCGGTGCTGCTGAGCGAGGCCGATGCCCGCGGGGTGCTCTTCGGCGTGACCCCCGCCTTGCCGAGGGCCGGCGAGACGGCGTCCCCGACCGGCGCGTGGTCCGCGGCGGACGGGGCGGAGAAGGAGAGCTTCTTGCCGGTGCCGGGCACCTCGGCCTGGATCTCCACGGCGGCGGCGCCGTCGGCCTTGGGCGGGGCCAGCGGCTGGTCGGCGAGACGACGGGCCGCGCCGGACACCGCCTGGTCGACGGCCAGGCCGCCTGTGGAGGAGACCACGGCGTCCGGTGCGGCGGCGATCGCCTTGACCGACCGGGGAAGTGACGACAGGCCCTCCGGGCTCCCGGTCAGGAACACCCGGCCGGCGGTTCCCGCCTGCACGCCGAGCCCGCCGAGCTTGCCGTGGGCCAGGGTCGAGACCGCACCGCCGTGGTACCTGCGCGCCTGGGCACTCTCCCCGTCGTGGTCGAGGAAGGTGATGCCGCCCTCCGCGTCGGGGTGGATCGAGAAGGCCGCCCCCGAGGTCTTGGCGAGCGCACTCGCCTGCCCGTGCCGGTCGACCCGGGTCAGCTGGGCCCCGCGGGCACCGACCACGCCGTCCTGGACCGGGACGGCGGAGGTGAACTGCCCCGGCACGACGGGCGAGTCGACCGTCTTCCCGGTCGCCGCGTCCACCACCAGCAGCCGGGTCTTCCCGAGGTCCGCGTCGCCGCCCTGCGTGAAGACGACCGTCTCCCCCGCTCCGCAGCCCGGATCGAAGTACGCGAGGGACACCTGCTCGGGGAGCTTGGTCACGGCGCCGGACTCGAGGTCGACGATCGCCGCGAAGGCTCCTCGCTGCATCAGCTCCGGCTTGTTGGTGAACTGGCGCGGGGCGTAGACGACGGCGGCGCGCTTCCCCGACGCGGTGACACAGGAGTTGCCGACCCACAGGTCGGTCTCGAAGCCGGATTCGGCCAACGAGGCCACCGTGCGCCACCGGTAGGCCTGGGCGCTGTCCGCGGCCAGGACGTGGAAGCCCAGGCCGTCACCGGCGGTCGTCACCGCACGGTCTCCCGAGGACCGCCACCCCTTCGGCAGGGAGCCGTCCGGGTCCGGCACCTCCGCACCGCCGGCGGGCGGGTGCGGGGCGACCGGCGCGGCCGGCCGGGCGGCCGCCCCCGCCCCGGCGGTGCCGGCGAAGGCGGGCGTACCCGCCAGACTGCCGGCCATCGCCGGTAGGAGTACGAGCAGGCCGGCCAGCGCTGCTCTTCGTGGTGCTAGGCGCATCTGTAGTCCCCTCTTGGCTGCTGATGACAGCGCCGGAGGTTGCCGACCAGGACACACCGAGCTCTCCCCCCGGCGAGCGGCAGCCAATGTACTAGAGACAGTTCGTACCTGTCGCTACCAATTCACGCGCTCGACGGACTCAACCGTACAGAAAGGGACAACGGCACATACTTGAGGAGAAATGTCGCCCCTCGAAGTTTAATGGGCGAAGTCGCCCCGGAGCTCATCAAGCACGACAACTCCCCTTACTTGCTTGACTCCTGACGTGACAACATGCTGATAATCGGCCCGCCGTCGAGATAGTTCGACGCCATACTGGGGGCCATAGTGACCAGCCGTCGGATTTCCGCAGAATCCTTCGCAGTCACCGCCCGAATTACCGCCGCCGAAAGGAATCTCATGAACGTCAAGCTCGGCTCCGTAAAGGCCGCGTCCGTCGCTCTGCTCGCCCTGGCCATGGCGGGTGCCGCCGTCGCACCGGCCTCGGCCGTGCCGGTGAGCGGCGCCATCCCCGCGCACCACGGGACGCCCACCCTGAGCGTCGCGTTCGTGCACGACGGCGTCTGGACCGGCCACTACGGCATGGGGTACCAGCTCACCGTGACCAACCACACCGGAGCCCCGTACCAGCACTTCGCCCCGAGCGTCGGCATCCTGGGCGACGGGGTGACCGCGGCCAACACCGTGGCTTACTGGGACAACAACGGGTCCTACCTGGACGTCACCACCGGCAGCGACGGCACGGTGTGGACCGACCCCAAGCCGCTCGACCGCCCGCTCGCCGACGGCCAGACCATCACCTACAACCTGACGGTGAGCGTCCCCACCGTGGTCGCGGAGACATACAAGTCCCTGGACGTCACGCCCCAGGCGACGGCGGACGGCCGCTACGTCGTCGGCAGCACCATCACCATCCCGGGCATCTCCTCCTGACCGGCACCGGCGCCCGGAGCCGACTCAGGTAGCCGATAGAACAACAGTGCCCGCCGAACGGATTCGGCGGGCACTGTGCTTGGCTCAGCAGTCGGCTGACGGTCAGTAGACCGGCTTGTGGGGCTCGATCTGGTTGACCCAGCCGATCACGCCGCCACCGAGGTGGACGGCGTCGGCGAAGCCGGCGGACTTGAGGACGGCGAGGACCTCGGCCGAGCGGACGCCGGTCTTGCAGTGCAGGACGATCTTCTTGTCCTGCGGCATGCGCTCCAGCGCGTCACCCATCAGGAACTGGTCCTTGGGGATGAGCACGGCACCCGGGATGGAGACGATCTCGTACTCGTTGGGCTCGCGGACGTCGACGACGAAGATGTCCTCCTCGTCGTCCATCCACTGCTTGAGCTGCTTCGAGGTGATGGTCGACCCGGCGACGGCCTCCTGGGCCTCCTCCGAGATGACACCGCAGAAGGCCTCGTAGTCGATGAGCTCGGTGACCGTCGGGTTGTCGCCGCAGAGGGCGCAGTTCGGGTCCTTGCGGACCTTCACCTGACGGTAGTTCATCTCCAGGGCGTCGTAGATCATCAGGCGGCCGACCAGCGGCTCGCCGACCCCGGCGAGCAGCTTGATGGCCTCGGTGACCTGGATCGAGCCGATCGAGGCGCACAGCACGCCCAGCACGCCGCCCTCGGCGCAGGAGGGGACCATGCCCGGCGGCGGCGCCTCCGGGTAGAGGCAGCGGTAGCAGGGGCCGTGCTCGGCCCAGAACACGCTGGCCTGGCCGTCGAAGCGGTAGATCGAACCCCAGACGTACGGCTTGCCGAGCAGCACCGCGGCGTCGTTCACCAGGTAGCGGGTGGCGAAGTTGTCGGTGCCGTCCACGATCAGGTCGTAGCCGGAGAAGATCTCCATCACGTTGGAGTTGTCGAGGCGCTCCTCGTGCAGCACCACGTTGACGTACGGGTTGATCTCCTTGACCGAGTCCCGCGCGGACTCGCCCTTGGAGCGGCCGATGTCGGAGTGGCCGTGGATGATCTGGCGCTGGAGGTTGGACTCGTCGACGACGTCGAACTCGACGATGCCGAGGGTGCCCACGCCGGCGGCGGCGAGGTACATCAGGGCGGGCGAGCCCAGGCCGCCGGCGCCGACGCACAGCACCTTGGCGTTCTTGAGCCGCTTCTGCCCGGCCATCCCGACGTCCGGGATGATCAGGTGGCGGGAGTACCGGCGGACCTCGTCGATGGTGAGCTCGGCGGCGGGCTCGACCAGGGGTGGCAGCGACACGGGGGCTCCGATGGTCGTCAGATCGATAGCGTTTCGAATACCAGCTAAGCCAACAGTGTCACGCGGCCCGGCTATTCCGAGACAGCATGTCCGAACTCCGAGACACCTGACATCGGATGATGGGATTCCGGCGGAGAACGCGCGCCGCCCCGACTAGCCCGTGGTTGAGCGCCTCAGCGGGCTCGTCGGGGTACGGACCGAACCTCAGACCCGGCAGGCCGTCTCCATCCAGATGTCCGCCAGGGACTCCTCCAGCGGTACGAGTGTCCGCCATCCGAGACGGTCCCGGGCCGTCCGGACGTCCGCCTGCCGCCACTGCACCGGCTCCACCACGGCGCGCGGCTCGACCACCCTCGGCTGCTGGTGCAGGTCGGTCACCACCTGGCTCGGCACCAGCACCTGGCGGGCGTCCTCGCTGATGGAGCCCTCGAAACCGGAGGCGCGCACCAGCAGCTGGGCGGCCTCCCGGGCCCGGACGGCATGGCCGCTGCCGATGTTGATCACGCCCGTGGCGGCCGAGACGGCGGCCGCCTGGATCGCCCTCGCGACGTCCCGCACGTCCACGAAATCCCGGTAGCCGGACAGGTCCGGCATCCGGACCACCCGCTCGTGCTGCTCCAGCGCCCGGCGCAGCCCCTCGGCGAGGCGGCCGAACAGCGAGGCGGTCGGCGAGCCGGGGCCGACCACGTCGAAGACCCGCAGCACCGCCGCGTCCAGCCCCGAGGTGATCACCAGCTCCGTGCCGGCCAGCTTCGACACCCCGTAGGGGCCCACCGGCCGGGGCTCGGCCCCCTCCGGGATCGGCACCCCGGCGGGCATCGGGCCGTACTCGGCGGCCGAGCCGACGTGCACCAGCCGGGCCGGCTCCCGGCTGCGGCGGATCGCCTCGCAGACGGTGGCCACGGCCAGCGTGTTGGCCTTGATCAGCGCCCGGGAGGTGCCGTACGTGGCGCCCGCGCAGTTGATCACCACCTGCGGGGCCGCCGCGTCCAGGAACCGGGCGAGGGCGCCCGGGCTGCCCGCCGTCAGGTCGAAGCGGATGTCGGCCGAGTCGCGTCGGCCGAGCACGGTGACCGTCAGGTCCTGGTCGGCCAGCAGACGGTCGGCGACCCGGCGGCCGATGAAGCCGTCGGCGCCCAGCAGCAGCACCCTCATCAGGGGTGTGTCCTTCCACGAGGCCCCGCCCGTACGGGCCGGGCGGGTATCGGTTGTCGGGGTGGTTCCGGTGGTGAGTCGGCCGGCGGCGGCGCCTGCCCGGCGGGGGTCCGGTCGACGGCCGCCGCCTGCGGCGTGCCGCGCCGGGGCGGGCATGGTCAGGGACCGCGCTCGGACGCCGGCCACCTGGCGTGGTCCGCCGCGCGGGTGCCGGAGCCCGTCCGACGGATCCGGGCGGCCGATTCGTCCGCGGCCGGATTCGGCGGGGCGGGCGCCATCAGGGGCCGTGCCTCGGCGCCGACCGCTCGGCGTGATCCGCCGCCCCGGGGCGGCCGAGCCGCGCCCAGGCGTACGGGAGCAGCAGCGCGCCCGCCGCGCCGCAGCCGAGCAGCAGCGCGGGCGGGCCGGCGCCACCCGCCACCGCGACGGCGAGCGCGAGCGCCTGGGCGGCCAGGGCGGGCCGGGAGCGGAGCACGACCGCGAGCAACTGCAGCAGGGCGGCGGCGGCCAGGGCCGCCCACTCCACCGGGGTGGCCCTGGTCACCGCCTCGCGCAGCAGGCCGGTGTCGGGCGGTTCGAGCACGGCGGTGACCACCATGGCGGCGAAGCCGCCGGCCAGCACCAGTGCCAGGTGCAGCAGCACCGCGACCGGCAGCACCGGCCGCATCCGGGCCCGGTACTCGGCCAGCGTGGCCGCCGCGCCCAGGTGGCCCCGGGCGGCCCGGTCGAGCCAGCGCCCGACCGGCTCGGCCACCGCGACCCCGCCCACGGCCGCCACCGCCAGGCCCGGCTCCGCCCACCAGAGCGGCCCGGCCGGCAGCAGCCCCAGCGCCAGCCGCCCCCACCCGAGCGGGCCGAACCGCCACCCGGCCGGCTCGGCCGCCGCCCGCTGGGCGGTGGGCGAGCGCGGCACCCGGGCGTACAGCTCCTCCGCGAGCGTGAACACGTCCGCGTGCCGGTACCGCGCCGCCTCCGGCGGCCCCAGCCCGGAGTCCTCCAGCGCGGCGGCGATCTCCAGCGGATCCACCGCCTGCTCGCACACCTCCCGGTGCCGCACCATCAACTCCCGCACCGGATCGGCGAACCCGCCGGCACCGTTCTCGCCCTGGCCGGCCGGATCCGCCGCCTCCCCCGTCGTGCGGCGTTGCATCAGTGGGCCTCCGCCAGCGCCCCCGCCACCCAGTACTCGGCGGGGCGGGCGAAGGGGCGCAGCGGCTCTCCGGCGGAGCCGTCCCCGGCGGGGAAGGCGGGCCAGTGCGAGACCAGCTCCAGGTAGATCTCACGGAAGGCGGTGACCACGGGCTCCACGGCGAAACGCTCCTGCGCCCGCAGCCGCCCGGCCAGGCCGAGCCTGGCCCGCCGCTCCTCGTCCCGCAGCAGGGCCAGGCAGGCGGCGGCCAGCGCCTGCGGGCTGCGCGGCGGCACCAGCAGACCGGTCGGCCCGACCACCTCGCGGGCCACCCCGACCTCGGTGGTCACCACCGCCCGCCCGCTGAGCATCGCGTCGGCCAGCAGCCGCGGGCTGCGCTGGGTGAGCCCGGTGAAGACCACCACCGTGCCCGCCGCCCAGGCCTGGGCCAGGCCGCGCGGCCGCCCGGCGAAGGTCACCGAGCTGCCGAGCCCGAGCCGGGCGGCCACCTCCTGGCAGTGCGCCAGGTAGCCGGGGGCGCTCTCCTCGCCGTGGACGAGCAGCCGCGCCTCGGGCAGCTCGGCCCGCACCCCGGCGAAGGCGTGCAGCATGAGTTCGGCGTCCCGCCCGGGCTCCAGCGCGCCCGCCCAGACCAGGGTGGGCCGCTCCGGTTCGGCCCCGGCCGCGGCCCGGCCGACCGCCTCGGTGCCCTCGTGCACGACTCTGGTCCGCGCCGGGTCGGCCCCGCAGTGCTGCTGCCAGCGCTGGTCGTAGGCGCTGCCGGGGGTGAGCACGGCGGCCTGCCGGTAGGTCTCCTCGGTCAGCAGCCGGAAGAAGCTCAGCAGCAGCGCCCGGACCGGCCAGCGGTACGGCGCACTGCGGTAGCTGCGGTACTGCTCGCGCAGGTGCAGCCCGTGCTCGGTGACCACGAACGGCACCCCGTGCAGCTGCTTGGCGACCAGCGCGGGCAGCGCGGCCGGGCCGCCGCCGACCACGTGGCAGAGGTCCACCGAGCCCAGCCGCCCGGGCCCCTCGCCGTACCAGGGCGCGGTGAGCGGCCGCAGGCACTGCTCGAGCAGATCACCCGCGACCAGCACGTCCCGTACCAGCGGCTGCCCGGCGGCGGTGTCGGCGCCGGGAGCCCGCCACTCGCGCTCCAGGATCCGCTGGGCGTGCCCGGAGGCGAGGAAGGCGGAGAGCGCGCCGTCCTGGCGGGCCAGCTCGGCCAGCCGGTAGAGGCCGGGGGCGAAGGACGCGCGCTCGCCCGGCAGCACCAGCGCCCGGACGAACTCCCGGTAGGCGCGGCCGTAGAGGCGGCGCCGGTGCGCGGCCGGGCTGCGCCCGCCGGGCCGGCGGCCCCACAGCGGCAGCTCGTACGTCTCGGGGCCGGCCGGGGCCTGCGCCGAGGCCTCGGTGGCCAGCAGGTGGAGCTGGAACTCGTGCTCGGGCAGCCCCTCCACCAGTCGGCGGCACCAGCCGCCACTACGCCGGGCGTACGGGTGGACGCCCTCGGTGAGCAGTGCTACGCGCACGACGACCTCCAGAGCTGAGCGGGCCTCTTCTTGGTTGCGAGGCGGCGCGGGTTCGGGAAGGGCGGCCGCGGCACGGCGGGAGCCCCCGTACGGGCACACGGGAGGAGGCTGCACTGCAGCTCCCCGCGGCCCCGGACCTCTGGTGCGTTCTCCCCCCACACCTGTTCGGTCCGACACTCACGAAGGTAGAACCCGCGGCGGACGCCCCATCGGTCACGTGCCTGGTTGCCACCTGAACGAGTGAACCCGCGTGACTTGGGCCCCGGAACGGCGTTCCGGGGCCCAAGGAATCGCTCAGCTGCGGGCCATCAGCTCCCGGGCCGCGCGGGCGACCTGCGCCGGGTGCTCCATCATCGCCACGTGCCCCGACTCCGGCAGGACGAGCAGCCGGGCGTCGGCGAAGGCGGCGCAGGCGCGGCGGGCGGAGCGGTAGGAGACCAGCTTGTCCTTGAGGCCGTAGACCAGCAGCACCGGCACCCGCACCTGCTCGGCCTGCTTCCACAGCGACTGGTCGCCGCGCTGGGTGTAGGCCGAGACGATCCCCCGGGTGCTGCCGACCAGGGCGGCCAGCGCGTGCGGCAGCGCCGCCCGGCGGCGGAACTCGGCCACCGCGCGCTCGCGCCGCTCGGCGGGTATGCCCGGGGCGTCGCCGTAGACCAGCCGCAGCAGCCGGTCGGTGGCCTGCTCGACGTCCGGCGCGGGTCCGCGCTGCAGCAGGGCCGGCACCCCGGGCACGGCCAGCAGGCCGGTCGGCCAGGCGGTGCGCTGCGGCGGCAGCTCGGGCAGCGCGGGCGAGATCAGGGTGAGGCTGCGCACCAGGTCCGGCCGCAGCGCCGCGAGCCGGACGGCCACCGCGCCGCCCATCGAGTTGCCGAACAGGTGCACCGGCCCCCGCCCGGCCGCCTCCAGGTACCCGATCACGGCCCGGACGTGCCCGGACAGCGAGTGGTCCCCGTCCAGCGGCGGCTCCGACCACCCGAAGCCGGGCAGGTCCACCGCCTCCCCCGCCACCTCCCCCGCGAGCTCCGCCATCAGCTCGCGCCAGTTGTCCCCCGACCCCCCGAGCCCGTGCACGAAGAGCGCGGGCGGCAGCCCCTCGCTCCCGGCCTGCGGCCCGGTCACGGCCAGCACGGCCCCGGGGACGGCAACGGTACGGAGAGGTTCGGCCGAGGCCGTCACCCGCTGATCGGTACTCATGGAGCACGATGGTAATGAGCGGGCCTGCGGGACCACAGTCCTGTGCGGTCTCAGCCTATGGACAGTGCAGGCCAGCCCCGTATTGTGGGCACCCGACAAGGGTGTCCGGAGCTTTTCTCGCCTTCGACCGGCGCGAACCGAGTTACCGAAAAGTAGAATCAACCACCTTGCCAGCCCGCTGACCGTGAAGTGAGGAGCGCCCGTGACGGCCATCCAGGAGGCGCAGGAGCGCCCGCGCGGTGCCCGCCTGCCGCGAAGCGCCCGCCGTGAGCAGCTGCTCGGTGCTGCACAGGAGGTGTTCGTCGCGCAGGGCTACCACGCTGCGGCCATGGACGACATCGCCGACCGCGCCGGGGTCAGCAAGCCGGTGCTGTACCAGCACTTCCCCGGCAAGCTGGAGCTCTACCTCGCGCTGCTCGACAAGCACTGCGACGCCCTGGTCGACTCCGTCCGGGGCGCGCTCTCCGCGACCACGGACAACAAGATGCGCGTGGCGGCGACCATGGAGGCGTACTTCACCTACGTCTCCAGCGAGTCCGGCGCCTTCCGGCTGGTCTTCGAGTCCGACCTGACGAACGAGCCGGCCGTCCGCGAGCGGGTCGAGCGTGCCTCGGACGCCAGCGCGACGCTGGTCAGCAAGGTGATCGCCGAGGACACCGACCTGCCGGAGCACGAGTCGAAGCTGCTCGCCGCGGGCGTCTGCGGGATGGCCCAGATCACCGCCCGCTACTGGCTCTCCCAGGGCCTGGAGATCCCGCGCGACGAGGCCGTGCGGCTGGTCGCCAGCCTGGCCTGGCGCGGTCTCAAGGGCTTCCCGATGCACCCCACCGAGCAGCAGCCGGAGCAGTAGGGGCCGCCCCGGCCCCGTCGGCGTTCCCCGGAGCTCCGCCTCCGGGCCATCCGGGTGCTCTATGGTGAAGCCGTACGGCGCAACCGCCACGAACAGCAGTTCAGCGGCGGGGCGCATCACAGCGAGCAACCCGGAGGGACGGAAGCCGTGGAGGTCAAGATCGGCGTGCAGCACGCGCCTCGCGAGATCGTTCTCGACAGCACGCAGACCGCGGAGGAGATCGAGAAGGCCGTCGCCCAGGCACTGGACGGCACGGCCAAGGTCTTCGCGCTGAGCGACGAGCACGGCCGCCGCGTGATCGTCCCGGCCGAGCGCCTGGCGTACGTGGAGATCGGCGAGCCCAGCGTGCGCAAGGTGGGCTTCGGCACCCTCTGAGCCGCAATCTGTTCGACACCCCGCCCCGGGCCTCCTGACGAGGCCCGGGGCGGCGGCGTTTGCCGAGGTCGCGGGCGCGGTAGGGCTTCTTCAGGAGCCACTCCCCCAAGGAGGCCGCGGTGCCCGTCGAGACGATCGCCTTCGCCCTGATCGGCCTGACCGTCGGGGTCGGTGCCCTGGCACTGCTGCCCGGCTGGTACCCGGCCCCGCGCACCCTCACCGTCGGCACCGGCCTGGTGGCCGCCCTGCTCGGCGGCCTGATCACCCGGTACGCGCTGGAGGGCCGGCTCCCCGGCGTCTCACTCGCGGTCGCCCTCCTCGGGGCGGTCGCCCTGGTCTCCGTGCTGGCCCGCCCGGACCTCGCCAGGGGGCACCGCCCGGCCGGAGGCCGGGGGAGCCGCCCGCGCGGGCGGCACCGGCACGCGTAACCGTCAGGAGGCCAGCCCGAGCACGGCCATCCGCTTGGTGTGCGCCTCGGTGATCCGGTTGAACATCTTGCCGACCTCGACCAGGTCGAAGCCCTGCACCTGGGCGCCGCCGACCAGCAGGTTGGAGAGCGCGTCGCGCTCGGCGACCACCCGCTGGGCCTGGCTGAGCGCCTCGCCCATCAGGCGCCGGCCCCAGAGGGCGAGCCGGCCGCCGACCCGCGGGTCCTCGGCGATGGCCTGGCGCAGGCGGTCCACCGCGAACTCCGCGTGGCCGGTGTCGGCCATCACCCGCAGCACCAGGTCCCGGGTGTCGTCGTCCAGCCGGACGGCCACCTCGCGGTAGAAGTCGGTGGCGATCGCGTCGCCGACGTACGCCTTGACCAGGCCCTCCAGCCAGTCGGCCGGGGCGGTCATCCGGTGGAAGGACTCCAGCGGCTCGACGAAGGGGGTCATCACCTCGGTCGGGTCCGCGCCGACCTCGGCCAGGCGGTCGTGCAGCAGCTGGTAGTGCTGGAACTCCGAGGAGGCCATCCGGGCCAGCGCCGCCTTCTCCGGGAGGCCGGGGGCCAGCTTGGCGTCCTCCGCGAGCCGCTCGAAGGCGCTCAGCTCGCCGTACGCGAGGGCACCGAGCAGGTCCAGCACCGCCGCACGGTAGCCGGGGTCCGCCGAGCAGCTCTCCCAGTCGCCGATCGACGTACCGTCCTGGGCCTTCGAGTCCTGAGTGTCCATGACTCGCCACCCTAGACCCTCGGGTGCACGTGGCCAGGACCCGCCGTGACCGAGTGCCTCGTAGTAAGGCTCGTCACGTGTTCGAGTCGCCGCCTGACTGTATGGTGGTAGGGAGGCCCGATGTAGCCGGACGGTGTGTGACCAGCACTCCGCTTCCGGACACCGGCCTCACGTACGCGGATGCCCGGTCGGAAGCCCGATCGGCTCCGACCTCGGCTTGGACTTCAAGCCGTGGCACCGCATCAGTGGCCGAGCGAAGGTCGCCGCGGACCCGCCGCCCCCCGGCGAAGGTCCCGCGCATGGCCCCGCAGGGAATCCTCCCCCACGCCGCCGCACGACGCGCCCCCAGCTGGGCCGCTCGTGACTGGCCGGCCGCAGGGGCCGGCGCGGTGTGCGTCCAGTTGTCGCAGGGCCCCGTTCACGGTCCGCCCACGGCTGCTGGCTGCCCGCCGCCCTCTCGCTCTCGGCCCTTCTTTCATGGAAGAGGCAGCACCCTGTCCACCACCGTTGACACCCACAAGACCACCTTCCGAGAGCTCGGGATCCTCCCGGAGACGGCCGAGGCCCTGGAGGCCGTCGGCATCGTCCACCCCTTCCCGATCCAGGAGATGACGCTGCCGGTCGCGCTGACCGGCCACGACGTCATCGGCCAGGCCAAGACCGGCACCGGCAAGACCCTCGGCTTCGGCCTCCCGCTGATCGAGCGGGCCGTCGTGCGCGCCGACGTGGACGCCGGCCGCGCCACCGAGGACCAGCTCAGCGACAGCCCGCAGGCGCTCATCGTGGTGCCGACCCGCGAGCTGTGCACCCAGGTCACCAACGACCTGCAGACGGCGGGCAAGGTCCGCAACGTCCGCGTGCTCGCCATCTACGGCGGCCGCGCCTACGAGCCGCAGGTCGAGGCGCTGCAGAAGGGCGTCGACATCATCGTCGGCACCCCCGGCCGCCTGCTCGACCTGGCCGGCCAGCGCAAGCTGGACCTGTCGAAGGTCCGCGCGCTCGTCCTCGACGAGGCCGACGAGATGCTCGACCTGGGCTTCCTGCCCGACGTCGAGAAGATCATCACCATGCTGCCGGCCAAGCGGCAGACCCTGCTCTTCTCGGCCACCATGCCGGGCCAGGTCATCAGCCTCGCCCGCCGCTACATGAGCCAGCCGACCCACATCCGCGCCGCCGCGCCGGACGACACCGGCCACACCGTGGCCAACATCGACCAGCACGTCTTCCGGGCGCACTCGCTCGACAAGGTCGAGATGGTCGCCCGCATCCTGCAGGCCGAGGGCCGCGGGCTGGCGATGATCTTCTGCCGCACCAAGCGCACCGCCGCCGACGTCGCCGACCAGCTGACCCAGCGCGGCTTCGCCGCCGGTGCCGTGCACGGTGACCTCGGCCAGGGCGCCCGCGAGCAGGCCCTGCGGGCCTTCCGCTCCGGCAAGGTCGACGTGCTGGTCTGCACCGACGTCGCCGCCCGTGGCATCGACGTCGAGGGCGTCACGCACGTCATGAACTACCAGTGCCCCGAGGACGAGAAGACCTACCTGCACCGGATCGGCCGCACCGGCCGGGCCGGCGCCTCCGGCACCGCCGTGACGCTGGTCGACTGGGACGACGTCCCGCGCTGGCAGCTCATCAACAAGGCGCTGGAGCTCAGCTTCAACGACCCGGAGGAGACCTACTCGACCTCCCCGCACTTCTACGAGCTGCTGAAGATCGCCCCGGGCACCAAGGGCATCCTGCCGCGCTCCGAGCGCACCCGCGCCGGGCTCGGCGCCGAGGTCATGGAGGACCTGGGCGAGACCGGCGGCCGGGGCGGCCGCGGTGCCAAGGGCGGCCGTGGCGGCCGCGGTGACGCGCCCGCCGCCGAGCGCCAGGCCGAGCGTCCGGCCCGCCAGCCGCGCGAGCGCCGCCGCACGCGCGGTGGCTCCGCCGCCGAGGCCGTCACCACCGAGGCCCCCGTCACCGCCGTCGACGCTCCCGGCACCCCGGCTGGTCCGGCTGCCCCGCTCGCCGAGGGCGAGGCGGCGCCGCGTCGCCGGCGTCGCCGCTCGCGCGGCAGCGCCGCCGCTGCGGCCGCCGCCGCCGAGACGGCTGCCGTGGTCGAGACCCCGGCCGCTCCGGCGGCCGCTGCCGCCGAGGCGCTGGCCGAGGGGACGGGCCGCCGTACCCGCTCGCGCCGTGGCCGCGGCACCGAGCCGGTGGCCGAGACCGCCGTCGAGGCCGTGGTGGAGGCTCCGGTGGCCGAGGCCGCCACCGAGGCTCCGGCCGAGGAGTCGGGCCGCCGTACCCGCGCGCGCCGTGGCCGCGCCGCCGAACCGGTCGTCGAGGCCGTGGTCGAGGCTCCGGCGGCCGAAGCCGCCACCGAGGCTCCGGCCGAGGAGTCGGGCCGCCGTACCCGCGCGCGCCGCCGCGGCACCGAGCCGGCCGTCGAGGCCGTGGTCGAGGCTCCGGCGGTCGACGCCGCTCCCGCGCCGGTGGCCAAGGCGCCCGTCATCACCTCCCGGACCCCGGTCCAGCGCGGTGCCGCCTTCGACGACGAGCCGACCGGCCGCCGGAGCCGCCCGCGCCGCAACCGCACCGAGCAGCCCGCCGCCGCGCCCGTGGCGAAGGCCGTGGAGCCGGTGGCCAAGGCCGTCGAGCCCGTCGCCAAGGCCGTCGAGCCCGTGGCCGAGGTCGCGACGCCGGCTGCCGCGGTCGCCGAGCCGGTGGCCAAGGCGCCCCGCCGTTCGCGCCGGGTCACCGCCCCGGTCACCAACACCGCTACCGCCGAGCCGGTGGCCCCCGTGGTCGCCGAGCCCGTGGTCGAGGCTCCGGCCAAGGCACCGGCCCGCCGTTCGCGCCGGGTCACCGCCGGGGTCACCACCACCGCGCCGGTCGAGACCGTGACCACCGTGGTCGTCGAGGTGCCCGCGCAGCGGGCGCCGGAGACGGTCGAGGCACCGGCTCCGCGCACCCGCGCGCGCCGCAGCCCGGTGGCCGAGACCGCCACCGCCACCGTGGTCGCCGAGCCGGCGACCACCGAGGTCCCGGCCCCGGCCAAGAAGGCCGCCCGCGCCCGCAAGGCCGTCGCCGAGGCCGTCGAGGCCCCGGCGGCGCCGGTCAAGAAGGCCACCCGCGCCCGGAAGACGGCCGCCGCCGTCGAGGTCGCGGCCGAGGTCGTGGCCGAGGTGCCCGTCAAGAAGACGGCCCCCCGCAAGACCGCCGTCAAGAAGGCCGAGGCCGTCGTGGCCGAGGCCGTGGAAGCGCCGGTCAAGAAGGCCACCCGCACGCGCAAGGCCGCCGCGCCGGCCGCCGAGGTCGCGGTCGAGGTGCCCGTCAAGAAGACGGCCGCCCGCAAGACCGCCGCCAAGAAGGCCCTCGCGGACGCCGCCGAGGCCGCCGCCGCGCCGGTCAAGAAGGCCGCTGCCCGGAAGAAGGCCGAGGCCGCCGAGGCTCCGGAGGCGCCGGTCAAGAAGACGGCCGCCCGGACGCGCAAGGCCGCCGCAACCGCCCCGGCCGAGGCTCCGGTCAAGAAGACGGCTGCCCGGAAGACCGCCGCCAAGAAGGCGGCTCCGGAGAGCTGAGCCCCGGCACAGCCAGCCGGGCGGGCGGGTCGGATCGCACCGACCCGCCCGCCCGGCGTTTCCCCCTTGCCCGTACCGCCCGAAGGAGCTCGCACCGATGAGCACGCCGCCGTTCCTCACCCTCCCCGGCTGCGCCCGGGCCCTGCGGCTGAGCACCCGCCGGGGCGAGTTCGCCGCGCACCTGGCCGAGCCCGCCGGGCCGGCCCGGGCCACGGCCCTGCTGGTGCCGGGCTTCACCGGCAGCAAGGAGGACTTCATCGCCCTGCTCGCCCCCCTCGCCGAGGCGGGCTACCGGGTGGTGGCGGTGGACCAGCGCGGCCAGTACGAGACCGGCGGCCCGGCCGACCCGGCGGCGTACGCGGTCACCGAGCTGGCCGAGGACGTCCTCGCGCTCACCGCCGAGCTGGCCGGCGACGGGCCGCTGCACCTGCTCGGCCACTCCTTCGGCGGCCAGGTCGTCCGGGAGGCCGTCCTGAAGTCGGTGGGCGCGCCGCTGCCCTGGCGCTCGCTGACCCTGCTGGCCACCGGCCCCGGGGCGATCGAGCCGGGCGAGGCGGCCCGGACCAAGCTGCTGGTGGACGCCCTGGGCGGAATGGACCTGGAGTCCATCTGGCAGGTCATGCAGCAGATGGAGGAGGGCTCGGGGGCCACCCGGCCGCGCCCGGAGATCGCCGGGTTCCTGCACCGCCGCTGGCTGGCCAACGTGCCGGAGGCGCTCGCCACCATGGGCGCGCACCTGATCGCCGCACCCGACCGGGTCGCCGAGCTGGCCGCCGTCGAACTGCCCAAGCTGGTGCTCTCCGGGGTCCGGGACTACGCCTGGCCGGTCGAGGAGCAGACCGCGATGGCCGAGCGCCTGGGCGCCGCCCGGGTGGTCGTGCCGGACGCGGGCCACTCACCCAACGCCGAGGAGCCGGCCGCGACGGCCGCCGCCCTGGCCGCCTTCTGGGGCTGAGCCGGCCCGAGCCTGGGCTGACCACCTCCGCGTTCCCGCCCGTCAACCCGCCGTTGTGAGTCCCGTCACGCTGTCTCGCGATAACACAGGACAAAAGTCTTTAGCTCGGGTAATATTTGATTCTGTCCGGGAAACATTCGTGCGCGCCTCCTTGCCGACTCGGGAGCGGTGCGCCTCCCGGCTGCTGCACGACCGACCGAACCGAATGCACCTCGGGAGCCACCGAGGCCAGAAAAGGAGAGGCCCATGCGTTTCGAGATCCTTCGCCTGGACGATGCCCAGGGCAACGCGACCGACAGCCTGATCGCCGACGCCGCCACCGTGCGCGAACTCGTCGAGGCTGCCGCCGTCACCGGCGAGCGTCTGCTCATCCGTCCGTGCAAGGCGGCCTGACCGGGTCCGCCCCGGCCAAGGCCGCGGCGGAGCCCCCGATACCCCACTGACGCCCCGTCATCCACCTGTTGCTCCCCGAGCCGGATGGCGGGGCGTCAGTGCGTCCCGGGCCGGCCGGGCGTTTGCCGGTACGCGTCACGGGACATCCCCTCTGTGCCGCCGCGGCACCGCCGGACTCGGGGGAGAACGACGCGCCCCGTACGGGTGATCGTCCTTGACGCGGCGCTCCGGAGGGAGGACCGTTGTCGGTTATGAGGGGCGAGCCAAGCTGCCCGAGGTGCGCCGGACGGGTCCGCGCGCCCGGTCTCTTCTCCGACACCTGGCAGTGCGACCAGCACGGTGCAGTGCACCCGATGCAGCCGGTGCTGCCCCCGAGTGTCGAGGCCCTCGGCGTGGCCGTCACCAGGTCGCAGATCCCGGTCTGGCTGCCGTGGCCGCTCCCGGTGGGCTGGCTGTTCACCGGCATCGCCCACGCGGGCGACGACCTCTCCGGCGCCCGGGCCACCGCCGTCGCCTGCTCCGGCCCCGCGCCGCTGGGCGGCTTCGGCGAGCTGGTGCTGGTCGCCGAGGAGCTGGGCGTCGGCCTCGGCGCCCGGTACGCGGGCCTGCCCGGCCCCGACCCGGGCGAGTCCGTCTCGCTCTACAAGCCCGCCGACGCCAAACTGATGGCCGCCGGCCGGCCCACCCCGATGTTCCACGTGCCCGACGCCCCGGCCGACCGCGCCGTCTTCGTCGGCGAGGCCCGCGGCCTGTGGCTGTGGGCGATCGTCTGGCCCGAGCAGTCGGCGCTGATGATGTACGACGAGCTGGTGCTCACCGACCTGCGGGACGCCGGGGCCGAGCTGGAGCTGCTGCCCTGCGGGGCGCTCTCCCCCCGGCTGCTCAGCTGACGGACTCTCCGAACGCGCCGGGGCCCGCGATCTATCCTGGGCTGACACCGACCCAGGGAGCGACCCGCCCGTGCGCATCGACCTGCACGCCCACAGCAACGCCTCCGACGGCACGGACTCCCCGGCCGAGCTGGTGGCCAACGCGGTGGCCGCCGGCCTCGACGTGGTCGCGCTGACCGACCACGACACCGTCTCCGGGCACGCCGAGGCCGTCGAGGCCGTGCACGCCCTGCCCGAGGGCAGCCGGCTCACCCTGGTGCCGGGCGCCGAGCTGTCCTGCCACATCGGGGGTATCTCGATGCACCTGCTCGCGTACCTCTTCGACCCGGCCGAGCCGGCCTTCGCGGCCGAGCGGGAGCTGGTGCGCACCGACCGGTTCCGCCGGGGCCGGGCGATCGTGGAGCGCTGCCGGGAGCTGGGCGCGCCGATCAGCTGGGCGCAGGTGGAGCGGATCGCGGGGGCCGGCTCGGTGGGCCGCCCGCACATCGCGAGCGCGCTGGTCGAGGCCGGGGTGGTGGAGACCGTCTCGGAGGCCTTCACCCCGCAGTGGCTGGCCAACGGCGGCCGGGCCGACGTCCGCAAGCACGAGACCGATCCGGCGACGGCCGTCCGGCTGGTCCGCGCCGCCGGGGGCGTGCCGGTGTTCGCCCACCCGGGTGCGGTCAAGCGCGGCCGCACCGTCTCGGACCAGGTGATCGCCGACCTCGCGGCGGCCGGCCTGGGCGGTCTGGAGGTCGACCACACGGACCACGACGAGGCCGCCCGCACCCACCTGGCCGGCCTGGCCGCCGAGCTGGGCCTGTTCACCACCGGCTCCAGCGACTACCACGGCAGCCGCAAGACCGTCCGCCTCGGCGAGCACACCACCGACCCGGCGGCGTACGAGGCACTGCTCGCGCAGGCGACGGGGGCGAAGCCGGTCAGCCGCTGAGGGCGGCGTGCGGCTTCGGGCCCGCGACCGGACAATTCGTCATATGTGCGACGTTCTCAGGACAGCGGTGCGATGACGACCTTCGGCTCGCTCTTCGTCACGCTCTTCGTGATCATGGACCCGCCGGGGACGATCCCGATCTTCCTCGCGCTCACCTCCGGGCGGGCCGTCCGGACCCAGAAGAAGATGGCCTGGCAGGCGGCGGCCGTCGCCCTCGGCGTGATCACCTGCTTCGGCCTGTTCGGCCAGCAGATCCTCGACTACCTGCACGTCTCCATCCCCGCGCTGCAGATCTCCGGCGGCATTCTGCTGCTGCTGATCGCCCTCGACCTGCTGACCGGCAAGATCGAGGAGCCCACCCAGACCAAGGACGTCAACGTCGCGCTCGTCCCCCTCGGCACGCCCCTGCTGGCCGGCCCGGGCGCGATCGTCGCGGTGATCCTCGCCGTGCAGAAGGCGGACGGGGCCGGGGAGACCACGGCGGTCTGGGTGGCGATCGTGGCGATGCACGTGGTCATGTGGCTGACCATGCGGTTCTCACTGGTGATCATCCGGATCATCAAGGAGGGCGGCGTCGTGCTCATCACCAGGCTCTCCGGCCTGCTGCTCTCCGCCATCGCCGTGCAACTGGTCGCCAGCGGAGTCTTCGGCTTCATCGACACCCACCCGTAGGTTCTGGGCACCCGATCCAGTTGCACTGTCAGGGGCGCGGGGAACTGCGCTGCCAACCATGCACGGCCTGTCGCCTACCGCTTCGCGCGGTTCCTCGCGCCCCTGGGTAGTGCAACTCAGCCGTCGAGGGAGACGCCGCGCCGCTGAGGGTCCCTCAGGTCCGTGCCGTGCCGGAGCCAGCGTTCCTGCAGGGCCTCGGCTCCCTGGACGCGCTTGAAGGCCGCCTCGTTCGGCGTCATCGGCAGCAGCGGCAGGAAGCGGACCGGGTCGGCCGGGTCGGCGAGGTCGAGGTCGGGGACGAGTCCGCCCGGTTCGGCGGTGAGGACGGAGGTGAAGGGAGCGCCCGGCCAAAGGGGCTGGCCGAGGTCGAGGGAGGCGCCGGGGGCGACGATCAGGCCCTCGACCTGCGGGGTGGCCGCGAAGGTGGCCAGCGTGCGGAGCACGTCGTCGCGCCCCCCGCGCACGGTGAGCACCAACTCGACGCGCGGCCCCCGTACCGGATCGGCGACCATCGCCCCCGGATCGGTCATCGGCGCCGCGGCCATGCCCAGCGTCGCGTACCGAACGAGCCCGTCCGCGTCCGGCCCGAACCGCAGCACCTCGATCCGGTCCGCCCCGAGGAAGGTGACCCCCGCCCGACCTGTGGGTTCGCCGAAGGTACTGAGCAGCCGGGCCTCGACCGCGGCCAGCACGGCCTCGCGGGAGAGCTCGTCGGAGCCGCCGGCGGAGCTGTCGGAGAAGTCGCCGAAGAGTGGGAAGTCGTGCGCCATGGGCACGACCCTAGCCCTCGTGCGTCAAGACCAGGTCAACACCCCGGCACGGTGAGGTCCGGCAGTGTTAGTGTGGGCGACTGGCCTCCGGGGATGCTCTTCCCTGACGAAGGCGCGGCTCGAAGGAGGTGGTTGCGGTGGATACCAGCCGACCATGCAGTACCGGCAGCTCTGCCCGGTCACTTCGTCCTCGCCGCCCCGCCACCGCCGCCGGCTCCCGCTGATCTGACGGCCCCTCACCCGGCTCGTGCCGGGCCCGCTCGGGCGAGCCTCTTCGTATGTGCGCCTGGTGGAGCACCGCGCTTTTCCGTCGGTGTCCCCTTCACGTCGCCTCTGCCGCGGCCCGCTGCCGCCGTGCGACGTCTCCTGCCCGAGGAGCCAGCCATGTCGATGATCAACAACCTGCGTGCCGCCGTCCGCCCACAGCGCCGCCGCACCGACGCGGCCTTCGACCCGCTGCACCCCGGGCACGGCTCCTCCGCCGTGGTGGACTGCGCGGTCTACCAGGAGGGCAAGCGCCACGGCGAGACCTGCAGCCCGCGCGAGGCCGTCCAGCGGGTGCGCAACGCCAAGGAGCAGAGCGCTGAATCGTTCAGCTGGATCGGTCTGCACGAGCCGACCGAGGCCGAGTTCGAGGGCATCGCCCAGCGCTTCGGCCTGCACCCGCTAGCGGTGGAGGACGCGGTGCACGCGCACCAGCGCCCCAAGGTCGAGCGGTACGACGACGTGCTCTTCGCCGTCTTCAAGACGATCCGCTACGTCGAGCACGACCAGCTGACCCCGACCAGCGAGGTGGTGGACACCGGCGAGCTGATGGTCTTCGTCGGAGCGGACTTCGTGATCACCGTCCGGCACGGCGGCCACAGCTCGCTCAAGGAGCTGCGCCGCCGCCTGGAGAACGACATCGACGGCAGCGGCCTGCTCACCCGGGGCCCGGCAGCCGTGCTGCACGCGATCGCCGACCAGGTGGTGGACGACTACCTGCTGGTCGCCGACCGGCTGCAGACGGACGTGGACGAGATCGAGTTCGACGTGTTCGCCAACCGGGGCGGGCGCGGGGCCGACGTCGGCCGGGTCTACCAGCTCAAGCGCGAGGTGTTGGAGTTCAAGCGGGCCGTCGCCCCGCTGCTGCGGCCGATGCAGCTGCTCTCGGAGGCCGAGAAGGCCCCGATCGGCCCGGAGATCCGCAAGTACTTCCGCGACGTCGCCGACCACCTGGCCCGCGTCACCGAGCAGGTGCACGGCTTCGACGAGCTGCTGAACTCGCTGCTCCAGGCCAACCTGGCGCAGGTCTCGGTGGCCCAGAACGAGGACATGCGCAAGATCACCGCCTGGGCGGCGATCTTCGCGGTACCGACCATGATCACCGGCGTGTACGGGATGAACTTCGACTACATGCCGGAGCTGCACCACCGCTACGGCTACCCGATCGTGCTCGGCGTCATCACGATCATCTGTATCGGCATGTACAAGGGCTTCCGCCGCAACGGCTGGCTCTGACCGGCGGTCAGCGCCGCCCGCCGCGGGCGACCAGCACCAGGCCGAGCAGGATCACCGCGACGGCCGGGTAGGCCGCCATCGGCGGCCACTGGCCCAGCCAGACGGCCGCGATCAGGGCCGCGCCAGGCGTCTCGAGCAGGATCGCGGTGGAGGTGATGGAAGGCCCGAGGGTGCGGATCACCCGGTTGCTGAGCGAGTGCCCGAGCAGCTGCGCGGCCACCATCAGCAGCGCGATCTGCCACCAGGCGGTGGCCGGCCAGCCGGCCAGCGCGGTGCCGCTCACCAGGCAGATCCCGAGCAGCACGACGGCCGTGGTGGTGTAGCAGACCAGCGTGTACGCAGTGGTGCTCACCGTCTTGCGGACTTCCGCGCCGAGCAGCATGTACCCGGCGGCGGCCAGCCCGGCGCCGAGCGCCAAGGCGTCACCGGCCAGCGCCTTCGGCGAGAGCGAGAGGTCGACCCCGGTCAGCACCAGCACGCCGACGAAGGCCACGCACATGCCCGCCCGCACCAGGCGGGGCGCGCGGTGGCCGAGCAGCCGCATCAGCAGGATGGTCCACAGCGGGGTGGTGGTGACCATCGCGGTGGCCGAGGCCACCGAGGTCATCCGCAGGCTGGGCATCCAGAGCGCGAAGTGCACCGCGAGCAGCGCCCCGGCCGCCATCGCGAGCAGCAGCTGCCGGCGGCCGATCCCGCGCAGCTCGGCGCGGTGGCGCAGCAGCGCGTATGGGCCGAGGACGCCCACCGACATGATGTTGCGCCAGAAGGCGATGGCCAGGGCGGGGGCGGCGGTGGCGCTGATCAGTGGCGCGGAGAGCGAGATGCCGCCGATCGAGACGGCCAGCAGCAGCAGGTCCAGCTTGGGCAGGCCCGGGCGGGCCGCCGGAGCGGTGCTGGTGGCCTGAGCTGCGGTATCGGGCCGGGCGGCGGTGGGCACAGCTCTCCTCGGGTGGTCGGTCGCGGTGGCGGGGACCGTACCAAGGTAAGGGGTATCAGCGCGCCATGAAACTGTCGTTCTGAGCGGTGAGACGCTCTCCGGACAGCGGGCGCCGGACGCCGTAGTCTGGTGCGCCATGGAGCCTACGACGACTGCCGCCGCCCCCTCCCCCGCCGAGCAAGCGCTGCACGACCGGGCCCTTCTGGAGGAGGCCGCCAAGAAGTCCGGCCTGCTCTGGGTGCGGGCCGATGGGCAGTCGCAGGCCCGGGCGCTGTGGCACGCCTGGCACGACGGCGCCGTGGTCGTGATCGGCGAGGGCGGCGAGCAGCCGCTGCACGGGCTCACCCCCGGGGCGGGTGCGGAGATCACCGTGCGCAGCAAGGACAAGTGGGGCCGGCTCACCGGCTGGCCGGCGAAGGTGAGCGAGCTCACCCCGCGCAGCGAGGCCTGGCTCGGCGCCGTCGAGGAGCTCAAGGGCAAGCGGCTGAACGCCCCGGACACCGACACCATCGAGGAGCGCTGGGCCCGCGACTGCCGCGTCCTGCGCCTCGAGCCGGTCGGCCCGCTCACCGAGCAGCCCGGCTCGATGCCGGACGACTCCCACAACGCCGTCCCGATGGCTTCCCCCGCCACCACCCGCAGGCCCATCCCGGCCGGCCTCCCGAAGCTCGTCGCCAAGGGCAAGCTCCGGGGCTGAGCCGGCCCCGGTCGGCTGCGGCCCGCTTGACCCTCACACCGTGTCAGGGCGTTGCCTAGGAATCACCATGTTCACCATCGGAGAGTTCGCCAAGCACGGCCGCGTGTCGGTCCGCATGCTGCGCCACTACGACGCCGTCGGGCTGCTGCGGCCCGCCCACGTCGACCCCGCCAGCGGGTACCGCGGCTACGAGGCCGCCCAGCTCGCCGAGCTGAACCGCGTCATCGCCCTGAAGGACCTCGGCTTCACCCTGGAGCAGGTGGGGGCCATCCTCGGCGAGCGGGTCGGCGCGGAGGAGCTGCGCGGCATGCTGCGGCTGCGGCACGCCGAGCTGGCAGCCCTGGTGTCGGAGACGACCACCAGGCTGACCAGGGTCGAGGCGAGACTCCGGTCGATCGAGAGTGAGGGGCACATGCCCAGCAACGACGTCGTCCTCAAGAGCATCCCCGCCGTCCGCGTCGCGGAGCTGAGCGCCACCGCCGCCGGCTACGAGCCGGAGGACATCGGCCCGGTGATCAGCCCGCTCTTCGACGAGCTGTGCCGCCGGCTCGCCGCCGCCGGCGTCACCCCGGTCGGTCCGAGCATCGCCTACTACGAGGAGCGGGCCGACGGCAGCGTCGAGGTGCACGCGGCCCTGCCGGTCGCGCTCGGCAGCACCGAGGGCCACGACTTCGACGTGGTCGACCTGCCCGCGATCGAGACCGCGGCGACCATCGTCCACCACGGCTCGATGGACACCGTGCTGCCCACCGCCCAGCTGCTGGCCCGCTGGATCGACGGCAACGGCCACCGCGCCACCGGCTACGCCCGCGAGCTCTACCTGGAGTGCATGGGAGACCCGAGCACCTGGGTCACCGAGCTCCAAACCCCGCTCGCGGTGCACTGACCTACGGGGCACGCCCCCTGTCGGGCCACTGACCCCGCCTCAGCTGATCGCCACCCGGTAGCCTTGGCCCGGAGCGTCCGAGAAGCGTGAGGGAGTCCCATGGCAGGGCCAGGCAGCCGGGTCTTCATCTCGCATCTGTCCGGAGTGGCCGTCTTCGACCCCAACGGGGACCAGGTCGGCCGGGTGCGCGACGTGGTGGTCAGCCTGCGGATCGGCGGGCGGCCGCCACGGGTGCTCGGCCTGGTGGTCGAGGTGGTGGCCCGGCGGCGGATCTTCCTGCCGATGACACGGGTGACCAGCCTGGAGTCCGGCCAGGTGCTCACCACCGGCGTGATCAACATGCGCCGCTTCGAGCAGCGCCCGTCCGAGACGCTGGTGCTCGCCGAGCTGCTCGACCGCACGGTGACGCGGACCAAGACGCACGAGGAGGTCACCGTCCTCGACGTGGCCATGGTGCAGACCCGGGTCCGCGAGTGGGAGATCACCAAGGTCTTCGTCCAGGCCGGCAAGGTCAGCCGCCTGCGCAAGGCCAAGGGCGAGACCCTCACCCTCGACTGGTCCGCCGTCACCGGCTTCGCGCTCACCGAGGAGGGCCAGGGCGCGGCCAACCTGCTCGCCACCTTCGAGCAGCTGCGCCCGGCCGACCTCGCCAACGTGATGCACCATCTCTCCGCCAAGCGCCGCGCCGAGGTCGCCGCCGCCCTCGACGACGACCGTCTCGCGGACGTCCTGGAGGAGCTGCCCGAGGACGACCAGGTCGAGATCATCGGCAAGCTCCAGGAGGAGCGCGCCGCCGACGTCCTGGAGGCGATGGACCCGGACGACGCGGCCGACCTGCTCTCCGACCTCCCCGAGGAGGACGCCGAGCGGCTGCTGCGACTGATGGAGCCCGAGGACGCCGCCGAGATGCGCCGCCTGCTCTCCTACGCGGAGGACACCGCCGGCGGTCTGATGACCACCGAGCCGATCGTCCTGGAGCCGGACGCCACCGTGGCCGAGGCGCTGGCCCGGGTCCGGATCTCCGACAACAAGCCGGCCCTGGCGGCCCAGGTGTACGTCTGCCGCCCGCCGAACGAGACCCCGACCGGCAAGTACCTGGGCACCGTGCACTTCCAGCGGCTGCTGCGCGAGCCCCCGTACACCCTGGTCGGCTCGCTGGTGGACGACGACCTCGACCCGCTGCCGCCGGACACCCCGCTGCCGCTGATCACCAGCTACCTGGCCACCTACAACATGGTCGCCGCGCCGGTGGTCGACGAGGCGGACCACCTGCTCGGCGCCGTCACCGTCGACGACGTGCTGGACCACCTGCTGCCGGACGACTGGCGCGAGGCCGCGCTGCACGGCCTGGGCAACTCCGAGCTGGAGCACGAGAGCGAGGAAGTCCGTGGACGCTGACCGCAAGGGCCGCCGGGACGAATCCCCGCGCCAGCGCCTCCAGGGCGAGCTCCGGTCGCTGCGCGAACTCCGCGAGCTGCGCGTACGCGAGGGCGGCTCCACCCGCACCGAGCAGCCCTCGAGCTCCGCCGCCCGGGCCCGGCTCGACCAGCCGCGCACCTCGCGGCCCGGCCTGCTCACCCTGCCGACCTACGACCCCGAGTCCTTCGCCAAGCTCTCCGAGAAGATCGCGCGCTTCCTGGGCACCGGGCGGTTCATCGTCTGGATGTCCTTCGTCATCCTGCTCTGGGTGGCCTGGAACGTCTTCCTGCCGCCCGCGGTGCGCTTCGACGAGTACCCGTTCATCTTCCTCACCCTGGCGCTCTCGCTGCAGGCCTCCTACGCGGCGCCGCTGATCCTGCTCGCGCAGAACCGCCAGGACAACCGGGACCGCGTCAACATGGAGCAGGACCGGGCCCGCAGCGACCGCAACATCGCCGACACCGAGTACCTCACCCGCGAGGTCGCGGCCCTGCGCCAGGGCCTCGGCGAGGTCGCCACCCGCGACTTCGTCCGCTCCGAGCTGCAGTCACTGCTCAAGGAGCTCGACGAGCGGCGGGACGCCTCCGACCTCGTGTGACGGCCCTGTGACCGGCGGCACGCTACCGGTGAGTTCTGGCCCTGCCGCTGCGCCGTACCATCAACACATGGCCAACGAGACAGAGGTTGCGGTCGGCGTGACGGAGGAGTCCGTACGCGAGGCGCTGGCGACCGTCAACGACCCCGAGATCAACCGTCCGATCACCGAGATCGGGATGGTGAAATCGGTCGAGATCGGTGACGGCGGCGCCGTCCGCGTCGGGGTCTACCTGACCGTGTCCGGCTGTCCGATGCGCGAGACGATCACCACCCGGGTGACCGAGGCCGTCGGTGCCGTGGCCGGGGTGAGCTCCGTCGAGGTCGAGCTCGACGTGATGAGCGAGGAGCAGCGCAAGGAGCTCTCGCAGCTGCTGCGCGGTGGCGCGCCCGAGCGCGAGATCCCCTTCGCCAAGCCCGGCACCCTGACCCGGGTCTACGCCGTGGCCTCCGGCAAGGGCGGCGTCGGCAAGTCCTCCGTGACGGTCAACCTGGCCGCCGCGCTGGCCGCCCAGGGCCAGAAGGTCGCCGTCGTCGACGCCGACATCTACGGGCACAGCGTGCCGCGGATGCTCGGGGTCGAGGGCCGCCCGACCCAGGTCCAGGACATGATCATGCCGCCGTCCTCGCACGGCGTGAAGGTCATCTCGATCGGGATGTTCACCCCCGGCAACGCGCCGGTGGTCTGGCGCGGGCCGATGCTGCACCGCGCCCTCCAGCAGTTCCTCGCCGACGTCTACTGGGGCGACCTGGACGTCCTCCTCCTCGACCTGCCGCCGGGCACCGGTGACATCGCCATCTCGGTCGCGCAGCTCGTCCCCAACGCCGAGATCCTGATCGTCACCACCCCGCAGATGGCCGCCGCCGAGGTGGCCGAGCGGGCCGGCACGATCGCCCTGCAGACCCACCAGAAGATCGTCGGCGTGATCGAGAACATGGCGGGCATGCCCTGCCCCCACTGCGACGAGATCGTCGACGTCTTCGGCACCGGCGGCGGCCAGACCGTCGCCGACGCCCTCACCCGCTCCGTCGGCGCCACCGTCCCCGTCCTGGGCTCCATCCCCATCGACGTCCGCCTCCGCGAAGGCGGCGACGACGGCACCCCCGTCGTCCTCGCCGCCCCCACCTCCCCGGCCGGCACCGCCCTCCACGCCATCGCCGCCAAGCTCGGCAACCGCCAGCGCGGCCTCTCCGGCCTCTCCCTGGGCCTCACCCCCAAGAACAAGTTCTGATCGACTAACGGGCTGGCCAGCAGCGGGGTACTCCCCCGACCTGCTGACCAGCCCGTTTGCTGTTCTACGACGGCGGGTTGAACAGGTTCTGGGTGGGGCCGGTGTTCGGGGTCGGCCGGCCGGTGGGGAGCCTTCTGCAGGAGGGGCGGTCCGGGAGGGAGCTGTACGTGATGAACGGGCCGGCGCTCACCATGAGGTTGGTGACCTGCTTGGCACCGCCCGGGGCGTAGCCCATGCGGGTGAGGGTCTGGCAGAGGGCCTCGGCGACGGCGACGGGCGTACCGTCGACGGCATCGACCAGGAGCTGGCCGCCGGCGAGGCCCTTGCGGAGCTCCTCCGGGACGGCGGTCTCGGGGCCGCTCGGGGAGGGCCGGAAGTACACCGCGTGGGCGACGCCCGGCAGGCAGCGGATCTCGTCCGGGAGGGGCGCGTAGACGAATCCGTCGGGGCCTTCGGTGCCGCTCGGCTCCGGCTCCGAGGTCGGTGGCGGGCAGCTGGTGGCTACGGCGCTCGGCGCGGCTGCCACGGGTGTGGTGGCCGCACTGCATCCGGCGGTCAGCAGACAGGCTGCGGCCAGGGCGAATGCGAAGGTACTACGGTGCTGCACAGGTGATCCCCCCAAGTGGTGAAGGCACCAGGGTAGAGATCAACCGCCAACGCCGCAGTTGAGTATTCGCAGCAGAGCGGCCGTCAGGACGGCGTCGGCGGCCAGGGTGTCCGTCTCGGGGACGCTGCCGCGGTGGTACTCCAGGGCGAGGGCGACGGTGGCTTCGTAGGTGCGGCCGAGGCGGGAGCGGTACGGGGAGAGATCGGCCGTGGTCTGCCAGGGGCGGGTGGCGAGGAGAGGGTGGGCCTCGGGGACGGCCGGTGGGGCCGGGTGGCAGAGGGCCAGGTAGGCGCGGTCGCCGCGCGCGCTGAAGAGGTAGGCCGCGTACCAGTCGTGGCCCGTGGCGAGGAGGACTCGGGGGAGCTCGGCCCGGTGGTTCTGGCCGTCGGTGCCGGTGATCTTCAGCTGACGACGGGGGACGCCGGCCTCCTCGGCGAGGGTGCCGCCGAAGGTGCGCAGCCAGTGCGGCAGGGAGTGGCGGACCACGAAACCCCGGCGTTCCGTCTCCGGGGTGTTCGTGGGGCACCAGTGCTGCTGGAGGTACAGGGCCTCCTCGAGGATTTCGCGCATGGCCGGGCAGCCTAGCGAGCCACCCCGACAGCGGGCTCAGCGGCCGTTGTAGGTGGTGAGGTCCTGGACGGCGCAGAAGCCGGTGCCGTAGGCGCTGACGCCGCGGCCGTAGGCGCCGAGGAGGACACCGGGGGCCTCGCCGGCCAGGACCCAGCCGTACTCGGACTCGCGGTAGCGGAAGGGCTGCGGGAGGCCGTTGACGGGGAGGGTGAGGGTGGACCAGCCGGGGCCGTCGAGGTCGTCGGCCAAGTCCCAGGCGAGGGCGGTCTGCTGGTCGAGCCAGTCCTGGCGCAGGGCACGGTCGAGCTGGCCGGGCCAGGTCGCCGCGAGCAGGCCGGAGCCGGCCAGCCAGGCGGCGGAGGAGGCGGAGGTCGCCTCCAGGGTGCCGGTGTTGTCGGCGCTGCGCCGCACGTCCCGGCGGGCCATCGTGACGACCACGGCGAAGCGCCGCATGTCCCGCGGCTCGAACTGCCGGGCCGGCTCGTCGCCGTGCCCGAGGGTGCCGTAGTCCACGCTGCCGCGCTGCGAGCCGCGGGCGCCGCTCGGCCCGGCCCCCGCCTGCATCAGCCAGCGGCGGCCCGTCCAGCCTTCGTCCAGGCCGTACCAGGGGAAGTCCGCCGCCAGGTAGGGCTCCAGCGGATCGGCCGCGGGCCGGGCCTGGGCGCCGACCGTTGCCGTGCCCTGCTCCCCCGCCGTGGCGGTTCTCGCACTGCTCGTCGTGTCCATCCCCGGGCCTCCTCGACACCTGTTCGCCGTGTGCGGGCTCCATCGTGGCGTACGACGACGCCCCAGCCGGGCAGGTCAGGCCCGAGACTTCGGTGACCTGGCCCACACCGGGAGCACGAAATGCACAATAGCGGCGCACAGCACGAAGCCCGGCCAGGCCGACTGGTGTCAGCCCGCGCCGGGCGCGGTCGTGCGGAGGATCAGGTGGCGTCCAGGTCGAACGGCGGGCGCTCGCCCTTGGCCAGGGGCGCGCCGGTGTCGGGGGCCGCCGGCTTGGCGGGGTTCGCGGCGGGCGGCGCGGGCTTGGTGGGCTCGTCGTTGAGGACGGACTTGAAGTCCAGGCCCTCGCGGATCTCCTTGAAGCCCAGCGGGTCCTCGTTGCCGCCGAGCAGCTGCTTGCGGACGAAGGTCTTCGGGTGCAGGTCCTCGAAGTCGAAGTCCTTGAACTCCGGGCCGAGCTCGGCCCGGATGTCCTGCTTGGCGCTGTCCGCGAAGGACCGGATCTTCCGGATGAAGCCCATGGTGTCCTGGATCAGCTTCGGCAGCTTGTCCGGCCCGAAGATGACGATGGCCATGATGACGAGCGTGACGAGCTCGAGGGGGCCTATGTCGGAAAACACCTGAACTCCCGGCTCTTATTGGACGAACCCGCAGAGCTTGCAGTTCGGCGGTCCACTACAGCGTAATGGCCACCGGCTGCGCTTTGACCCCTGAGTTGATGAAGCAGGTGCAAAGTTCAGCCGATGGCCCGGCACACACCACCCGTCTAACGGAGCAGGTGCTGCGGGATCGCCGCCTCCACGGCGGCCGGCGCGCTGTACGGCGCCTGCGGCACGGCGCCCGCGCCGTGCGACGCCCGCACGGGGTAGACCGGGAAGTCGACCGACACCTCGCCCGAGATCGGCACCACCGGGCCGCCCCCGCCGTGGGCGGGGGTCACGGTGCTGCCCTGGCGCTGGGCGTCGCCCGCCAGGGAGAGGGTGCCGACCCCGCCCAGGGTGACGGCCGCGACCGAGAAGGCGCCGGCCGCGGCGAAGACGAAACGGCGCCCACGCGGCGGCGTCGGACGGGCGGCGGCCGCGGGCGGCAGCAGCGCGGCCAGCGGCGAGAACCGCTCGGCCGGCCGCACCCGGCCGTGCGGCCGGGCGGCCCGCTCCGCGAGCGGGGTGACCGAGCCGTCCGGCACCGGACCGTCCTGCACCGGCGGCCAGGCGGCGGCCGAGGAGCGCGGACGGCGGCCGCGCGCGGGCGTGACCGCCCGCGGGTCGACCCCGGGCAGCGGCGCGTGCGCCCCGAGCGCGCCCGCGCCGAAGGAGGCGCCCGCGCCCTGGCCGAAGGAGCCGCCGGTCAGCCGGCTGCCCCCTATGCCGAGCGCTCCCGGGTCACCGGGCAGCGCGCCAGGACCGGGCCCGCCGAGGTCGTCGTCCGGCAGGGCCGCCACGGCGAGCAGCCGGGACATCAGGGTGGCCGAGGGGCCGGGGGTGCCGCTGTGCGTCAGCAGGTGCTTGACGGCGCGGCCCTCGTCGGCCTCGGCGAGGCACTCGGGGCAGGTCGCCAGATGGGCCTGGACGCGCTCGCGCGAGTCGTGGCCCAGCTCGCCGTCGACGAAGCCGGACAGCCGCTCACCGAGGTGGTGCTCCTCGACCGGCTCGGCCAGGTTCACCGGGATGGCGCGCAGCGTGCCCAGCTGTTCGAGGGGCTCCGCGGGCTCGCTCCGGCGGCCCAGCTGGGCCCAGCCGGGTGTACGGCGGGAGCGGGCGGGCGGTTCGAGGCCCGTCGGGCCGGAGGGGTTGGCGCTGCTCACGAGCGCCCCCGCTCACCACCGCCGGAGGGACCCGCCTCGGCTCCGACCGCGACCGGCTCGGCCGTACCGCCACGGCGGACGCGGCCTGGGGCCGTGCCGGGCGCCCGGTGCTTGAGGGCGGCCCGCAGGTGCGAACGGCCACGGTGGATACGGCTGCGCACGGTGCCGAGCTTGACGCCGAGCGTCGCGGCGATCTCCTCGTAGCTGAGGCCCTCGATGTCGCAGAGCACCACGGCGGCCCGGAACTCGGGCGCCAGGGTGTCCAGCGCCTGCTGGACGTCGGCGTCGAAGTGGGTGTCGCTGAAGTGCTGGGCCGGGCTCGGCTCGCGGCTGGCCAGGCGCTCGGCGGCGTCGTCGGCCAGCGCGTCGAAGCGGATCCGCTGGCGGCGGCGGACCATGTCGAGGAACAGGTTGGTGGTGATGCGGTGCAGCCAGCCCTCGAAGGTCCCGGGGGTGTAGGTCGACAGCGAACGGAAGACCCGGACGAAGACCTCCTGGGTCAAGTCCTCGGCGTCGTGCTGGTTGCCCGTCAGGCGGTAGGCGAGGCGGTAGACCCGGGCGCTGTGCGCCTCGACGATCTCCTCCCAGCTGGGGGGCGTCCAGGTCTGCGCGTCGGTGTCGAATGCGACGCGCGGAGCAGCGGCGGCAGCCGCCGTGTCGTCGGTCGCGGTCGTCTCGTCCAGATCGGTCTGCGCAGACTTGTTCATCACGGGCTTCGGCTTACGGGCCGACGTGAGGCCGCGGACTGGCCGCAGCACAGGGACGTCGCCCTCGGCCACACCTCCTCGGTCGGCTCTTCTGCCCAGCAGGGCCACCACCATATCCACCTCACCCGTCGGATCTGGATAAAAGTGCTCGATCGCCGCCGGCGGCGGGGCTCGCAGCGAGCCGCCGCCGATCGTGCGTGGGCCGATCACCCCGTCCCGCAGGGCTCAACGGCCGGTCGCCGGACGCGGTTCCCGCCCGGCCAGTAATCTGTGGCTGGAAATATCGACATCCGACCGCTTCCGACCGCCAGGAGAGGCAGCCATCACCGAGTTCGGGTCCGCCCAGGCGGCACTCGCCGACACCTATGTCGGTGAGGACACGGTGCTGACCTACGCGCGGGCGCTCTCCGCCCGGGTGGGTGTCCGGCCCATCGGCGCGGGCGGCGGCGCCTGCCTGAGACTGCTGGCCGCCGCCCTGGACGCCAAGGCGGTGGCCGAGATCGGCACCGGCACCGGTGTCTCGGGGGTCTACCTGCTGCGCGGCATGCGGCCGGACGGCGTGCTCACCACCGTGGACTCCGAGCCGGTGCACCAGCAGTACGCCCGCGAGGCGTACCAGGCGGCCGGCTTCGCCGCGAACAGGTCCCGCTTCATCCCCGGCCGGGCGCTGGACGTGCTGCCCCGGCTGGCCGACGGCCAGTACGACCTGGTGTTCTGCGACGGCGACCCGGCGGAGTCCGCTTCGTACCTTGCAGAATCGTTGCGTCTGCTCCGACCTGGCGGGATGGTCTGCTTCGAAGGGGTGTTCCACCAGGGCCGACTGGCCGAGCCCGGCCACCACGACCCCGGCACCCACGCGCTGCGCGAGCTGGTCCGCGTGGTGCGGGAGAGCGAGCTGCTGCTGCCCGCGCTGCTGCCGGTCTCCGACGGGCTGCTCTGCGCCGTGAAGCGATAGGCCCCCGGACACGACTGAGCCCGGGGCCGGTGATGGTCACCGACACCCGGGCTCGCGCGTGTCTCCAGAAGCTGGAAGAGCACCTGCTGTCGTCAGCCGCAGGCCTTCTTCAGGGCCTCGCCCAGGGCATCCGCCTCGTCCGGCGTGAGCTCCACAACGAGCCGCCCGCCGCCTTCGAGCGGAACGCGCATGATGATGCCCCGCCCTTCCTTGGTGACCTCGAGCGGGCCGTCACCCGTCCGCGGCTTCATGGCCGCCATGCTCGTTCCCCTTCCTGCAACCGCAAAGCTACGTACCGGCAGTCCGTCCACCGCCGGTATCGAACGCATTGATCGGAAGCCATTATCCCGCATGCGGCGGCCCGATGACCAACGTCACTGTCCCGGTCACCGTGCGGACCACCCCTCCGAGGTGCCTCATACCCAACGGAGACCCCGCTCGCACCGCCTTTCGCGCCTCCGTTCGCGCCCCGCGCGAAGGTGCCGCACCTCACACTCCCCATCACGCTCCGCACTCGGGCATGCTGAGGCACGACCTGCCCGCACGTACCCTCCGGGAGCCCTCGCCGATGTCCGACTCCGTGCTGTACGAGCTCGACGGCGGCCTGGCCGTCATCACCATCAACCGGCCCGAGGCGATGAACGCGCTCGACACCGCGACCAAGGTCGCGCTGCGGGACGCGATGGTCGCCGCGGCCGAGGACACCGCCGTCCGGGCGGTGCTGCTGACCGCCGCCGGGGAGAAGGCGTTCTGCGTCGGGCAGGACCTCAAGGAGCACCTGGGCAACCTGGAGCGGGCCAAGGAGACCGGTGAGGGCGCGCTGCGCACCGTCGCCGAGCACTACAACCCGCTGGTGCGGGCGCTGGCGGGCATGCGCAAGCCCACCGTGGCGGCCGTCGGCGGGGTGGCCGCCGGGGCCGGGGCCTCGCTGGCCTTCGCCTGCGACTTCCGGATCGTGGCCGACACCGCCGGCTTCAACACCGCCTTCGCCGGGATCGCGCTCACCGCCGACTCGGGCGCCTCCTGGACGCTGCCGCGGCTGGTCGGGCACGCCAGGGCCACCGAGCTGCTGATGCTCCCCCGCACCGTGAAGGCCCCCGAGGCCCTCACCCTGGGCCTGGCCACCCAGGTCGTCCCCGCCGCCGAGCTGGCCGGCACCGCCCGCGCCTTCGCCCGCACCCTGGCCGAGGGCCCGACGGTCGCCTACGGCGCCATCAAGGAGTCGCTGGCCTTCGCCGCCTCGCACTCCCTCTCCGAGCTGCTCGACAAGGAGGACGAGCTGCAGACCCTGGCGGGCGACAGCGAGGACCACCGGATCGCCGTCCAGGCCTTCATCGCCAAGGAGAAGCCGAACTACCTCGGCCGCTGACCGACTGTCCGTCCGCGCCGGTAAGGTCCCGGTCATGACTGCTGACCAGCACCCGATCGGCGCGGACACCCACGTCCGGCTGGCCCGGCCCTCGCGGGATCTCGCGGCCGCCGAGCGGTTCTACGTGGACGGGCTCGGGCTGTCCGTGCTGTGGCGCACCGAGGAGCGGGTGCCCGGGGAGCACGACCTGGTGATGGTCGGCCTGCCGGGCGGGTCGTGGCACTTCGAGCTGACGCACGATCCGGAGCGCCCGCTGGAGCCCACGCCGACGGTGGACGACCTGTTCGTGGTGTACCTCGGGCGGCCGGTGGACGATGCGCTGGTCGAGCGCCTGGTCGCGGCCGGCGGCACCCGCGTGGCGGCGCACAACCCGTACTGGGACACCTACGGCGTGACGGTGGCCGACCCCGACGGGTACCGCCTGGTGCTCTGCTCGCGGCCCTGGAAGGCCTAGGAAGGCCTAGGAAGGCCTAGGAAGGCCCGGAGAGGCCTAGCGGGCCGCGCAGTCGGCCAGGTGGTCGTTGACCAGGCCGCAGGCCTGCATCAGGGCGTAGGCGGTGGTGGGGCCGACGAAGCGGAAGCCGTGCTTCTTGAGCTCCTTGGCCAGGGCGGTGGACTCGGCGGTGACGGCCGGGACGTCGGCCATCGTCCGGGGCGCCGGGCGGCCGGCCGGGTCGGGGGCGTGGCGCCAGACCAGGGCGTCCAGCTCGCCGGGGGCCAGGGCCGCGGCGGCCTTGGCGTTGGCGACGGTCGCGGAGATCTTGGCGCGGTTGCGGATGATCCCGGCGTCCTGGAGCAGGCGCTCCTCGTCGGCCGGCCCGAAGGCGGCCACCGCCGCGATGTCGAAGCCCGCGAAGGCGGCCCGGAAGCCCTCCCGGCGGCGCAGGATGGTGATCCACGACAGGCCGGACTGGAAGGCCTCCAGCGAGATCCGCTCGAACAGCTCCCGGTCGCCGTGGACGGGGCGGCCCCACTCGGTGTCGTGGTACTCGCGGTAGTCCTCGGCGGAGTTGCCCCAGCCGCAGCGCGGCACGCCGTCGGTGCCCGGGACGGCGCCGGTCACTGCCGCTGCTCGGGCGTGTCGACGGCGGGCCGCCCGACGACGGGCTCCTTCTCCACACTGACCACCTGGGCGAAGTCCTCCAGGCCGGGCAGCGGCTGCGACCCGGCGGGCCCGGTGGCCTCGACCGCGCCGCGGACGGCGGCGGCCGCCTCCAGCTCGGCGATCCGCTCGTCCCGGCGGGCCAGCTCCACACCGAGGCGGTCGAGCACGTCGTCCACCTCGTCCATCCGGTAGCCGCGCAGCGCCATCGGCAGCCGCAGCTCGTCCACGTCGGCGCGGCCCAGCGGGCGGTCCTGGGGCAGGCGCGCGGCGATCCGGTCGTGCACCGTCTCGGGCAGCACCGTGCCGCCGCCGAGCGCCACCAGAGCGGTACCGCCGACCACCACGGCCATCGCGGCCACGATCACCCAGAACACGTGCTGTCCTCCTGCTGGCTGCCCGCCACTCCGGTCGGCCCCGGGGATGCGAGCATGGTCCCTGCATACGGCCGGGGCCCATCATTGCACCCGGGGGAGCTGTGGAGGAGAGACCGGTGGCACTGCGTCTGGGCCCGCTGGAGTTCGGTGACGACGAGTTGGTGATCATGGCCATCGTCAACCGCACCCCCGACTCGTTCTTCGACCAGGGCGCGACCTTCGCCGACGAAGCCGCCTTCGCCGCCGCGGACAAGGCGGTGGCCGAAGGCGCGGGCATCCTGGACATCGGCGGGGTGAAGGCCGGGCCGGGCGAGGAGGTCACGGTCGAGGAGGAGCTGCGGCGGACGGTGCCCTTCGTGGCGGAGCTGCGCAAGCGCCACCCGGGCGTGGTGATCAGCGTGGACACCTGGCGGCACGAGGTCGGCGAGGCCGTCTGCGAAGTCGGCGCCGACCTGCTCAACGACGCCTGGGGCGGGGTGGACCCGAAGCTGGCCGAGGTGGCCGCCCGGTACGACGTGGGGCTGGTCTGCACCCACGCGGGCGGCGCCGAGCCCCGGACCAGGCCGCACCGGGTGAGCTACCCGGACGTGATGGCCGACATCCTGGACGTCACCGTGGGGCTGGCCGAGCGGGCCGCCTCGCTCGGGGTGCGCCGGGACGCGCTGATCATCGACCCGGGCCACGACTTCGGCAAGAACACCCGGCACTCGCTGGAGGCCACCCGGCGGCTGCCGGAGATGACGGCCACCGGCTTCCCGGTGCTGGTCTCGCTCTCCAACAAGGACTTCGTCGGCGAGACCCTCGACAAGCCGGTGAACGAGCGCCTGCTCGGCACGCTGGCCACCACCGCCGTCTCGGCCTGGCTCGGCGCACAGGTCTACCGGGTGCACCAGGTCGCCGAGACGCGGCAGGTGCTCGACATGGTCGCCTCGATCCGCGGCACCCGGCCCCCGGCGGTCGCCCGCCGGGGGCTGGCGTAGCGAGGAGCGGATCAGATCTCGCCGTTGGGGCGGCGGCTCTCCTCCAGGATGCGCAGCACCTCGTCCACCTCGTCGGTCACGTGGAACAGCTCCAGGTCGGCCGGCGAGGCCTTGCCCTGGGCGACCAGCGTGCCCTTGATCCACTCGACCAGGCCGCCCCAGTACTCGGTGCCGAAGAGGATCACCGGGAACCTGGTGACCTTCTTGGTCTGGACGAGCGTGAGCGCCTCGAACAGCTCGTCCAGGGTGCCGAGGCCCCCGGGCAGCACCACGAAGCCCTGGGAGTACTTCACGAACATCGTCTTGCGGACGAAGAAGTAACGGAAGTTCAGCCCGAGGTCGACGAACTCGTTGAGCCCCTGCTCGAAGGGCAGCTCGATGCCGAGCCCGACCGACAGGCCGCCGGCGTCGGAGGCGCCGCGGTTGGCGGCCTCCATCGCGCCGGGGCCGCCGCCGGTGATCACCGCGTACCCGGCCTCGGCCAGCGCCCGGCCGATGGCCACCCCGGCGGCGTACTCGGTGGAGTTCACCGCCGTCCGGGCCGAGCCGAACACGCTGATCGCGGTGGGGAGTTCGGCGAGGGCGCCGAAGCCCTCGACGAACTCGGAGGTGATCCGCCAGACCCGCCACGGGTCGGTGTGGAGCCAGTCGGTGGGGCCCGTCGTGTCCAGCAGCCGCTGGTCGGTGGTGCTGGTGCCGACCTGGTCCCGCCGGAGCAGCACGGGCCCCTTCTGCTTCTCCGGCCAGGCCCGCTTGCGATCGCCCGGCTCCGGCGCGAAGCCCTCGAAGCCCTCCTGGGCACGGTCGTTACGCGTTTCGTCTCCAGTGCCTGTCATGACGGAACCCTACGCCTGGGACGGGCCGATTTCCGGCAATATCCGGACGAACGCGAGGTGACGGTCAGGAGCCCGGCGGGCGCGGGCTCAGTCGGTGAGCCAGGCCCGCAGGCGCTCCTCCACCAGGGCGATCGCGGCGAGCGAGCAGTACTCGTTGCGCTTGTGGGCGAGGTCCGGGTCGCCGGGGCCGTAGTTGACGGCCGGTACGCCCAGGGCGCTGAAGCGGGCCACGTCGGTCCAGCCGAACTTGGCACGGGCCTGGCCGCCGGTGGCGGCCAGGAAGGCCTGGGCGGCCGGCTGGCCGAGGCCGGGCAGGGCGCCGGGGGCGGAGTCGGTGATCTCCAGCTTGAAGCCCTCGAAGACCTCACGCAGGTGTGCCTCGGCGTCGGCCACGCTGCGGTCCGGCGCGAAGCGGAAGTTGACGGTGACGACGCACTCGTCGGGGATGACGTTGCCCGCCACACCGCCGTCGACCCGCACCGCGTTGAGCCCCTCGTGGTACTTCAGCCCGTCGATCTCCACCTCCCGGGCCTGGTAGGCGGCCAGCAGGCCGAGCACCTCGGCCGCGTGGTGGATCGCGTTGTCACCCAGCCAGCTGCGGGCCGCGTGGGCGCGGGTTCCGGTGAGGGTGATCTGCGCCCGCATGGTGCCCTGGCAGCCGCCCTCGACCATGGCGCCGCTCGGCTCCATCAGGATCGCGAAGTCCGCGGCCAGCCAGTCCGGGTGGGCGGTGGCCAGGTGGCCCAGGCCGTTGCGGGAGGCCTCGATCTCCTCGCAGTCGTAGAACACGTACGTGATGTCGTGGTTCGGCTCGGTCAGCCCGGCCGCGAGCCGCAGCGCCACCGCCACACCGGACTTCATGTCCGAGGCGCCGCAGCCGTAGAGCAGGTCGCCCTCGATGTGGTGCGGCACGTTGTCGGCGATCGGCACGGTGTCCAGGTGGCCGGCGATCAGCACCCGCTCGGCCCGGCCCAGCCCGGTGCGGGCCACCACGTTGTTGCCGTACCGGTCCACCCGCAGGTGCGGGTAGGCGCGCAGCGCGGTCTCCACCGCGTCCGCGAGGGCCTGCTCGTCACCGCTGACGGAGGGGAAGTCCACGAGCCGGGCGGTCAGCGCACCGCCGTCGAGGGTCAGGTCAAGGGGTGTGTCGATGCTGCTCATGGTGCCCCAGCCTAGGGCTTGCCTTCCGGATCACGTCGGTCAGTGGGCGTCGTTGGGGTGCGTGCATCGGCGGCGCCGAGGAGGGAGTCCATGCGGAGCATCGGCGACCGACGAGAAGCCGGCGAGGTGCGTGCCCCGGCGGCGCCCACCCGGCGTGATCCGGAAGGCAAGCCCTGACGGGGGCGTCCGCCGCCCTCCGGGGGTCCGCCACCGCAACCGGGCTCCCCGTACAACCGTCCGAGTAGGTACGGTGTGCGGGCACCGAGGCGAGGAAAGGGAGTGCGGTGGAGCAGTTCGAGGAGGGTGCGCGCCGGCGGCCCTGGAAGGCCGTGCTGGCCGGGGTGGTCGTGCTGGCGCTCGCGGGCGGGGGCGGCTACTGGTACCTGAACCGCGACGACTCCGCCTCGCTGCCGGAGGGCTGCAAGGTCACCACCGCGGCCGGCCAGGGCAACCTCGACCTCGCCCAGGCGCAGAACGCCGCCACCATCACCGCCGTGACCCTCTCCCGGGGCCTGCCCGAGCGGGCGGCGGCCATCGCGCTGGCGACCTCGATGCAGGAGTCCAAGCTGCGCAACCTGGACGGCGGCGACCGCGACTCGGTCGGCCTCTTCCAGCAGCGCCCCTCGCAGGGCTGGGGCACCGCCCAGCAGATCAAGGACCCGGTCTACGCGACCAACAAGTTCCTGGACGGCCTGGTGAAGGTGCCCGGCTACGCCCGGCTGCCGCTCACCGACGCGGCCCAGGCCGTGCAGAAGTCCGGCTACCCGCAGGCCTACGCCAAGCACGAGGGCAACGCGACGCTGCTCGCCTCCGTCTTCGCCGGCCGCGAGGGCTCGGCGCTCAACTGCGTGGTGCACGCCTTCTGGACCGATCCGGTCGCCGCGCCCGGCGACCAGGCCGCCGCCGCGCCCGCGGCGGCCGCCCCGGACGTGTCGGCCCGGGTGCAGCGCGAGTTCGGCCGCTCGGTGACGGTGGCGCCCGCCGCCAAGGCCGCGGCGGACCCGCGTACGGTGCTCGCCGTCACCCCGCAGCCCGCCACCGGCACCGACGGCGGCCCGGACGCCCGCCGCCAGGGCGGCTGGGCGGCCGCCCAGTGGGCGGTGGCGCACGCGCCGGACCTCGGCATCGGCGCGGTGGCCTACGACGGCAAGGTCTGGCGCTTCGACCGGCCGGCCGACGGCTGGAAGCCCCAGCCGAGCAGCTCGGACCAGCAGGTGCTGGTCACCCTCGGCGCACCGCCCGCGAAGCGGTAGGGCGGGCCGGCCGGAAGACCCGCCGGTGGCATAGTCCGGGTTGACGGACTGGTGTCCGAGGTACCGTCCGACGGGTGATTCCGGTCAACGTACGTGGACGACGGGACCCTTCGGCGGGCCCCTCGCGGGCGGACCGGGCGGGGGTCGGCCTTGCCCTTCCGCCCCAAGGGGAGTGACGTTTCCTCAGGCCGTCGCGAAAGGAGGGAAATGTCCGGCTTGCCGGAAAAAGGATCGTCTGATCTTTAGCAGCGCTTTACCCTTTCGGCCCGAAACCTTCTGGCTGCTCCAGCGGTAATCAGTCGTCCGCCCGTGCGGACGACCCCCGTGCACGACCGGACGGGGCGACCTCACTCTTATAGGAGCACCATGTCCCTCCCCCTCTCGCGCCGGATCGCCCAGGCGGCACTGCTCGTCGCGGCCGGAGCCTCTCCGCTGCTCGCCGCCGGGTCGGCGTCCGCCCTTGACCTGGTGCCGCAGGGTGACCTGGCCTCCGGCATCACCCAGGCCGACGCGCCGGACCCGGCCGCGACGGTGCAGGGAGCCACCCACGAGCTCGGGCAGTCGACCGGAGCCACCGCCGCGACCACCGTGGCCACGGGCGTGCCGGCCACCGCCGACGCCACCGGGCACACCGTCGCCGCCGCGCTGCCCAACGCCGACAAGGCGCTGGGCGGGATCACCGGGCCCGCCGCCAAGACCGCCGCGACCACCGGCACCCTGGCGAACATCGCGACCACCGTCGCGCCCCGCCTGGTGGACCGGGCCGGCCCGGCGCTCACCTCCAAGCTCACCCCCGTCTCCGGCCAGCGCTCGGCCACCGCGAGCAACCCGCTCGGCAGCCTGACCGGCGCCCTGCCGACCGCCGGGCTGACCCACGCCCTGCCCACCGGCCCGCTCGCCGGCGGCCTGCCCACCAAGTCCCTGCCGGGCGGCGACACCCTCGGCTCGCTGACCGGCGCCCACGGCGACGAGCACCGCCTCGGCGGCCTCCCCGCGATGGGCGGCGGCAGCCCGGTCGACTCGCTGGCCCAGGTGCTGAAGGGCGCCGGCGTGCTCGGCCTCGGCGGGCTCGGCGGCTGACAGTCAGTTGCACTGCCTGCTCGGGGGCGCGAGGAACTGCGCGAAAGCGGGAGTCCACCGGCCCGCACCAGCGCAGCTGGCGCCCCTGGCAGCACGCATCCAAGAGGGGCGCGAGGAAGGCTGCGCGAGCAACCGCCCGGTGGGTGGCTGGTCGCGCAGTTCCTCGCGCCCCCGTTGTTGTTGCCCGGCTGCCTACGGCTCCCCGGGCTCCGGAGGGTGCTACCGCGCCTGCGAGAGCCTCTCGACCGCGGCGGCGACCCGCTCGTCCGTGGCCGTGAACGCCACCCGGACGTGCTGCGCGCCCGCCGGGCCGTAGAAGTCGCCCGGGGCGACCAGGATGCCGAGGGCGGCCAGCTCGGCCACCGTCTCCCAGCAGGGCCGGTCCTGAGTGGCCCACAGGTAGAGGCTGGCCTCGGAGTGCTCGATCCGGAAGCCGTAGGCCTCCAGAGCGCCCCGCAGCGCCGCCCGGCGGGCGGCGTACCGCTCGCGCTGCTCGGCCACGTGCGCGTCGTCGCCCAGGGCCGCGACGGTGGCGGCCTGGACCGGCGCCGGAACGATCATTCCGCCGTGCTTGCGGATCTCCAGCAGCTCGCGGACGACCACGCCGTCACCGGCCACGAAGGAGGCGCGGTAGCCGGCCAGGTTGGAGCGCTTGGAGAGCGAGTGCACGACCAGCAGGCCCTCGTGGTCCCCGCCGCACACCGAGGGGTGCAGCACCGAGACCGGGTCGGCCTCCCAGCCGAGCTCGAGGTAGCACTCGTCGCTGACCAGCAGCACCCGGTGCTCCCGCGCCCACTCGACCGCCCGCCGCAGCTCGGCGGCGTCGAGCACCCGACCGGTCGGGTTGGAGGGCGAATTGACCCAGAGCAGGCGGACCCGGGACGGATCCAGCTCCGACACGTCGTCGTAGGCCACCGGCTCGGCGCCGCACAGCCGCGCGCCGACCTCGTAGGTGGGGTACGCCAGGCGCGGGTAGGCCACCTGGTCCCCCGGGCCGAGGCCGAGCTGGCCGGGCAGCCAGGCGACCAGCTCCTTGGAGCCGACCGTGGGCAGCACGGCCTCCGGGCCGATCTCGGCGCCCAGGCGCCGGTGCAGCCAGCCGGCGATGGCCTGGCGCAGCTCCAGCGGCCCCCAGACCGTCGGGTAGCCGGGGGTGTCCGTGGCGGCGGCCAGCGCCTTCTGGATCACCTCCGGGACGGAGTCGACCGGGGTGCCGACGGAGAAGTCGCAGAGCCCGCCCGGGTGGGCGAGCGCGGTGGCCTTGTACGGCTCCAGCTTGTCCCACGGGAAGACGGGCAACAGGTCCGATACGCGGCGCGCCGCCCCCGGGTGGCCCGGGAGCGGCGCGCGCTGAGCTTCGTTGGTGCTCACAGCCGAGTGTCTGCCGATCACTCGCCGGCCTGCGGCGGGAGCGCCGCGATGAACGGGTGGTCGCGCTCGATCATGCCGAGCTTGGAGGCACCACCGGGCGAACCGAGGTCGTCGAAGAACTCGACGTTCGCCTTGTAGTAGTCCTTCCACTCCTCCGGGGTGTCGTCCTCGTAGAAGATGGCCTCGACCGGGCAGACCGGCTCGCACGCCCCGCAGTCGACACACTCATCCGGGTGGATGTAGAGAGAGCGCTGCCCCTCGTAGATGCAGTCGACCGGGCACTCTTCGATGCACGCCTTGTCCTTGACGTCGACACAAGGCTGCGCGATGACGTAGGTCACGCTGTCGTTCCTCCTCGAAAGGGCAAGTGCCCAAACTGTTTGATGCGTGCGCGGGTGCGCGCGGCGTCGTCGATGCCCGCCCCTAGTATCGCGGGTCAGAGACCGCGAATGCACAGGAGGTGCCCCAGATGATCGGCGAAGCCCCGGGAGGCGGCCGTCCGGAGGTCCGGATAGACCGCTCCGACGTGGGACGACGGGTCTCCGTCCGGCGCGTGTCCGAGGTCGTCGCAGGCCGGCCGGTGTACCGCGATGTGATCGGAGTGCTCGCATCCTGGGACGACGCGTGTCAGGTCACGGTGATTCCGCGCGCCGGTGAACCTGTCTCCTTCCCCGCTGAGCTGATGATCGCTGCCAAGACCGTACCTCTCTTCCCGGCCCGTCGGGCACCCCTTCCCGAAACGGACCCGACGGCCCTTCAGCGGGTCGCCACCCGGGCCTGGCCCGCCCGTGACCAGGCACGACTCGGCGATTGGCTGCTGCGGGCCAGCGCCGGTTTCACCAGCCGCGCCAACTCCTGCCAGGCGCTCGGCGACCCAGGGCTCCCGGTGCCGGAGGCGCTGGCCGCCGTCGGCGAGTGGTACGCGGAGCGCGGGCTGCCCGCGCTGGTCGAGGTGACCTTCCCGGGCACCGACCCGGCGGTCGCCGCGGCCCTCGACCCCGAGCGGCTGACTCCCGCCAAGGTGCTGACCGCCCCACTCGCTCCACTGGTCCGCGCCGGGAGCGGCCACGAGCGGGTGCGGCTCTCCCGGACGGCGAGCGAGAGCTGGTTCGAGCGCTACCACCGGGTCGGCGGCGGCCCCGAGGCCGAGGCCGCGGCCCGGGAGCTGCTGCACGGCGGCCCCTCCGTCTGGTTCGCCACCGTCCCCGCCCCCGGGGGCGGCGCGCCGCTGGCGATCGGCCGCTGCGTGGTCGACGGGCCCTGGGTCCACTTCGGCGCCCTGGAGACGGCCCCCGAGGCCCGCCGCCAGGGCCTGGCCACCGCCATGACGGCCGTCCTGGCCGCCCGCGCCGCCGAGGAGGGCGCCACCGGCGCCTACCTGCAGGTCGAGGAGGACAACACCGCCGCGCTCGCCCTCTACGGCCGACTCGGCTTCACGACCAGTCACACTTACCACTACGCCCGTCTTCCCCAGCGGTAGCGGTAGTGCTGTAGTAGCGAACCACCGGACAGATACCGAAGGCTGCTGTGACCGAGCAGAGCAGAGCACGATTCCGTACCGAGGCCAGGGCCGAGCACCCGGACGCGGTGCTGCTCTGCCTGCTGGCCGCCGCCGAGCACACGCTCGCCGAAGAGCCCGGCGGCGAACCGCCGCCGAGCCTGGAGGAGTTGCTGGCGGCCTGCCAGGCGGCGATCGACCGGCACGCGGCGGCCGTCCGGCTGGCCGTCGCGGAGCGGACCCCGGGCACGCCCGAGGAGACCGCCGCGCTGCTCGCCGCCGTGCTCGGCGGCCGGGAGCGGTTCCACGGGCGGCCGGCGGACTACCGGCGGCTGGAGTCCTCGCTGCTGCCGGACGTGCTCCGGCGCCGCCGCGGGCTGCCGATCCTGCTCTCGCTGGTCTGGACGGCGGTGGCCGCGCGGGCCGGGCTGACCGTGCACGGCGTGGCCCTGCCGGGCCACTTCATCGTCGCGGTGGGCGGGCCCGAGGCGGGGAACGAGTACGTCCTGGCCGACCCGTACCACGGGGGCCGCCTCCTCGACCTGGACGACGTCGGCGAACTGGTCCTTCGGACCGGCCACCACTTCTCGCCCGAACTGCTCACCCCGGCCCAGCCGCTGGACATCGTCCTACGGGTGCTCGGCAACATCCGCAGCTGGGCCACCGACCGCCCCGAACACGCCCGCACCCAGCTCTGGGCCACCGAACTCTCCCTCCTCCTCCCCCGCCACCCCGCCCAACTCCGCCTCGAACGCGCCGAACTCCTCGTCCGCACCGGCGACTTCCTCTCCGGCGCAGCCGAGATGGACGCCTACGCGGAGATCCTCGACGCCTTCGACCCGGAGACCGCTACCAAGGTCCGCCAGGACGCGCGGGCCGCGCGGCACCGGCTGAACTGACCCAGCACCCCTACAGCCAGCCCTTCTCCCTCGCGATCCGGACGGCCTCCGCGCGGTTGCGGGCGGCGGTCTTCTGGATCGCCATCGAGAGGTAGTTGCGGACGGTGCCCTCGGAGAGGTGGAGCCGGCGGGCGATGTCGGCGTTGACCGCGCCGTCGGCCGCTGCGGCGAGCATGTCGCGCTCGCGGGCCGTCAGGGGGTTGGCCCCCTCGGCGAGGGCGGCGGCCGCGAGCGTCGGGTCGATGACGCGCTCGCCCCGCAGCACCCGCCGGATCGCCTGCGCCAGCTCCGAAGCCGGAGCGTCCTTCACCAGGAAGCCGTCCGCCCCCGCCTCCATCGCCCGCCGCAGGTACCCGGGCCGCCCGAAGGTGGTCGCGATGACCACCTTCGTCCCCGGGCTGCGCCGCCGCACCTCCGCCGCCGCGTCGATCCCGGTCATCCCGGGCATCTCGATGTCCAGCACCGCGACCTGCACGCCGTTCGCCACCACGGCGTCCGCGACTTCGTCCCCCCGCCCGACCTGGGCGACCACGTCGATGTCCCCTTCGAGCCCGAGCAGCGCGGCCAGCGCCTCCCGGACCATGCCCTGGTCCTCAGCGAGCAGGACCCGCACCATCTCCGGCTTCTCGTCTGTCATGCCGTCAGCCTAGGCAACACCCAGCCCCCGCCCGGGACCCGGCCCGAACCATGGGCCCTGCCCGCGAAAATCCCCGGTCACTTCCGAAGCATTCACGGGCATCCGCGGTCGAGAATTTCTTCATGCTCTGCTCAATGTGTTCTCACACTGAAACCAAACACCGCTGGAACCCGATCAGTTCGGCCAACGCCCCTACCGGAAACCCGGCGCCGCCTCTAGCGTCCATCCGTAGCCAGAGGAGGGGCAAGCCATGACCCAGAAGTCTGACAGCCAGCCGGCCGTCGAACTCCGCATCGGCGGGGTGCACTTGACCATCCAGCGCATCCCGGCATGGCTCATCACCACGGCCACCGCGGGCGGAAGCACCGTCGTGGCCCTGCTGAGCCGACGGTAGCCGCCCGGTCATGACCCGCTGATCGTCCGCAAGGGTACGAGTGCCCGGAGCTTGAAGCCCTTGCCGCGTGGGCCCGGGCCGGTCTCCAGGCGTCCGCCGACCAGGGCCAGGCGCTCCTGCAGGCCCGAAAGCCCGTTGCCGGGGGTGGACTTGCCGGGGCCGCGGCCGTTGTCGGAGATCTCCAGGACGGCGTAGCGCTCGCCCTCGCCCTCCCAGGTCTCGTCCAGGCCGACGTGGCAGGTGGTTGCTCCCTCGCCGTGGCGGACGATGTTGGTGACGGCCTCGCGCAGGGCCCAGGCGAGGGCGCCGGCTTCTTCGTTGCCGAGGCCGGGGCGGCCGTCGGCCACCGCCGGGTCGGCCTCCAGGGTGACCTGGGCGGCGCTCAGTGCGGTGCGGGCGGCGGCGAGTTCGACCGGCAGGGTGGGGCGGCGGTAGCCGCCGACGGCCTCGCGGACGTCGACCAGGGACTGCCGGGCTACGGACTCGATGTCGGCGATCTGGGCCCGGGCCGCCTCGCTCTGACTCTGGTCCATCAGGCGCCCGGCCAGCTCGCTCTTGAGCGTGATCAGCGAGAGCGAGTGCCCGAGCAGGTCGTGCAGGTCACGGGCCAGGCGCAGCCGCTCCTCGGCGGCGGCCAGGTGTGCCACGGCGGCCCGGGCCTCGCGCAGCTCCCGCATGGTGACGATGAGCCGCTGCAGGCCGGTCATGGCGAGGCCGCCGAGGAAGCAGGGCAGCACGATCGACAGCATGGTGACGCCGTCGGCCCGGATCAGGAACCCGGTGGCGGCCGCCAGGACCGTCACCGCGAGCACGCCGGGCATCCCGTACCGGGACGGCAGCGCCACGCCGGTGCAGACCGAGCAGTAGGTGAAGAGCGTCAGCCAGGCCTCGCCGAGCCCGAAGGCGGTGGCCAGCGCCACCGCGATCAGCACTCCGATGATGACGTACCCGCCGGGCCACTGCGCGGGCTTGACCGAGCGGACCACGATCAGGCTCAGGTACGCCAGCAGGAAGCCGCCCAGGGCGATCGACCCGGCCACCACGGCGGGGGTGGAGTGCTCACCACTCGTCAGGTCGGCGAGCGGGTAGAGCAGGTAGAGCATCCAGATCGACATCCAGGCCAGCTTCACCACCAGCTGGCGGCGGTTCTCCACCGGCTGCCCGGGCGAGGTCAGGAAGCCGCCCCGCCCCGCCGACCCGGAGTCGGCGGAGCTGGGGATCGAAGGCTGCGACGAGGACATGTCGATCATCATGCCTGCCGCGTGTCCTTGCGGTACAGGTAGGCCGCGGCACCGACGAACAGGGCGAGGAAGCCGCCCAGGCCGGCCACGGCGGCGAGGTCGAGCGACTGGCCGGGGCGGATGAAGGTGGCCAGCTGGTTGTAGAGGTAGACCGGGTTGAACTGGGCGAACTTCTTGAGCGAGTCGCCGACCGGGAACCAGGTGCCGCCGAACAGCGCCATCAGCATGTAGGTGATCATCACGATCGGCTGCACCGCGTCCGGCTGGGCCGCGTACCCGAGGGCGACGCCCAGGGCCGCGAAGACGAAGCTGCCCAGCCAGAGCGCCAGCCCCAGGCCCAGCCACTGCGCGGCGCTCAGCGACACGCCCTCGAAGGCGCCGATCACGAAGACCACCAGGATCGCGGGCAGCGTGGTCACGGCGCAGGCCGCGATCTTGGCCACGGTGTACGCCCGCCCGGGCAGTGCGGTGAGCCGCAGCTGCCGCACCCAGCCGGTCTTGCGCTCCAGCGAGATCCGCTGCGCGCTGCCGGTGAGCACCGCGCCGACCGCGCCGAAGGTGGCCATCGAGACCATGAAGTACGACTTGGCCGGCACTCCCCCGGAGACCGTGCCGCCGTTGTAGGCGCTGATGAAGAAGACGTAGAGCAGCGCCGGGTAGAGCACGGTGAAGAGCACGTACCGCTTGTTGCGCAGGGTGCGCAGGATCTCCAGCTTGATCAACGTGATCACAGCGCACGCTCCGCGTTCTCGATGTCGTCGGCCTCGCCGGTGATGGTCAGGAAGGCCTGCTCCAGGCCCAGGCTGGTGACCTCCAGGCCGCGCGGGTAGAGCCCGGCCTTGTAGAGGCCCGCGACGCCCGCGTCGGCGTCGGTCGAGCGGATCCGCACCGTGCGGACGCCGTCCGCGTGGCCGGTGACGTCCAGGCTGACCGTGCCGGGCAGGGCGCGCAGCGCCGCCTCGTCCACGAAACCGGCTTCCAGCTCGAAGGTGATCCGGCGGGCGCCGGCCTTGGCCTTGATCTCGGCGGAGGTGCCGTCGGCGATCAGGCGGCCCTTGTGCAGGACGAGCACCCGGTCGGCGATGGAGTCGGCCTCCTCCAGGTAGTGGGTGGCGAAGAGGACGGTGCGCCCGGCGTCGGCCTGGGCCCGCATGGTGGCCCAGAACTGCTGGCGGACGGAGACGTCCATGCCGGTGGTCGGCTCGTCGAGCACGATCAGGTCGTTGGCCCCGGCGATGGCGAGGGCGAAGCGCACCCGCTGCTCCTGGCCGCCGGAGAGCTTGTCCACCCGGCGCTCGGCGAGCTCCTCGATGCCCGCGCTGCGCAGTACGTCCGGAACGGCATGCCCGCGGGGATGCACCGCGCAGGCCAGCGCGACCAGTTCGCGGACCTTGACGTCCGTCATCAGCCCGCCGCTCTGCAGCATCGCGCCGACCCGGCCGGCCTCGATCGCGGCGCGCGGGGTGCCGCCGAACAGCGAGACGCTGCCCTGGTCGGGCTCGCGCAGGCCGAGCAGCAGGTCGAGGCTGCTGGACTTGCCGGCGCCGTTGGGGCCGAGCAGCGCGACCGTCTCGCCGGGCCGCAGCACCAGGTCGAGACCGTTCACGGCCTTCACCTGGCCGTAGCTCTTGCTCACCTGCCGGAAGGCGGCGACTTCTTCCGTACTCATCCCCCGGTCCTCTCTCACGTGGTCGGTTCAACCACTCAAGAGTCCCGCCGAGGGGGTGTGCGGCGTCAGTGTGCGGCGTCGTGTCCTCGGTATGACGAATGTCAGACCCAGGACACGACGCCGGTCAGATCACGCGCTCAGGTGCTCCTTCAAGAACTCGACCTGGAGCAGCAGCAGGTTCTCCGCGACCTGCTCCTGCGGGGTCATGTGCGTGACGCCGGAGAGCGGCAGCACGGTGTGCGCGCGGCCGGCCGCGAGCAGGGCGGAGGAGAGCCGCAGGGTGTGCGCGGCGACGACGTTGTCGTCGGCCAGGCCGTGCACGATCATCAGCGGCCGCTCGAGACCGGCCGCCAGCGGGATGAGCGAGTTGGCCTCGTACACCTCGGGGCGCTCGGCCGGGTGGCCGAGGTAGCGCTCGGTGTAGTGGGTGTCGTACAGCGCGAAGTCGGTGACCGGCGCGCCGGAGACGGCGGCGTGGAAGACGTCCGGGCGGCGCAGCACCGCCAGCGCGGCCAGGTAGCCGCCGTAGGACCAGCCGCGGATGCCGACCCGGCCGAGGTCGAGCGGGAACTCCTCGGCGAGCGCCTGCAGTGCCTCGACCTGGTCGTCCAGGGTGGCCCCGGCGAAGTCGAAGGCGATCGACTTCTCCCACTCGGGGCTGCGCCCGGGGGTGCCGCGCCCGTCCGCGACGACCACGGCGAAGCCCTGGTCGGCGAACCACTGCGAGGTCAGGTGCGGGTTGTGCGACTGCACCACGCGCTGGCCGTGCGGACCGCCGTACGGGTCCATCAGGACGGGCAGCAGGCCGTCGCGCTCGCGGTCGTAGCCGGTGGGCAGGAAGACGGCGCTGGGGATCCGCCGCTCGCCCGCGAAGCGGAACTCGGGGCGGGCGGTGAGCAGTGGGGTGTGGGCGTAGGAGGTGACGACGGCCGCCTCGGCGCCGTCGCGCAGCACGTGGGCGACGGCGCCGGAGTAGGCGGGCGAGACGGTGGAGACGACCGCGGTGGCGCCGCCGAACACGGCGGTGGCCGCGCCCTCGGGGCCGAAGGGCTCGACGCCCTTGGCGTCGGCGCGGAAGACGCCGGTCCAGCCCGGGGGCAGCTCGGTGTCGGCGGGGCCGGCGGAGGCGGTGAAGTAGACGGCCTCCTCGGTGAGCGCGAGTACCGAGCGCAGGTGCAGCTTCTCGTCGGTGACGCGGCGCTCGCCGACCACCAGGGCGCGCACGCCGCCCTCGTCGCTGATCCGGGCCAGCTCGCCGTTCGGGGTCCAGGCGGGCACCCCGCCGAACAGCTCCAGCCAGATGTCGTCCTGCTCGGCGAGCAGCAGCTCGGTGGCGCCGGTGGCCGGGTCGACGTTGAGCAGCTGCTGCGAGCGCTGGTCGCGGGCCTGGACGAGCAGCAGCGGCGCGCCGTTGCCGGACCAGTGCACCCGGGCCAGGTACGGGTAGGCGGCGCGGTCCCAGACGACCTCGACGCGGGAGCCGTCCAGGCCGACCGACCAGAGGGTGACCTCGGCGTTGGCGGTGCCGGCCTGCGGGTAGGCGACCTCGGCGGGGGTGGTGCCGGGGTTGGCCGGGTCGGCGATCCACCAGCGCTGGACGGGCGCGTCGTCCACCCGGGCGACCAGCAGCCGGTCGCTGCCGGGGGCCCACCAGTAGCCGCGGTCGCGGTCCATCTCCTCCTGGGCGATGAACTCGGCCTGACCCCACATCACGCCGTCCCGCTCGGGGGTGACCAGCGCGCGGTCCTCGGTGCCGTCGGTGCGGCTGATCCGCAGCTCGCCGGCGGTGTTGGCGTACGCGACCAGGCTGCCGTCGGGCGCCGGGCGCGGGTCGACCAGCGGGCCGGCGGCGGGCAGCTCGCGGGCGGCGCCGGTGACCAGGTCGGTGGTGAACAGGCGGCCGGAGAGCGCGAAGACGGCCAAACTCCCGGAGGCGTCGAGGGCGTAGCCGACGATGCCGGCCGAGCCCTCCCGGCTGCGCTCGCGGCGGGCCTTCTCGGCGGGCGAGAGGTCCTCCTCGCCGCCGCCGAGCAGGGCGACGGGGTCGGCGGCCACCCGCTCCTCGCCGGTGGCGGGGTCGAGGGTCCAGAGCAGGTTGGCCCGGTCGGTGCCCGAGCGGGAGCGGAGGAAGGCGACCCGGGAGCCGTCGGGTGCGACGGCGAAGGACCGGGGCGCGCCCACGGTGTAGCGCAGGGTGCGGGCGCTCTGCCGGGGGAAGGTGGCGGCGGGGGTATCGGTGCTCATGCCCAAGACCTTAGGCCTCGGACCGCTCACTCGTTCGGAGCAGCCGTCAGATCCCGCCCCGCAGCCCCCCGGACGGCCCTACGGCCCAGGTACGCGCCCCTGGACGCTCCCGTACTCCGGCGAACCGGGCCTCACGGTAAGTAATGCAACCCTCACTGATCGGGTATTGGTTGTCTCGACGATCCGGACCCGGAACGTCCTGTTCGAAGGAGTGTGACCGTCATGCCGATGACGATCTCCGCAGCCGTACTGATGCTGGTCATCGTGGTGGTGATGATCCGCCGCTCCGGGCTGAAGCTCTCGCACGCGGTCGTCTGCGCGCTGCTCGGCTTCTACCTCGCCTCCAGCTCGATCGCGCCGTCGATCCAGCAGGTGACCAGCAACGTCGCGGGGATGATCAATGGTCTGAAGCTCTGAGCGGGCCCGGTCGGTAGGCTGCCGTCCATGACTGCCGACCTGCCGCACCGCCGCCTGCTCCTGGTGCACGCGCACCCGGACGACGAGTCGATCAACAACGGCGCCACCATGGCGCGGTACGCCGCCGAGGGCGCCCTGGTCACGCTGGTGACCTGCACCCTCGGCGAGGGTGGCGAGGTGATCCCGCCCGAGCTGGCCGAGCTGACGGCCGATCGGACGGACACCCTGGGGCCGTACCGGGTCGGCGAGCTGGCCACCGCGATGCGCGAGCTCGGCGTCACCGACCACCGCTTCCTCGGCGGCCGGGGCCGCTACCGCGACTCGGGGATGATGGGTGTCCCGGAGAACGACGTGCCCGGCTGCTTCTGGCAGGCCGAGGTGGACGAGGCCGCCGCGCACCTGGTCGAGGTGGTCCGCGAGGTCCGCCCCCAGGTGCTGGTCACCTACGACGAGCGCGGCGGCTACGGCCACCCGGACCACATCCAGACCCACCGGGTCGCGCTGCGCGCCTTCGAGCTGGCCGCCGACCCGGCCTACCGGCCCGAGCTCGGCGCTCCCTGGCGGATCGCCAAGGTCTACTACAACCGCCTGCCCCGCCCGGTGGTCGAGGCGGGCCTGGCCGCCGCCAAGGGCGTCTTCCCCGGTGTCGCCGCGCTCGGCGACCTGCCCGGCGTGGTGGAGCCCGAGGTGATCACCACGGTGGTGGACGGCACGGCGTACGCGGGAGCCAAGTCGGCCGCGATGGCGGCGCACGCCACCCAGATCACGGTGGCCGGTACGGCCTTCGCCCTGAGCAACGACCTCGGGCAGCCGCTGCTGGCCACCGAGTACTACCAGCTGGCCCGCGGCACCCCGGGCCCGGAGCTGCCCGAGACCGATCTCTTCGCAGGCCTGGAGGCTCGCGCATGACTCCCTGGACGGCCCTGCTCGGCACCCGCTCCGAGCGGCTGGCCGAGTCCCAGCCCCCGCGCGGGAGCCGGATCGTGGCGTACGTGCTGTTCTTCGCGCTCGGTGCGGCGGCCTCGCTGGCCGGCTGCTTCGTGCAGACGCTGTGGGCCCCCGGCGGCCTGCTGCTCGCCCTGGCCGGGTCGTGGGGCGTCTTCTACGGCGGGCTTCGGGTGACCGGCACCAAGCTGGGCGCCGGGGCGCCGCTGGCGGGCTGGTTCGCGGTGCTCCTGGTGCTGATGTCGCCCAGGCCGGAGGGCGATTTCGTGCTGTCGGCGAGCCTCACCTCCTACGGCTACCTCTTCCTCGGCGCCGTCGGCGGAGTGATCTGCGCCACGCTGCCGACCCGCTCGGGCTTCGGCTTCGGCGTGCCCGGCCCGGAGCGCTGAGCACGGCCCGGGGCGACGCGCAGTCAGGGCCCTTGGCCCGTAGGCTCATACCGGACGGGTCGGACGTATCAGGATCTGTCCGAACCAGTTCGCCGTGCTGGTCTTCCCAGTAAGGTGGTGCCGCGACAGTCGGCCCCGGCGGGCGCGGAGGAAGGCACAGCAGGTACCTTCAGCCCAATCGCGAGGCGGGCGGCCTGCCGCACGCCCACACGAATGAGAGAGCTGGTGTCGGAGGGGCCCGTCAGGTTCCACGCGCGGTGGCAGTCGCCGCCGAGGAGGTCTGGCGCCCCACAACCCGCGGTCGCCGCCCACGGCGCGGCCGCGAACCCGGAGCAGAGCAGCATTGAGCAGCCGCGAATCTGACAGCGCGTACCCGTCCCCCCGCCAGGGTGGCCGCAGGCCCGAGGGCAGCCCGGAGGCGTACCCCTCCGGCACCCCCCCGTACGGCACCGGGCTGCCCGACCGCGGCCCGCAGGGCTCCGCGCCGGAGGAGGACCTGCCCAAGACCGAGACCACGCTGACCACCCGGGTGCGGATCAACATCCCCGGTTCGCGGCCGATCCCGCCGGTCGTGGTGCGGTCCACCGTGAAGAACGAGAAGAACGAGGAGCCCCCGGCCGAGCCCGCGGGCCCCCGGCACCGCTCCTCCGCCGGCCCCTCCCCCGTGCACGGCATGGTCGACCCGGGCCACCGGACGCCCGCGCCGGACCTGCCCGCCGAGTGGCAGCAGACCGAGGCCGCCGCGCCCACCGCCGCTTCCTCCTCCTCGGAGTCGACCGGCGAGTGGTTCCGCCCGCGCCAGAAGACCCAGAGCCAGGCCGGTCCGGTCCCGGCCGCCGCCGGGGCCCCGCGCCCCGCCGCGCAGAACGGCGGCCAGGGCGGCGGCGGCCAGCCCGGGGGCCCGGGCAACGCCCAGGGCGGCCCGCTGCCCACCGGCGCTCCCGCCTCGCCGTTCGGCGGCGACACCGGCAGCCACCCGCTCCCGCAGACTCCCCCGCCGGCGGCCACCAACCCGTACGGCAACGACCCGTTCGCCACCCAGCGCCCGGCCGGTCCGAACGGCCAGGGCGGTCCGAACGGCCAGGGCGCCCCCCGCCGCGAGGCTTTCGCCGGCGGCCCCGGCGAGCGGCCCGGGCAGGGCGGCCCGGGCAACCGGCCCGGCCAGGGGGGCCCGTACGGTCCGCAGGGCGGCAGCCCCTACCCGGGCCAGCAGGGCGGCCGACCCGGCGGCGACCCCTTCGCCACCGGCGGCCCGGCCGCGCGGGACCCGTTCGCCGCCCAGGGCCGCCCCGGCGCGGAGGCCACCCGCGAGCTGCGGATGCCCCAGGGGCCGCAGGGCGGCGGCGACCCGTTCGGCGGCCAGGGCCGCCCGGGCGCCGAGGCCACCCGCGAGCTGCGGATGCCGCAGGGCCCGCAGGGCGAGCCCGAGGACACCCAGATCGGCGGCTTCGAGCCGATCCGCGAGGACACCGCGGCCATACCCGGCCTGCCCACCGCGAACCGCTTCGGCGCCGCGGCCCGCACCGCCCCGCCCGCGGCGGACCCGTTCGGCACCGCCGCGCCCGCCGACCCGTTCGGCACGGCCGCGCCCAAGTCGCCCACGGGTGGCGGCCGGTTCGCCGAGCACGCCTTCGAGCCCGCGCCGCCCTTCCCCGGCTCGCTCGGCAACGGCGCCACCCCGCCGGTCGAGATCGTCCCGGAGCCCGACCCGGACGTCGACGACGAGCCCGCCGCCGCGAAGCGCCGCCCGAGCAAGGCACCCAAGCTGGCGGCGTACGCCGTCGGCGGCCTGCTGTTCGCCGGGGCCGCCGCGTACGGCACCGGTCTGATGCTCAACCAGGCGGACATCCCCAAGGGCACCACCGTGCTCGGCACCGACATCGGCGGCGACGCGCGTGACCAGGCGGTCAGCGTGCTCGACGGCAGTGTCGGCAAGATCGGCCAGCAGCCGATCAAGCTCAAGGTCGGCGCGCAGACCGTGAACCTCGACCCGGCCACCGCCGGGCTGAGCTTCGACACCACGGCCACCGTGGACTCGCTCACCGCCCACAGCTACAACCCGGTGGACGTGATCAGCTCGATCGCCGGGGGCAGCAAGGCCGTCGCCCCCGAGGTCAAGGTCGACCGCGCCAAGCTGAAGGCCGCGCTGGACGCGCTCGGCAGCTCGGCCGGGCAGGGCCTGCAGGAGGGCTTCGTCCGCTTCACCCCGGACGGGCAGACCGAGGTCGTGCCCGGCAAGCCCGGCCAGAAGGTGGACGGCGCCGCCGCCCTCGACCAGGTCGAGCAGGCCTACCGCGACCGCGCCGCGGGCAAGCAGGACACCGTGCTGACCGTGCCGGTGACGGCGGCTCAGCCGAAGTTCGGCCAGGAGGCCCTGCAGGCCGCCGCCGACAGCCTCGGCAAGCAGGTGCTGGCCGGGCCGGTCGCGGTCTACGCCGGGACGAGGCGCTTCGACTTCGGCAAGACCACCGCGGCGAACGCGCTGACGATCGCCCCGGACGCCACCGGCAAGCTCGCCCTCAAGTGGGACCTGGACAAGCTGAACGAGGCGCTCAAGGGCACCTTCGACAAGTCCAAGACCAAGAAGAGCGGTGCTCTGGCGCCGATCACCCCGCAGGACGTGGCGGACGGCATCGCCTCCGTCCTGGGCGGCACCACGGCCAAGGAGCGGACCTTCCGCTTCCCCGCCTGACCGACCCGGCCCAGTGGCCCCGGCGGTGCTCGTGAGCACCACCGGGGCCACTGGCCAATCCTCGCCACTGGCGGGCCATAACCGGACAATCCGACGGTGTTACCAAGACTTGATCGCCGCTCGGTCGACAAGCCGGAGCCCCGTCAGCAGGATGTGCCAGCGTCAGCCACTTCGACCGACGCCGGTCGGCCACCGGCGCGTCGGCCCGCCCGCTCCGCAGGGAGAACCCCCGTTGTCCAAGTCCCGGCTCCCGCACGCCCTGACGGCCACCGTCTCGGCGCTCGCGCTCTCCCTGACGCTCTGCTCCTGCGCGAGCGAGGGGGACACCACCGGGCCGACCGGCCACGGCACCGCGATCAGCCGGGGTGACGACGCCCCCGGGATGACCCAGTCCGACACCAACCCGCACCCGCGCTCGGCGCTGCGCCAGGGCGGCACCCTCACCTGGGCCATCGACCAGTTCTCCACCCAGTGGAACCCGCTGCACGCGGACGGCTCCGAGGCCTCCACCAACGACGTCATGAAGTCCCTGCTGCCGACCTTCTGGCGCTCCGACGCCGGCGGCACCCAGACCCCCAACAAGGCCTACCTGAGCTCCGTCGAGGTGAGCACCAAGGGCGGCAAGCAGGTGGTCACCTGGACGCTCAACCCGGCCGCCCACTGGTCCGACGGCAAGCCGATCACCTGGCGCGACCTGCAGGCCACGTGGCAGGCCCAGAACGGCACCGACAAGGCGTACCGGACCGGCTCGACCACCGGCTTCGACCAGGTCGAGAGCGTCGAGCCCGGCAAGGACGACCGCCAGGCCGTGATGACCTTCAGCTCGCCGTTCTCCGAGTGGCAGTCGATGTTCAACAACGCCGCCAACTCCCCGCTGCTCCCGGCCGCGTACGCCGGCACCCCGGAGCTGTTCAACACGGCGTTCGCCGGCAACATCCCCGTCTCCGGCGGCCCGTTCAAGCTCGAGACGATGGACCGGGACGCCCGTACGGTCACCGTGGTGGCCGATCCCTCCTGGTGGGGCGACAAGCCGCTGCTCGACCGGATCGTCTTCAAGGCGGTCAACACCGGGGACATGGCGGACGCCTTCGCCAAGGGCCAGGTCGACTTCTTCAACAACGGCCCCAACGCGGCCGGGTACAAGAAGATCCTGGCCACCCCGGACGGCGTGGCCCGCCGCTCGGGCGGGCCGAACCTGCGCCAGCTGGTGCTCAACGCCAAGCGCCCGCCGATGGACGACGCGACCGTGCGCCGGGCGCTCTTCCAGGCGATCGACCGCGAGACCATCACCCGCTCCGACCTGGACGGCCTCGACTGGCCCTACACCCCGATGAACAACCACTTCCTGGTGCCCGGCCAGAACGGCTACCAGGACAACTCGGGCGGCCTGAGCCGGTACGACCCGAACGCCGCCGCCCAGGCCCTGCAGGCGGCCGGCTGGCAGCTCGGCGACGGGGCGGTGCGCACCAAGGACGGCAAGCCGCTGGAGCTCACCTTCGTCGTGCCGGCCAGCAACGCACTGGCGGCCAACGAGGGCAAGCTGATCAGCTCGATGCTGGCGAAGGTCGGCGTGAAGATCGACGTGACCCCGGTGGACGCGGGTGACTTCTTCAGCAAGTACGTCTACCCGCACCAGTTCGACCTGACCGTCTTCGCGCTGCTCGGCACGCCCTTCCCCGCCACCAACGGGACGTCGACCTACCAGCAGGGGGCCGGCTCCAACTACGCCCAGACCGGCAGCGCGGCGCTGGACAAGGCGATGGCGGACGCCGCTGCGGCCGACAGCCCCGAGACCGAGGCGGCCGCGCTCAACCGCGCCGACGCCGAGGCGTGGCAGGTCGCCGGGCTGGTGCCGCTGTACCAGCGGCCCTCGGTCTACGGGGTCCGCAAGTCGGTGGCCAATCTGGGCGCCCCCGGTCTGTCCGACGTCGTCTACGAGAACGTCGGGTTCGAGCGGTAGCGGGGCCGGGGGTCGGCGGAAGCGGATGCGGGAGGGGGGCTCGGCAGCGGGGGAATACACGGCGAATACTCGCCACTGGCGTGAAATTGCCAGCCGGGGCACCGTAAGAAGCGGCTGGTTGATTATGGTCCACGCCACCTTCGGAGCGCCGGAATTTCCTCCGATGCACCCGAAAACCGCACTGTCCGATAGTCGGACACCTGAAGCCCAGGGGCATACGGCGGATTCGGGACATATCGGGCACTTGATCTACGCGCGTCAAGTCGACCCAAGGGCGGCCATCGCGTCCTGATAACGGACCCGGCCGAGTCGCGTTACGGACGCGTGAACAGCTCTGATGCCGGTATGTCCGGATTTGTCCGTCTCAGTCGAGGCTTGTCAAGAGGTCTGGAACTACGAAGTGGTTGACATTCCAGCACAATGCAGGAAATGCGCGGCCAGCAACTGAGGAACTCTTGACGTTCGATAAACGACTTGCGAGAGTCCGTGCGATCACCTTTTTTGCAGCCGCTACACGCCGGGCGGGAGCTCCAGCACCATGACTAACCCCACTCAGGCCGAGACCGAGGCCGACACCCTCGGGACGGCCGACACCCCCAGCCAGACCGAGGCCACCAACGCCGCGGTCTTCCGGGGGCTGTCCCCTGGCCAGCTCATGTGGCGCCGCTTCAAGCGCGACCGCACGGGTGTCATCAGCGCCATCGTCGTGCTGCTGTTCATCCTGATCGCGATCGCGGCCCCGCTGATCTCGATGCTCTACGGCAAGGACGCCACCACGCCGTACGGGCAGAACGACCCGAGCCTGCTGAGCGACTCCGGCATGCCGTTCGGCACCGGCGGCATCAGCGGCGACCACTGGCTCGGCCTGGAGCCGCAGCTCGGCCGCGACATCTTCATGCAGCTGGTCTACGGCATCCGCACCTCGCTGATCGTGGCCTTCGCGACCACGCTGCTCACCACCGCGCTGGGCATCGTCTTCGGCCTGGTGGCCGGCTACATCGGCGGCAAGACCGACTACTTCATCGGTCGGGTGATCGACATCCTGATGTCCTTCCCCTCGCAGATCTTCCTGGTCGCGACCATGCCGATCGTGCTGGGCCTGTTCGTCGCCAACGACGAGGCCACCCCGACCTGGCTGCCGTTCATCGCGGTCACCCTGGTGCTCTCCGGCCTCGGCTGGATGTCGCTGGCCCGCATCCTTCGCGCCACCACGCTCTCACTGCGTGAGCGCGAGTTCGTCGAGGCCGCCAAGGTCACCGGCGCCTCGCCGATGCGGATCATCTTCAAGGAGCTCCTGCCCAACCTGTGGACCCCGATCCTGGTGCAGTCCACCCTGGCGCTCCCGGCCTTCGTGACCGCCGAGGCGGGTCTGTCCTACCTCGGCGTCGGCATCACCGAGCCGACCCCCGACTGGGGCCGGATGCTCGCCAACGCAGCGGACTACCTGCAGACGGACATCACCTTCCTCCTCGTCCCCGGTCTCGCGATGATCATCTTCGTGCTTGCCTTCAACCTCCTGGGCGACTCCGTGCGAGACGCCTTCGACCCGAAGACCAAGCGCTGACGGTCCGCCAGTCGCGGCTTCACCACCCAAAGTCTCCGGGGGGATCGGCACGCCCGCCCCGGGCAACCCACCGAATCACCAGGCATCTTCCATAACAGGCAGGATGAACATGAACGCACGTAAGTCGGCGAGGCTCGCAGCCGCCGTCATGGTTGTCGGGGCTCTCACCGTCACCACCGCCTGCTCCAGCAGCAAGTCCGGTGGCGGCGCCAACGGTGCTGCTGCCGCCACCCCCACCGCGAAGGTCGCCTCCATCGCCGTCGGCAACGCTGCCGACTCGACCGGCCCGGCCGTCCCGCAGGCGGGTGCCAAGCCGGGCGGCACGGTCAACATGATCGACCGTGACGACTTCTCGCACCTCGACCCGGCCCAGGTGTACCTCAACACCAACGCCGAGGTCTCCCTCCTCTTCACCCGTGGCCTGACCGGTTACAAGGTCGCCGCGGACGGCTCGCAGAAGCTCGTCGGTGACCTCGCCACCGACACCGGCACCACCACCGACGGTGGCAAGTCCTGGAAGTTCACGCTGAAGGACGGCGTGAAGTGGCAGGACGGCACCGCGATCACCTCGGCCGACGTCAAGTACTCGATCGAGCGCACCTTCCAGTCGTTCATCAAGTCCGGCCCGACCTACCTGCAGACCTGGCTGGCCGGCGACGACTACCGCAAGGCCTACGCGGGCCCCGACGCCGGCGACCTGCCGGGTGTCGCGACCCCCGATGCCAAGACGATCGTCTACACCTTCAAGGACGCCCACCCGGACGCGAACTTCACCTTCGCGATGACCGGCTACGGCATCGTGCCGAAGGCGCACGACACCAAGGAGGCGTACGACAAGAAGCCGTTCTCCTCGGGCCCGTACCAGATCGTCGAGCACGTCACCGACAAGTCGCTCGACCTCGAGCGCAACCCGAACTGGGACCCGAAGACGGACCCGATCCGTAACGCGTACCCGGACAAGTGGCACATGGAGTTCGGCGTCCAGGGCAAGGACGGCGCCCAGCGCTTCATGGCCGACAACGGCACGGACAAGAACGCCTTCTCGTTCCACCTGACCGTTCCGGCCGAGTTCGTGGACAAGGTCAAGAACGACACCAAGCTGAAGGACCGTACCCTCAACGGCCTCACGCCGTACGTGGACTACTACTTCATCAACAACACCCGCATCACGGACCCGAAGGTCCGCGAGGCGCTCATCCGGGCCTTCCCGCACCAGCAGACCCGTCAGATCGAGGGTGGCACCAGCTACGGTGACTACGCCACGACCTACATGAGCCCGACCGTCCTCGGCTACGAGGCGTCCGACCCGTTCGACACCCTGAAGAAGCCGCAGGGTGACCCGGAGGCCGCCAAGAAGCTGCTCGCCGACGCGGGCAAGTCCGGCCAGACGATCGTCTACGCCTACAACAACACCCCGACCAACCAGAAGGTCACCGAGGCGATCCGCATCGCCCTCGAGGCGGCCGGCTTCAAGTTCGTCCCGAAGCCGCTCGACCCGAAGACCTACTACGACGCCATCGGTGTCGTGAAGAACGAGTACGACCTGTACTGGGGTGGCTGGGGCGCCGACTGGCCGACCGGTTACACCTCGCTGCAGCCGGTCTGGGACGGTCGCGCGATCGCTGACGGCGCCTCGAACTACGCGCACGTCAACGACCCCGAGATCAACTCGGCCATCGACGCCGCGGTGAAGATCGCCGACCAGACCGAGCAGGGCAAGGCCTGGGCGAAGATCGACCAGATGCTGCAGAAGAAGGCCGTCTCCATCCCGGACGTGTACCAGCGCTCGCTGAGCCTGTACGGCTCCAACCTCGGTGGCGTCACCTTCGACTCCATGCAGGGCCTGCAGTACCCGCTGAACATCTTCGTCAAGAGCTGATCTCAGCACCTCGCGGTAACCCCGGCAGGGGTCCGGCGCGCCTCACCCTGGCGCGCCGGGCCCCGGCCTCCGGCCCATCTGCCCCACCCGCCCTGCTCCGCCCACCGCACTCGCAGCCGGCGCCCCGATCAGGAGAGCCCGACCCATGCTCCGTTTCCTCGTCCGCCGTTCACTCGGCGCCATCGTCATCCTGCTGATCATCAGCATGGTCACCTTCGCGCTCTTCTTCGCCATCCCGGCGGACCCGGCGCGCCTCTCCTGCGGCAAGGTCTGCACCCCCGAGAACCTGGCCCTCATCCGGCACAGCATGAACCTGGACAAGCCGGTCCCCGAGCAGTACTGGGACTGGCTGACGAGCATCTTCGTCGGGCGTGACTACTCGGCGGGCCACTGCAGCGCCCCCTGCTTCGGCTACTCCTTCGACAAGAAGGAGATGATCACCCACACGCTGCTCGACCGGTTCCCGACCACGCTGTCGCTGACCATCGGCTCCGCGATCATCTTCGTCATCTTCGGTGTCGGCACCGGCATGCTGGCCGCCCTCAAGCAGGGCAAGGCCGTGGACAAGATCGCCAGCTCCGCCTCGCTGCTCGCCTCCTCGATGCAGATCTACGTCGCCGGCCCGCTGGCCCTCTGGGCGTTCTGCTACTCCACCGACTGGCTGAGCCTGCCGACCTACGTGAACTTCACCGAGGACCCGCTGGGCTGGGCCGGCGGTCTCCTGGTGCCGTGGATCGTTCTCTCGCTGATCTGGACCGCCAACTACACCCGTATGACCCGCTCCTCGATGGTCGAGCAGCTCTCCGAGGACTACGTCCGGACGGCGCGCGCCAAGGGCATGTCGGGCCGTGCGGTCTTCCTGCGCTACGCCTGGCGCGGCGCGATGGGCACCATCGTCACCGTCTTCGGCATCGACCTCGGTGTCCTGCTCGGCGGCGCGGTGATCACCGAGACCACGTTCAACCTGCACGGCCTCGGCGGCCTGGCGATCGACTCGTACAAGCAGTCGGACCTCTCGATGCTGGTCGGTGTCACCATGGTGGCGTCCTTCCTGATCGTGCTGTTCAACATCATCGTCGACGCCGTCTACGCCATGATCGACCCGCGCATCCGTCTGGCCTGACCCCCGGCCGACACACCTGGCCGCCCCGCAGTTCCGACCTCACGTACCACACCGAGGAGCCCTGTCCATGACCACCCAGGCCAAGCCCGAGGGAGCGACCGCCTCCGGCGGCAGCTCGTCCTTCCTCTCCGTCCGCGACCTCTCGGTCCGTTTCAGCACCGAGGACGGCGTGGTCCGGGCCGTGGACAACCTCTCCTTCGAGCTGGAGGCGGGCACCACCCTCGGCATCGTCGGTGAGTCCGGCTCCGGCAAGTCGGTGACCAACCTGGCCATCCTGGGCCTGCACAACCCGGTCAACACCGAGATCACCGGGTCCATCAAGCTGCAGGGCCAGGAGCTGGTGGGGGCCACCAACCGTGAGCTGGAGAAGCTCCGCGGCCACACCATGTCGATGATCTTCCAGGACCCGCTGACCGCGCTCTCGCCGTTCCACACGATCGGCAAGCAGATCGGCGAGACCTTCCAGAAGCACACCGGCGCCAGCAAGTCCGAGGCCCGGGACCGCGCGATCGAGATGCTGACCAAGGTCGGCATCCCGCAGCCCAAGACCCGGGTGGACAACTACCCGCACCAGTTCTCCGGCGGTATGCGCCAGCGCGCGATGATCGCCATGTCGCTGGTCTGCAACCCGGCCCTGGTCATCGCCGACGAGCCGACCACCGCGCTCGACGTGACCGTCCAGGCGCAGATCCTCGACCTGCTCAAGGACCTGCAGCAGGAGATGGGCACCGCGATCATCCTGATCACCCACGACCTCGGCGTGGTGGCCCGCACCGCGCAGAACGTCATGGTGATGTACGCGGGTCGCGCCGTGGAGCGCGGCACCGTCCGCGAGGTCCTCAAGAAGCCGCAGCACCCCTACACCTGGGGCCTGCTCTCCTCGATGCCCAGCCTCTCCGGCCCGGTCGACGTCCCGCTGACCCCGGTTCGCGGCACCCCGCCGAGCCTGATCAACCTGCCGACGGGCTGCCCGTTCAACCCGCGCTGCGACCACATGGAGCAGGTCGTGGGCGGCAAGTGCACCTCCGAGCGCCCGCCGCTCTCCCCGCAGGGCGGTCACGCCACCGCCTGCCACCTGTCCTCCGGGCAGAAGCAGGACATCTTCATCGACCAGATCCAGCCGCGGCTCGGCTGAGAGGGACCGGTTAACCACCATGAGCAACGAACTGACCCTCGAGAAGGCCGGCGCCAAGACCCCTGCCGGTGAGACCCTGCTGGAGCTCTCCGGGCTGCAGAAGCACTTCCCCGTGATGGACGGCTTCCTGTTCAAGCGCCAGGTCGGCGCCGTGCACGCCGTCGACGGCGTGGACCTGACCGTCTCCGCCCAGGAGGCGGTCGGCCTGGTCGGCGAGTCCGGCTGCGGCAAGTCGACCCTGGGCCGCCTGGTCACCCGGCTCTACGAGCCCACGGCCGGCACCATCAAGTACCAGGGCAAGGACATCTCGCACGCGAACCGCAAGGAGCTCGCTCCGATCCGGTCCGAGATCCAGATGATCTTCCAGGACCCGTACTCCTCGCTGAACCCGCGCCAGACCGTCGGTGCGATCATCGGCGCGCCGATGGAGATCAACGGCATCAACCCGCCGCAGGGCGTCCAGCGCCGGGTCCAGGAGCTGCTGGAGACCGTCGGTCTCAACCCCGAGCACTACAACCGCTTCCCGCACGAGTTCTCCGGCGGTCAGCGCCAGCGCATCGGCGTCGCCCGCGCGCTCTCGCTCAACCCGAAGCTGATCGTGGCCGACGAGCCGGTCTCGGCCCTGGACGTCTCGATCCAGGCCCAGGTCGTCAACCTGCTGCAGGAGCTGCAGAAGGACCTCGGCATCGCCTTCCTCTTCATCGCCCACGACCTCGCGGTCGTCCGGCACTTCTCGCAGCGCGTCGCGGTCATGTACCTCGGCAAGATCGTCGAGATCGCCGACCGCAAGTCGCTGTACGAGAGCCCCCGGCACCCGTACACCCACGCCCTGCTCTCCGCCGTCCCCGAGGCCGACCCGGACGACCACCGCGAGCAGATCCGCCTCAACGGCGACGTGCCCTCCCCGATCAACCCGCCGTCCGGCTGCCGCTTCCGCACCCGCTGCTGGAAGGCGCAGGACAAGTGCGTGACGGAGGAGCCGCCGCTGGTCCAGCTCTCCGGCAACGCCGAGGGCCACCTGACGGCCTGCCACTTCCCCGAGGAGGGGGCGGCGGCCGTCCCGGCCCCGCGCGACGCGAAGTAAGCGGCACGAACCCCGGAGGGGCGAGGAACCTGGTTCCTCGCCCCTCCGGGGTTTCCTACTGCTCCTGCGCGTTCGGGTCCGGCTTCCCGAGCCGTTCCTCCGCGCTGAGCTCGATCTCGCGCTCCTCGGCGAAGTGACAGGCCGAGTCGTGCGCCGCCAGCTGCTGGAGCCCCGGCCGGACGATCAGCGGGGGCTCCTCCACCGCGCAGATCTCCTGGGCCTTCCAGCACCGCGTCCGGAACCGGCAGCCGGAGGGCGGATTGGCCGGCGAGGGGACGTCGCCCTCCAGCACGATCCGGTCCCGGGAGTCGCGCGCCGTCGGGTCCGGCACCGGCACCGCCGAGAGCAGCGCCTGGGTGTACGGGTGGGTGGCGTGCTCGTAGATCTCCAGATCGGTGCCGAGCTCGACCATCTTGCCCAGGTACATCACGCCGACCCGGTCGGAGATGTGCCGGACGATCGAGAGGTCATGGGCGATGAACATGTAGGACAGGTTGAACTCGTCCTGCAGCTTCTCCAGCAGGTTGATCACCTGGGCCTGCACCGAGACGTCCAGGGCCGAGACCGGCTCGTCGCAGATGATGATCTCGGGCTTCAGAGCCAGCCCGCGGGCGATGCCGATCCGCTGGCGCTGCCCGCCGGAGAACTGGTGCGGGTACCGGTTGATGTACTCCGGGTTGAGCCCGACCACGTCCAGCAGGTCCTGCACGGCCCTGCGCCGCTCCCCCTTCGGGGCCACCTCCGGGTGGATCTCGTACGGCTCGCCGATGATGTCACCCACCGTCATACGGGGGTTGAGCGAGGTGTACGGGTCCTGGAAGACCATCTGGATGTTCCGGCGGACGGCCTTCAGGGCGGCACCCGAGAGCTTGGAGATCTCCTGGCCCTTGTACCGGACCGAGCCGCTGGTGGCCGGCTCCAGGTTCATCAGCACCTTGGCCAGCGTCGACTTGCCGCAGCCCGACTCCCCCACGATGCCGAGCGTCTCGCCCTGGACCAGGTCGAAGGAGACGCCGTCCACGGCCTTGACCGCGCCGACCTGCTTCCGGAAGATGATGCCCTCGGTCAGCGGGAAGTGCTTGACCAGGTCGCGGACCTCGAGGATCGGCTCGCCGGACGCCACCTCCTTCTCGAACGCCGCCGACTGCGGCACTGGAGCACCCAGTGCGCTGGCTCCGTTACTCGTCATGGAGGGTCTCCTTCCAGAAGAAGCAGGCGCTGCCACGCCCGGCCGGCTCCGTCCCGTCGTCCTCGGTCACCTGGAACAGCTTGGGGATCTCCTGCCGGCAGATCTCCTGGGCGCGCGGGCAGCGGGGGTTGAAGGCGCAACCCGGCGGGATCCGCAACAGGTTCGGTGGCAGGCCCTTGATCGCGTAGAGCTCCTCGCCCTTCTGGTCCAGGCGGGGGATGGAGTCCAGCAACCCCCGGGTGTACGGGTGCGCGGGCCGGGCGTAGAGCTCGCGCACGGGGGCGGTCTCGACGATCCGGCCGGCGTACATCACGGCGATCTTGTCGGCGACGTCGGCGACCACGCCGAGGTCGTGGGTGATCAGGATCAGGCCCATGTGGTACTCGGCCTGCAGCTCGGCGAGCAGGTCCATCACCTGCGCCTGCACGGTGACGTCCAGGGCGGTGGTGGGCTCGTCGGCGATGATCAGGTCCGGCTCCAGGGCCAGCGCCATGGCGATCATGATGCGCTGGCGCATGCCGCCCGAGAACTGGTGCGGGTAGTCGCCGACCCGCTGCTTGGCGGCCGGGATGCGCACCCGGTCCATCAGCTCGACCGCCTTGGCCTTGGCGTCCTTCTTGGAGGCGCCCTGGTGCACCCGGTACATCTCGCCGAGCTGCGCGCCGACGCTGTGCACGGGGTTCAGCGCCGACAGCGCGTCCTGGAAGATCATCGCCATCTGGGCGCCGCGGACCTTGCGGCGCTCCTCGGCACCCAGCTTGAGCAGATCGCGGCCCTTGAAGAGGATCTCGCCCTCGGTGATGTGGCCGGGCGGGCTGTCCAGGATGCCCATGACGGCCTGCGCGGTGACGGACTTCCCGGAGCCCGACTCGCCCAGCACCGCGAGCGTCTCACCGGCCCGCACGGAGTAGTTCACCCCGTTGACGGCCTTGGCCACACCGTCCCTGGTCCGGAACTCCACGTGCAGGTCGCGGACGTCGAGCAGCGGAGCGTCCTGGGTGTCGACCGTCTCCCCCCGGGGGGCGTGCGACGGACTGCTCAGACTGGTACTCATGGCTGGTCTGGCCTCTCTCAGCGCAGTTTGGGGTCGAGAGCGTCACGGACCGCGTCACCGAGCATGATGAACGCCAGCACGGTGAGGCTGAGCGCCCCGGCCGGGTACAGCAGCGTGTGGGGCGCGTTGCGGAAGGTCTCCGCGGCCGAGGAGATGTCGATGCCCCAGGAGACCGTCGGCGGCTTGAGCCCGACCCCGAGGAAGCTCAGGGTGGCCTCCAGCGCGATGTAGGTCCCCAGTGCGATGGTGGCGACGACGATGATCGGTGCGACGGCGTTGGGCAGGATGTGCCGCAGCATCAGCCTGGCGTTGCCGGCCCCGAGCGCTCTCGCCGCCGTCACGTAGTCCTGCTGTTTGGCGGTGATGACGGCGCCCCGGCCGATGCGGGCGAGCTGCGGCCAGCCGAGCACCACGATGAAGGCCACCACGATCCAGATCGACTTGCTCGGGACGACCGAGAGGAAGACCAGACCGCCGAGCAGGATCGGGATGCCGAAGAAGACATCGGCGACCCGCGAGATGACCGAGTCCGTCCAGCCGCCGAAGAAGCCGGCCAGACCGCCCAGCACGGTGCCGGTCAGCGCGGCTCCGGCGGTGGCGCAGACGCCGACCGTGATGGAGGCGCGGGCACCGTGGACGGTACGGGAGTAGACGTCGCAGCCCTGGTTGTCGAAGCCGAACGGGTGCCCCGACTCGGCGCCCTGCTGGGACTTCGACAGGTCGCACTTGAGCGGGTCCACCGAGGTGAACAGGCCCGGCCAGATCGCCATCACGACCAGGAAGATGATCAGCAGCCCGGAGATGATGAAGATCGGGTTCCGGCGCAGGTCCCGCCAGGCGTCCTGCCAGAGACTGCGCGCCTCGACCCGCTCGTCGACGGTCGGCGTCTCCGGGTGGTCCTCCAACCGCTCCGCCTTGATTAAAGTCTGCGCTTCCATGGTGCCGAGGTCGAACTGCCGGCTCTCCACCGCGCTCGGCATGTCCAGCTCTTCGTTGCCGGCCTCCGCGAGCGGGTCGGACTCGTTGTACTTGTCCTGGTCAGGCATACCGGATCCTCGGGTCCAGGACCGCGTAGAGCAGGTCGACGAGCAGGTTGGCGGCCAGGTAGACGATGACCAGGATGGTCACGAACCCGACCACGGTGTTGGTGTTCTGGCGGACGATCCCCTGGTACAGGTAGAACCCGACGCCGTGGATGTTGAAGATCCGCTCGGTCACCAGCGCACCGCCCATCAGCGCGCCCAGGTCGGTACCGAGGAAGGTGACGACCGGGATCAGCGAGTTGCGCAGCAGATGGTTGATCACGACCCGGCGGCGCGGCAGGCCCTTGGCCGTCGCGGTGCGCACGTAGTCGGCCTTGGAGTTCTCCGCGACGGTCGTCCGGGTGAGCCGGGCGACGTACGCGAGCGAGACCGAGGCCAGCACCAGGCCGGGCATGATCAGTGAGTCCAGCGTCAGGTCCTCGCCGGCCGTGGCGGGGAACCAGTTCCACTTCACACCCAGCAGGTACTGCAGCACGTAACCGGTGACGAAGGTCGGGATGGAGATGACGACCAGGGTGAGGACCAGCACGCTGTTGTCCGAGATCCCGCCGCGGCGGAGCCCGCTGATCAGGCCGAAGCCGATGCCGAAGACCACCTCGATGGTGAAGGCGACCGCCGTGAGCTTGATCGTCGCCGGGTAGGCGATGGCCAGCAGCGAGGTGACCGACTGGCCGCTGAAGGTGTTCCCGAAGTCCCAGGTGAACAGCTTGCCCATGTACTTGAGGTACTGGAGCCAGAGCGGGTCGTTGAGGTTGTACTGCTCACGGATCTGTGCCGCGATGACCGGGTCCGGGGCCTTGTCCCCGAAGAGCGCGTTCACCGGGTCACCGAGCGCGTGGACCATGACGAAGATGAGGAAGGTGCTCCCGATGAACACCGGGATCATCTGGAGCAGGCGTCTGATGACGTAGCGTCCCATGCGAACCTCCAGGGGGCCGCCGGAAAGGCGGCGGCCGGACCCACCGGGCCCAGCCGCCGCTGCCGACTACTTGACGGTGATGTCCTTGTAGACCGGGACGCTGAACGGGTCGAGCGTCACGTTCGAGACCTTCGAGGACCAGCCGACGGTGCCGTTCTGGTACCAGAGCGGGATCACCGGCATGTCGGTGACCAGCAGCTTCTCGGCGTCCTGGAACTGGCCGACGGCCGCCGCCTGGTCGCCGTTGGCGTTGGCCTTGCTCACCAGGTCGTCGAACTGCGGGTTGCTGTAGTGCGAGTCGTTCGACGAGGCGTTGGTGAAGTAGAGCGGCTGCAGGAAGTCCTGGATCAGCGGGTAGTCCATCTGCCAGCCGGTCCGGAAGGCACCGGTCATCTGCTTGGTGGTGACCTGGTTGCGGAAGTCCGCGAAGGTGCCCACCGGCCGGCCGACGCACGACTTGGTGTCACCCATGACGTTGTTGATGCTGTTGCAGGCCGCGTCGACCCACTCCTTGTGCGGGCCGTCGGCGTTGTAGCTGATGGTCAGCTGGCCGCCGGGGATGCCGCCGCCCTGCTGGATCAGCTGCTTGGCCTTCGCCGCGTTGAAGGTGCACTCGTCGCCGCAGAGCCCTTCCTTGTAGCCGCCGGCCGCGCCGAGCACCGGCGAGGTCCAGTCCGTGGCCGGGGTGCGGGTGCCGTTGAAGACGACCTTGGTGATGGTGGGCCGGTCGATCGCCATCGAGAGGCCCTGGCGGACGAGCTTGGCGCCGTCGGTGCTCCACTGCGGCTGGTACAGCGGGAAGGAGATGGTCTGGATGATGCCGGCCGGGACGTTCAGGTACCGGCCGTTGAGGTCGGTCTGGATGGTCTTCAGCGCGCTGTTCGGGATGCCGTTGTCGATGTCCAGGTTGCCCGCCTGGAGGTCCGCGTAGGCGGCGTTGGTGTCGGTGTAGACCTTGAGGTCCACCCCGCCGTTCTTGGCCTTCTGGTCGCCGCTGTAGCCGGCGAAGGGCCGCAGCTGCATCTTCTGGCTGCGCGTCCACGAGGTGATCTCGTACGGGCCGTTGCCGATGGGCTTGTTGAGGTAGCCCGCATGGTCGGAGAAGAAGGCCTTGGGCACCGGGTAGAAGGCCGAGTAGCCCAGGGTCGAGGGCCAGGTGGAGAACTTCTGGGTCAGCGCGACGGTGAAGGTGTTGTCGTCGACGACCTTGAGGCCGGACATGGTCTGGGCCTTGGGGCTGCCCTTGGCGGGCGCGACGTCGTCATAGCCCTGGACGTACTGGAAGAAGCTGCTGTTCAGCTGCTTGTTGGTGGCGAGCGCGCCGTAGTTCCAGGCGTCCACGTAGGAGCTCGCGGTCACCGTCGTGCCGTCGCTGAACTTCCAGCCCGGCTTCAGCTTGACCGTCCAGTTCTGCTGGTCGGACGAGGTGATCGAGTCGGCGTTGGCGTTGCTGGGCTTGCTGGTCTTGGGGTCGTAGGCGACCAGGCCCGTGAAGATCATGTTGAGCACCGCGCCGCCGTTCACCTCGTTGGTGTTGACGGGCTCGAGCGGGTTCTGCGGGTCACCCCACCACGCCTGGACGATGCCGCTGGCATTTCCGCCGCCACCGCTGCTGCTCTTACTACTGCTGCACCCGGTGGCCACCAGGGCCACGGATGTTGCCGCGATCACGGCCCAGCGCACTCGGACAGCTGCAGGCATGGAACTCCTCCTCGGGATGTATGACGCATCACACCCCATGAGAAGGGCCGGGCGACGGCGGCGCGACCGCAGTACCGCCGGATGGGTGCCGCCTGAAACGCCGTCGGGCCCACAGTCGCGAGGACTGTGGGCCCGACGGGCTGACGGAAGGTCAGGCCTTCTTGGCGCGCGAGGCCGTGCGGCCGCGGTCCTTGGCGTCCAGGACGACCTTGCGGATGCGCACGGTCTCCGGGGTCACCTCGATGCACTCGTCCTCGCGGCAGAACTCCAGGGACTGCTCCAGCGAGAGCTTGCGCGGCGGGACGATCGACTCGGCAACATCGGCGTTCGAGGAACGCATGTTGGTGAGCTTCTTCTCCTTGGTGATGTTCACGTCCATGTCGTCGGAGCGCGAGTTCTCACCGACGATCATGCCCTCGTACACCTCGGTACCCGGGTCGCAGAAGAGCACGCCGCGCTCCTGCAGGTTGGTCATCGCGAAGGCGGTGACGACACCCGAGCGGTCGGCGACCAGCGAGCCGTTGTTACGGGTCGTCAGGGTGCCGAACCACGGCTCGTAGCCCTCGTGGATCGAGTGCGCGATGCCGGTGCCGCGGGTGTTGGTGAGGAACTCGGTGCGGAAGCCGATCAGACCACGGGACGGGACGACGAACTCCATCCGGACCCAGCCCGAGCCGTGGTTGGACATGTTGTCCATCCGGCCCTTGCGGATGCCCATGAGCTGGGTGACGGCACCCATGTGCTCCTCGGGCACGTCGACGGTCAGGCGCTCGACCGGCTCGTGGGTCTTGCCGTTGACCTCGCGGGTGACGACCTGCGGCTTGCCGACGGTCAGCTCGAAGCCTTCGCGACGCATGGTCTCGATGAGGATGGCGAGCGCCAGCTCACCACGGCCCTGCACCTCCCAGGCGTCCGGACGCTCGGTCTCCAGCACGCGCAGCGAGACGTTACCGATCAGCTCGCGGTCCAGGCGGTCCTTCACCTGGCGCGCGGTGACCTTGCGGTCCTTGACGGCCGACTTGGCGTCGGCGCCCTTGCCGGAGCCGCCCTTGCCGACCAGCGGCGAGGTGTTGGTGCCGATGGTCATCGAGATGGCGGGCTCGTCGACCGTGATCAGCGGCAGCGCGACCGGGTTCTCCGGGTCGGCCAGGGTCTCGCCGATCATGATGTCGCCGATGCCGGCGACGGCGCAGATGTCGCCCGGGCCGGCCTGCTCGGCCGGCTTGCGGGTGAGCGCCTCGGTCATCATCAGCTCGGAGATGCGGACGTTCTGGATCGAGCCGTCACGCTTGATCCACGCGACGGTCTGGCCCTTCTTCAGGTAGCCCTGCTCGACGCGGAGCAGAGCGATGCGGCCGAGGAAGTTGTCGGCGTCCAGGTTGGTGACGTGGGCCTGGAGCGGCGCGTCCTCGTCGTAGGTCGGGGCCGGGACGTGCTCCAGCAGGGTGGAGAAGAACGGCTCCAGGCTGTCCGAGTCGGCCGGGACGGTGCCGTTCTCCGGCTTGGTCAGCGAGGCGACGCCGTCACGGGCGCAGGCGAAGACGATCGGGAACTCGATCTGGTCCTCGTCGGCGTCCAGGTCCAGGAACAGGTCGTAGGTCTCGTTGATGACCTCGTCGATCCGGGAGTCCGGGCGGTCCGTCTTGTTGATGCACAGGATGACGGGGAGGCGGGCGGAGAGCGCCTTGCGGAGCACGAAGCGGGTCTGCGGCAGCGGGCCCTCGGAGGCGTCGACCAGCAGCACGACGGCGTCGACCATCGACAGACCACGCTCGACCTCGCCACCGAAGTCGGCGTGGCCCGGGGTGTCGATGATGTTGATGGTGATCGGCGCGCCGCCGTCCTTGGGGTGGTACTTGACCGCCGTGTTCTTCGCGAGAATGGTGATGCCCTTCTCGCGCTCCAGGTCGTTCGAGTCCATCATCCGGTCGTCGAGCTGCTGGTGGGCGGCGAAGGCGCCGGCCTGCTTCAGCATCGCGTCGACGAGGGTGGTCTTCCCGTGGTCGACGTGGGCGACGATGGCGACGTTGCGGATGTCATTGCGCGTGGGCATGCCTAGCTGATTCTCCCGGAATCGTGGGTTTCGGCGCCCGGCTCACCATCTGCGAACTACCGGCACCCGCCGGGCACGACATGGCACGGCTTCCTCCTATCGTACGGGGAACATCCCAACGGCGAGGAAACGGGCAGGTCCGGACGGGCGGGTGCGCTCAAGATCACAACGCCGGGAGCCGCCCTGGTCAGGCCCGGAAGCCGCCCTGGTCAGGCCCGGAAGCCGATGTCCTGGAAGCGCGGAGTGGTGAAGCCGAAGGCGCCGGCGTTCGAGACGGTGGTGCGGACGGCGACCAGATCGGGGCGCTGGTAGAGCGGCACGGAGTGGGCCAGCTGCCAGATCCGGGCGTCCGCCTGCTGGAGCAGCGCGAGGCGGGACTTCTCGTCCAGGGTGGCGGTGGCCTGGTCGAAGAGGTGGTCGATCTCCTCGGTGCCGGCGCGGGCGTAGTTGCGGCCGACCAGGGGGAGGCCGTCCGGGCCGGGCTGGGGCTTGGCGTAGCGGGCGCGCTCCTCGGCCGCCGGATCGGCGGCGCCGGGCCAGGAGAACAGGGCCAGGTCGTAGTCGCCGGTGGCCAGGTGGTCCTTGACGAAGGCGTCGAAGGGGACGGGCTGCAGGTGGACCGCCACCCCCACGGCGGCCAGGTTGGCCGCGATCGAGTCGGCGGTGCGGCGGGCGGTCACCGAGCCGTCCGGGACGAGCAGGCTCAGGGCCAGCTCCTTGCCGTCCTTGTGGCGGGTCTGCCCCTCGGTCTTCCAGCCGGCCCGGTCGAGCAGGGCGGCCGGGGCCTCGGTGCCGGCGCTGGAGCTGTTGTCCTGGTAGCCCTCCTGGCCGGCCAGGAGCAGGTGGCTGCCGAGCGCGGTGGCCGGCAGGCCCAGCGGGCCGAGCGCCGCGGCGGCCGCCTGGCCGCGGTCGACGGCGTGCGCGAGGGCCCGGCGGACGGTGGTGTCGGTGAGCGGGCCCCGGGCGGCGTTGAGGGTCAGCTGGGTGAGGGCCGCGGCGGGGGCCCGGTGCAGGGCGAGGCCGGGCAGGGCCTCGGCCCGCTTGAGCGCCTGGGCGCTGGCCTGGGCCAGCGCGGCGGCGTCCGGCGGGGCGGCGTTGCCCGCGGCACCCGTGGGCACCGCGCGGTCGACGGTGGTGGTGAGGGCGGCGATGTCGAGCTTGCCGCCCTCCAGGGCGTCCAGCCGGGCGGCGGGCGCCGTCGCCAGGAAGTCGATCGCCGCCGCCTTGGCGGTCTCCCCCCACCAGCGGGGGTTGCGGGCCAGGCCGACCCGGCCGTGCTCGGCGTCGTACGTGGCGACGGTGAACGGCCCGGCCGACTTGCCCGGGGTGGTCAGGGCCTGGTTGAACGCGGCCGGGGTGGCGGTCACGGCGGCCGGGTAGAGCGGGCTGAAGAGTGAGCGCCAGCCCGCGTACGGCTGCTTGAAGGTGACCTTGACCTGGTGCGGGTCGTCACCCTGGGCGACGGCGCCGATCACCGCGTAGCCCGGCGGGTGCTCGCCGTGGAAGGCCGGGTCGGTGCCGGCCAGGGCGTGCCACTGGGCCGTGAAGTCGGCGGCCGTGATCGGGGTGCCGTCGCTCCAGACCGCCTTCGGGTTGAGCCGGTAGGTGACGGCCTTGCCGTCGGGGGCGGCGTCGGCTCCGGCCAGGAAGTCCGCGTCCGGGGAGGGGTGGGCGTGCTCGTCCAGCCGGAAGAGGCCGGGCAGCAGGGCCTGGGCGAGCAGGGCGGAGTCGGCGGTGGCCTCGGGCTGGTAGACGTTCAGCGTGGCCGGGACGGTGTCGAGGGCCCAGCGGAGCGTGCCGCCGTCCCGCAGCTGGCTGCGGGACGCGGTGGTGATGCCGGCGGCGCCGGTCTGCGACGAGCCGTGGTCCGTCGAACAGGCGGAGAGCAGCAGGACGGCGGCGGCAACGGCAAGGCGGCGCATGGCTCCTCCGGCGGTCGGTCAGCTGACCCGACAATCAGAGCGCCGCATGGCGCGGAGCTCGCGGAGGACACGGCGTACAGGTCCGCAGGAGCACCCGGTTGCAGCATCCAGGGGCGCAGTTCCTCGCGCCCCTGGGTAGTGCACCTGGCCCGCGCAGCGAAAGGGTCACATCGTCAGTTCGAACCAGACGATCTTGCCGTTCGGAGTCCGCCGGCTGCCCCAGCGTTCGGCGAGGAGGCTGACGAGTTGGAGGCCGCGGCCGCCCTCGTCGGTCTCCTGGGCGCGGCGTTGGCGGGGCTGGGCGTAGCCGTCGTCCCAGACCTCGCAGACCATGGTGCGGTCGCGCAGGAGCCGGAGGCGGATCTCGCCGCGGCCGTGCCGCAGGGCGTTGGTGACGAGCTCGCTGACCAGGAGCTCGGTGGTGTCGACCAGGTCGTCGAGGCCGCGCACCAGCAGCCAGCCGCAGGCGAGTTCGCGGGCCTTGGCGACGGAGGTGGGCTCGGAGGGGAGCCGCCAGTCCCCCACCGCGTCCTCGGGCAGCGCCTGCACCTTGGCCATCAGGAGCGCGATGTCGTCCTCGCCGTGGTGCGGGATGAGCTCGTCCAGGACTTCGTCGCAGAGCTGCTCCAGCTGCTTGGAGCCGCCGGTGAGGGCGGTGCGGAAGGCCCGCAGGCCCTCGTCCAGCTGGTGCTTGCGGGACTCGACCAGACCGTCGGTGTAGAGGCCGAGCACCGCGCCGTCCTCGAGGGTGACCTCCACCTCCTCGAAGGGCTCGCCGCCGACGCCCAGCGGCAGGCCGGGCGGGACGGCGAGCATCTGCGCGGGCTCGCCCTCGGTGAGCAGGGCGGGCGGCAGGTGGCCGGCGTTGGCGAAGACGCAGCGCTGGGTGACGGCGTCGTAGACGGCGTAGATGCAGGTGGCGAGGTAGAGCTCTGGGTCCTCGCCGGGTGAGCTGGTGTCGCCGCCGAGGCCGCGGGCGATCTCGTCGAGCGCGGTGAGCACCTCGGCCGGGTCGAGGTCGAGCATGGCGAGGGTGCGCACGGCGGTGCGCAGCTGGCCCATCGCGACGGCGGCGCGCAGGCCGCGGCCCATCACGTCGCCGATCACCAGGGCGGTACGGCTGCCCGGCAGCGGGATGACGTCGAACCAGTCGCCGCCGACCTCGGTGTTGTTGTTGCTGGGCAGGTAGCGGCGGGCGATCTCCAGGCCGGTGGCGGCCGGGTTGCCCGGGGGCAGCAGGCTGCGCTGCAGGATCAGGGCGCGCTCGTGCTCGCGGCGGTAGAGCCGGGCGTTGTCCACGCAGACGGCGGCGCGGGCCACCAGCTCCTCGGCGATCGCGACGTCCCGCGCGTCGAACGGCTCGCTGCCGATCGCGCGGGAGAGCTGGACCAGGCCGAGCACCTGGTCGCGGGCGACCAGCGGCACCACCAGGGTGGAGCGCAGCAGCGGGTCGGGCCCGGGCTGGGGCACCACGCTGCGGCCGGTGCGCAGGGCGCGGGCGTGCGGGGAGCGGCGGGGGTAGCAGAGGGTGCCGCCGGCCTCGGCGACGGTGACGGTGCCCTCCGGGCCGAGCACGCTGGCGGCGCCGCCGACCACGCTGGAGACGGCGACCCGGCGCAGTTCGCCGCAGCCGTCGGCCTGGCCGGGGCCGGCCGAGATCGGGCCCGCGTCGCCGCTGAGCAGGGCGGTGTAGAGGTCGACGCTGGCCAGGTCGCAGAACTGCGGGACGATGACGTCGAGCAGCTCCTTGGCGGTGGTCTCCAGGTCGAGGGTCGAACCGATGTGGCTGCTGGCCTCGTTGAGCAGCGCGAGGCTGCGCCGGACCCCGGCGGCCTCGCGCTCGGCGACATGACGGCTCGTCACGTCCAGGACCTGGCCCGCGACTCCCATCGGGTGCCCGGCGGAGCTGTTCAGCCGGTAGAGCGAGATCGCCCACCGGCGCACGCCCTCGCTGCGGCCGGTGCGGGGCGCGGCGGCGACCCGCGGGGCGGTGCCGGTGAAGCGCAGGTCGAGCACCGGCTCGCCGCTGGCCAGCACCTTGCGCATCGCCAGGGCGAGCCGGTCGGCCTCCCCCGGCAGGAACAGGTCGTGCGGGCCGAGGCCCTCGAACTCGGTCCGGGGCAGGCCGATCCCGGCCGCGAAGGCGTCGTTGACGCGCTGCAGCTTCAGGTCGAGGTCGAAGAGGAAGAAGCCGGTGGGCGTCTGGCCGAAGACCGCCTCGGAGGCGGCCAGGTCGGTCTCGATCCGGCGCAGCCGCCCGAGGTCCACGGCCAGGCAGGTCGCCCCGGCGGCGCCGGAGGTGGCGCAGTCCGGCATCACGTACAGCTCGGCCAGGCTCTCGCTGCCGGCGCCGTCCCGGTACGGGGCGGTGCCGATCCACTCCTCGCCGGCCAGGATGCGCTCCAGGCGGGACCGGCCGCGCTGCCACAGCTCGCGCGGCACGAAGGCGGTGACCGGGTCGGCGCCGACCGCCTCGGTGGCGGGGACGCCGAAGAACTCGGCGGCGCGGCTGCTCCACTGGCTGATCAGACCGTCCGGCCCGATCGCGAAGGTGGCGACCCGGATGTAGTCGTAGATCGAGCCCGGTTGCCCGTAGCCCCAGCCGCCCGGCAGGCCTTCGGCCTCGGCGGGCCCGGCCTGTCCGGGTACGGCGGCATGGTCGCTGCCGCTCGGCGCGCTCCATGCCGGGATGCTGTTCAACGGACCGACCCCTCCAACCCGTGCCCATCCGGATGTCGAGAAGACCGAGTATTCATCATCCGAGCGGGGCCTGACACGTCCGCTACATCACAACATCGACTCGGCTGACCTCCGGGAGCCCATTACCCGGCCCTGACACTCCGAACCGTCGTGCCCGCAGACAAGATCACGACCGTCACACCCTGATGGGAACACACTTTCGACTACGGAGAATCCCGGGAAACTCTTCGTACAACCTTCCGCACTTCGCGACTGTCCCTCCTCATGTCATCCACTTCTCAGCCCACCCCGGGGGAACCGTCTTGCGCCGCAACCGCGCCACCGCTGTCGCCGTTCTCGTCCTGTCCGTCACGGCCGGCCTGCCACTGGTCAGCGTCGCCCACGCCGACACGGTCGACCTGTACGTCGACAACACCGTCAACTGCTCGGACTACGCCCCCGCGGCGGGCGGCAGGCTCACGCCGTACTGCACCGTCTCGGCCGCCACGGCCGCCGTCCAGGCCGGGCAGACCGTGCACATCGGCGGCGGCTTCTACCGGGAGGACGTCCGGCTCACGCACTCCGGCAGGCCCGGCGCTCCGATCACCGTCGAGGGCCCTGACGTGCGGCCGGACAACCATGACCCGGCCGCCACGGTCACCGGCAGCGACACCGGGTTCACGTTGGCCGGCGTGCACGACGTGGTCCTGCGGCACGTCAGCACCAATGCGCCGAAGAGCGCGGTGGAGGTGACCGGGTCCCAGCACGTCGTCCTGGACGACATCACGACGGGCACCGCGCTCAAGGAGACGGAGCAGAGCGCGGCTGTCCGCATCACCGGCCGGAGCAGCGACGTGACCCTGAGCCACAGTCAGCTGCAGACCTCCGGCGCCGGCGTCGGCGTGGCGGTCACCCCGGGTGTGACCGGGGCCGTGATCACCACCAACGTCCTCACCGACCCTGTGAAGGACGGCATTTCCGTCGACGGCGCCGACGGCACCGTGGTCACCGGCAACACCGTCGACAATGCCCGGGGCGCTGCCGTGCGGGTCTCGGGCGGCTCCACGGCGACCACCGTCGAGAACAACGTGCTCTCCGTGGTGCCCGTGCCCGGGAGCGGCTCCACCCCCTCCGGCCTCTCGGTGGCCGCCGATTCGACCACCGGTACCAGGGCCGACTACAACGTGGTCGCCACCGGCGCGCCGCGCCCCTACGTCTGGGGCGGTCAGACCTACGACACCCCGGCCGAGTTCCGAGCCACCGGCCAGGGCGCGCACGACCTCGCCGGCGACCGCGCCTCGATCACCACCCCGACCGAGGGCTCGGTCGTGATCGACTCGGCCGACCCGAAGGCCCCCGGGGAGTCGGACACCGACGTGCGGGGGCTGGCCCGGGTGCACGACCCGCTGGTGCCCGGCACCGGCAGCCACGACCGCGGTGCCACCGAGTTCCAGCGCCCGCCCGTCGCGCTGAGCCTGAGCGTCACACCGAAGTCCGACATCAGCCACCCGCTGGACGCGACGGTCGACTTCAAGGCCACTTCACCCTGGGCCACCAGCATCAGGACCTCGGTCGACTTCGGCGACGGCAGCCCGGTGGAGGCCGGGGCCACCAGCCCGCTCACGCACACCTTCCCCAGGACCGGCACCTACCAGGTCAGGGCCGTCTCGACGGACGACGCGGGCCAGACCGTCGTCCGGACCCTGTCGGTCGACATCATCGGCACGGCGCCGATCGCCCCCCAGCTGAAGCTCTCCCAGGATGCCGACCTGCTCTCGGTGCACGCCGTCACCACCGTGGCGAGCCCCTGGCCGATCACCCGCACCACCTTCGACTACGGCGACCGGACGCCCGTCACCGACCAGCCGACGCACGTGTACGCCCGGCCCGGCTTCTACCGGGTCACGACCACGATGACGGACACCCAGGGCCGCACGGGCACCGCGACCGCGACGCTGACGGTCACCCCCGAGTTCGCGCCGGTCAAGCCCACCCGGATCCTGGACACCCGCCAGGGCACCGGCACCCCGGTCGGCCCCGGTGGGGTCCACAAGCTGAAGGTCGCGGGCGTGGCGGGCCTGCCGGCCGGCGGGATGACGGCCGTCCTGCTCAACCTGACGGCCACCCGGCCCACGACCGGCGGCTACGTCACCGCCTACCCGACCGGCACCGACCGGCCGACCGTCTCCAGCCTCAACTTCACCACCGGGCAGACCGTCGCCAACGCCGTCGTCGTCCCGGTCGGCCCGGACGGCACCGTCTCGCTCTACAACTTCAGCGGGGACGTCCACCTGATCGCCGACGTCCAGGGCTACTACGGCACCACCATGCCCGCCGCCGGCGCCGGGAACCACCTCGGCTCCGTCGCCCCGACCCGGGTGCTCGACACCCGTCAGGGCCCCGGCACCCCGCTGGGCGCGGGCGGCACCGTCAAGGTGAAGGTCCGCGGGAGCGGGCTGCTGCCGGACGCAGCCCGCGCGGTGGTGCTCAACCTGACGGCCACCCGGCCCACCCAGAGCGGCTACGTGACCGCCGCCCCCGACGGGAACCCGCCCAGCAGCTCCAGCCTCAACTTCGCCGTCGGGCAGACCGTCGCCAACCAGGTCACCGTCCCGATCGACCCGGACGGCACCGTCACGCTCTACAACCACAACGGCAGCGTGCACCTGATCGCCGACCTCCAGGGCTACTACGCCGCTCCCGGCGAGGACACCCGGCCGCTCACCACCGTCACCCCGACCCGGCTGGTGGACACCCGGACCACGCACAGCGCGCTCGGCCCCGGGGGCACCATGCGGATCAGGGTGGCGGGCGTCGTCCCGGCTTACACGAAGGCCGTCCTGGTGAACCTGACCGCGGTCGGCCCGACCGCCCCGGGCTACCTCACCGCGTACCAGGCGGGCTCCTCCCGGCCGGGCACCTCGATCCTGAACTTCACCGCCGGGCAGACCGTGCCCAACCTCGCCCTGGTGCCCGTCTCGGCGGACGGCTTCATCGAGGTGTACAACTTCAGCGGCCGCACCGACCTCCTGGTCGACCTCCAGGGCTACAGCGCGTAAAGACTCTCCGCCTCAGGTACGGGCTCGCCGCCGAGGGTGAGCTCGAACCAGACCACCTTGCCCATCCCCTCCGCGCGGGTGCCCCAGCGCAGCGCGAGCCGGCGGACCAGCTCCAGGCCCCGGCCGCCTTCGTCGGCCTCGGCCGCGTGGCGCTCGCGCGGGGGGTCGGGCAGCGGGTCGGAGATCTCCACCAGCAGGGTGTCGCCGAGGGTGAGCCGCACCCCGATCGGGGCGCTGGCGTAGCGGACGGAGTTGGTGACCAGCTCGCTGACCAGCAGCTCCGCCGTGTCGGTGAGCTCCTCCACGCCCCACTCGGTCAGGGTGCCGCGCACCAGACGGCGGGCCCGGGAGACGGCGGTCGGCTCGGCGGGCAGCGTCCAGCCGGCGGTCGGGGTGCCCGCCTGGCCCCGGCCGAGCCGGGCCACCAGCAGGGCGACGTCGTCCGGCTCGCGCCCCTGCTCCATCGTCTCGAGCACCGCCTCGCAGGCCTGCTGGATCGAGGCGTACGGCTGCTCCAGGACGCTCAGCAGCCGCCCGAGTCCGACGTCCAGGTCCTTGTCCCGGCTCTCGACCAGGCCGTCCGTGCAGAGCGCGAGCAGGCTGCCCTCGGGGATCTCCAGCTCCATCGACTCGAACGGCACCCCGCCCACGCCCAGCGGCGCGCCCGAAGGCAGGTCGAGGATCTGACCGACCCCGCCGGTGAGCGCGCTGCCGATCCGGGGGATCTCCTCGACGGGCTCCTTGGGCACCACCAGGACGGGCGGGATGTGGCCGGCCTTGGTCGCGGTCAGCCGCCGGGTGGCCGGGTCGAAGACCACGTACACACAGGTGGCGAGCAGCGCCTCGTCCGGGCCCTGGGCGAGGTCGTCGGCCAGCTCGTGCACGTGCCGCAGCAGCACGTCCGGCGCCAGGTCGAGCCCGGCCAGAGTCCGGACGGCGGTGCGCAGCCGGCCCATCGTGGCGGCGGCCCGCAGGCCGTGGCCCATCACGTCGCCGACCACCAGGGCGGTGCGCTCGCCGGGCAGCGGGATGACGTCGAACCAGTCGCCGCCGACCTCGGTGCCGCTGCTGCCGGGCACGTACCGGTAGGCGACCTCGACCCCGGTCGGCTGGGGCACCTGCTGGGGCAGCAGGGTGCGTTGGAGGGTGAGCGCGGCGGTGCGCTCGCGGGCGTAGAGGCGGGCGTTGTCGAGCGAGGAGCCGGCCCGGTCGGCCAGCTCGACGGTGAAGGCCAGGTCGTCCCGGTCGAAGCCCTCGCGGTAACCGCAGCGGCTGACCACCAGCAGGCCGATCACGATGCCCCGGGCGCGCAGCGGGACGACCAGGCGGGAGTGCACGCCCAGGTCGTGGGCGGCCTGCACCTTCGGGTCCCCCGGGTAGCTGAGGTCGCTCAGCTCGGCCGGGGAGGTGAGCAGCTCGGGCACGCCGGTGCGCAGCACCCGGCCGAAGGCGGAGTCCTCGGCGAAGGTGATCCGGGCGCCCCGGCGCAGCATCACCTCGACCTCGGCGCCGTCCTGCACCGAGGCGACGCCGAGCTGCAGCAGCGAGGTACGGCGGTCGTGGCCGTGCCGGGGCAGGTCGTCGCCGTGCGCGACGGCCTGCAGCAGGATCGCGGCGGCGAAGTCGGCGAGCCTGGGCACCACGGCCCCGGCCAGCTCCTGGGCGATCCGGGAGGCGTCGAGCAGGTCGCCGACCCGGGAGCCGAACTCGTTGAGCAGCGAGAGCCGGCGCCGGGCGTGCTCGACCTTGGCCACCGCGCGGTAGCGGTCGGTGACGTCCATCACGGTGCCGGAGATGCCGAGCACCTTGCCCGCGCGGTCGGTCATCCGGCTGTAGGAGATCGAGCGGAAGCCGGAGCGGGCGGTGGAGGGCGCGGCGAGGGTGACGTCGATGACGGGCTCCCCGGTGGCCAGCACCTGGCGCTGGATCGCGGTGATCTCGTCGGCGGCCCGCTCGGGCAGGGTCTCGCCCGTGGTGCGCCCGACGTGGTCCTCGGCGGAGAGGCCGTTCATCTCGGCCAGGGTCTGATTGACGGCGGTGTAGCGCAGGTCGGTGTCGAGGATCGCGATGCCGAGCGGGGACTGCTCGAAGAGCGCGTCCCGGACGGCGAGGTCCCGCTCGACGGCCCGGACGGTGGCCGCCTCGGCCAGCGCGACCTGCAGGAAGGGGGTGCCGTCGCCGTCGACCAGGAGCGAGATCCGGGCCTCGACCGGGACGCGCGGGCCCTCGCGGTGGCGCAGCGCGGTGAGGCCGTGCCAGTTGCCGTGCCGCAGGGTGTCCTGGATGGCGGCGCGGGTGTCGGCGATCAGCTGCTCGTCGATCATCAGCTCCTCGATCCGGCGGCCCACCAGCAGCTCGCTGGGCCAGCCGAGCAGCTGCTCGGCCGCCGGGCTCCAGAGCACCACCCGGCCGGAGGTGTCGAGGATGGCGATCGCGACCTTCACCACGTCCAGCAGGCTGCCCTCGGTCTGCTGGCCGTACCGCAGGGCGGCCTCGGCGGGCGGGCCGGGGAAGGGGGCGGTCGGCAGGCCCCGGACGGTGGGGGTGGCGAGCGGCTGCTCCGGCTGCGGCGCGGTCGGCGCGGCCTCGCGCCGGCGGCGCAGCATCGGCGGGGTCGAACCGCGCGGCCCCGGCTCGGGGGCCGACTGCGGGCCCCGGCGGCGCAGGCGGGCCCGGGCGGCGGCGCTGCCCTTGTTGCTACCCGTGCTCGACACCGACGGGGCCTCCTGTGCGCAGGTCGGTGCGGCGGCCGGGCCTCGCCTCACCGAAGGTGACGATTACTGTCGAACAGTGACATACCCCGGTGATTCGCCGGATATCCCGGCATTTCGGGTCATCTTTTCCGATTGACCTACCTGGGCTAAGTCGTGCTGCGCCTCCGGAGCAGCTGCTCGACGTGCGGGAGCGCCTCACGGTCGTGCTCCAGCCAGTCGACCTGGTCGAGCTCGTCCGGGCCCAGCCAGCGCAGCTCGGAGTGGTCCTGCAGCGGTTCGGGCTCGCCGTCGAGCAGCTCGGCCGTCCACAGCCGCAGTTCGAGCCCGGGCCGGACCTCCCAGCCGCCGGGCAGCGGGGCGAGCGCCCGGGCCCGCACCCCCAGCTCCTCGAGCAGCTCGCGCTCCAGCGCCTGCTCCTGGCTCTCCCCCGGCTCGGCCTTGCCGCCGGGGAACTCCCACCGGCCCGCCACCGCGGGCGGCGCACTGCGGCGGGCGGCCAGCACCCGGCCGCCGTGCACGAGCGCACCGCCCACGACGTACCTGGGGGCCTCTTCCGCCTCGACCCAGTAGAGCTGCTTGTGGCCGCGGGCCTCGTACTCCTCGGCGAGCGCCTCGGCGGCGGGCCGCGTGAGGCCCTTGGCGAGCAGGAATCGGTTGCCGTTGTCGTCCTGGCGCATCACCCGGTGCGTGGTCGTCATGCCTCGACCGTAGTGGCAAAGGGGTGGCAGGCCCGGCCCGGTGGGGGACGGGCCGGGCCCGATGCGCCGGTACGTTACCGGCCGGTCGCCACTGACAGGTACGCGGCTTGTTTCCGGGAGGTGTGGACTGGCGGTAGGGAGCGTGAAGACTTGGTGAATGGCAGGCGGCTACGGGCGCAGCAAGAGTTCACCGTGCAGGACGGCGAACCAGCCGTCCGGGTCGGCCGCCCAGCGGTGCCAGCCCGCGGCGATCGCGGCCAGCTCCGCCTCGGTGGCGAAGCCCTCGGCGAGGGCCGTGCGGGCGGTGGCGGTGGCGACCGTGCGGTCGGCCCACAGGCCCGCCCACCAGGCGCGCCGCTCCGGGGTCGCGTACGTCCAGGTGCCGGTGCTCGCCACGGCTTCGCGGCAGCCGACCGCCCTCGCCCAGGCCGACAGCCGCCGCCCGGCGTCCGGCTCGCCGCCGTTGTGCCGGGCGATCCGCCGGTACAGCGCCGACCAGTCGTCCAGCTCCGGCAGTTCGGGGTACCAGGCCATCGCCGCGTAGTCCGCGTCCCGCACCCCGACCACCCCGCCCGGGGCCGTCACCCGGCACAGCTCGCGCAGCCCCCGCACCGGATCGGCCACGTGCTGCAGCACCTGGTGCGCATGGACCACGTCGAACTCGCCGTCTTGGTAAGGCAGTTCCTGGATGTCGGCAACCTCGAAGACGATGTTCGACAGCCCGCGCCCGGCCGCGTACTCGGCGGCCTGGGCCAGCACCTCGGCCGACCTGTCCACCGCGACCACCCGCCCGGTGGGGCCGACCGCCTCGGCCAGGTCGGCGGTGATCGTGCCGGGGCCGCAGCCCACGTCCAACAGGGCCTGGCCCGGCCGCAGTTCGGGCAGCAGGTAGGCCGCCGAGTCGGCGGCGGTGCGCGAGCGGTGCGAACGCAGCACCGGCTCCTGGTGGCCGTGGGTGTAGACGGCCTGATGCTCGGTCATGACGACTCCCCTCCTGGGCACTCGGCCCGACGCTCCGAGAGTAGATACTGTCTCACTTCTCAAGAAGATCTGTCTCACAATGCAATACGACAGCTGTTTGCCCTCCCCTGACCACCCGGTTCCACGAAAGACTTGGGCCATGGGAAAGACTTACGAACGCATCGAGGGCCGCCTGCGGACGTTCATCGAGGCCCAGCCCCTCTTCTTCACCGCCACCGCACCGCTCGCCGAGGACGGCCACGTCAACCTCTCCCCCAAGGGCCGGGCCGGCACCCTGGTGGTGCTGGACGAACTCACCGTGGCCTACCTGGACTTCGGCGGCAGTACCGCCGAGACCATCGCCCACCTGCGGGAGAACGGGCGGATCACCCTGATGTGGTGCGCCTTCGACGGTCCGCCGAACATCGTGCGGGTGCACGGCCGGGGCGAGGCCGTCTTCCGGGACGACCCGCGCTTCGACACCCTGCTGGCCCACTTCGATCCGTCGGTGGACGGCGCCGGGCTCCGGGCGGTGATCCTGGTACGGGTGGAGCGGGTCAGCGACTCCTGCGGCTACGCCGTGCCGTTCATGGACTACCGCGAGGAACGCACGCTGCACGCCGAGTACTTCGAGCGCAAGGGCGAGGAGAACTTCTCCGCCTACTGCGAGGGCAAGGAGCTCATCGGCACCAGCATCGACGGCCTGCCGGCCCTGCCCCTGCCGCTGGCGCCGCGCACCTGACCGGCCGCCGGCCACGGACGGCACCCGCGCCGCGGGTGGGCGGACAGTGCCCTGCGGGAGCGTACGGTGACTGACGGCCCCTCCCCCGTCCTTCCCCGTCCTCCCGTCCTCCCGACCTCCCGTCCTCCCGTCAGATCGGACCTCTCGCCGTGGCGATCCGCCGACCGTACGTCCTGCTCAGCGCCGCCGTGTCGGTGGACGGCTACCTCGACGACGCCTCGCCCGAGCGGCTGCTGCTCTCCAACGCCGAGGACTTCGACCGGGTCGACGAGGTGCGGGCCTCCTGCGACGCCCTGCTGGTCGGCGGCAACACCCTGCGGGTGGACAACCCCCGGCTGCTGGTCAACTCCGCCGCCCGCCGGGCCGCCCGGGTGGCCGAGGGCCGGCCGGAGTACCCGCTCAAGGTCACGCTCAGCGCGAGCGGGGAGCTCGACGCCGGGCTGAAGTTCTGGCACACCGGGGGCGCGAAGCTGGTGTTCACCACAGCGGCCGCCGCCCCCGGGCTGCGGGAGCGGCTGGCGGGGCTCGCCGAGGTGGTGGGGCTGGGCGAGCGGGTCGCCCCGGCGGCGGTGCTGGACGAGCTGGGCCGGCGGGGCGTCGGCCGGCTGATGGTCGAGGGCGGCAGCGGGGTGCACACCCAGTTCCTCGCCGAGGGGCTGGCGGACGAGCTGCAGCTGGCCGTCGCGCCGCTGCTGGTCGGCCAGGCGGCGGCGCCGCGCTTCGTCGGGCCCGCCGCCTTCCCCGGCGGGCCGGGGCGCCGGATGCGGCTGCTCGGGGCACGTACTGTGGGGGACGTCGTCCTGCTCCGGTACGCCCCCAAGGAGTCCGCCCCGTGACCACCGACCTGCTGCGGCTGACCAGGGCCGTCGAGCTCTCCCGGCGCTGCCCGCCCTCGGAGACCGCCTTCTCGGTGGGCGCGGTGATCGTCGGCGCGGACGGCTCGGTGCTCGCCGAGGGGTACAGCCGCGAGGTGGACGGCCACAACCACGCCGAGGAGGCCGCCCTCGGCAAGCTCGCCGCCGACGATCCGCGGCTGCGCACCGCGACCATCTACAGCTCCCTCGAACCCTGTGGGCAGCGCGCCTCGCGCCCCCGCACCTGCGCCGAGCTGATCATCGCGGCGGGCATCCCCCGCGTGGTGGTCGCCTGGCGGGAGCCGGACCTCTTCGTCACCGCCTGTCAGGGCACGGCCCTGCTCACGGCCGCCGGCATCGAGGTGGTCGAGCTCCCCGAGCTGGCCGCCGAGGCGCGCGCGGTCAACGCGCACCTGCTCGAGCGCTAGCGCGGGAGCCGCAGTGCCAGGCCGTCGAGGACGACCGCCAGGCCGTAGGCGAACTTGGCCTCCCGGATCTCGGCCGGGTCGGGGGCCTGCTGGGCGGCGTACGCCTCGGTGAGGTGCTGGTGGCCGGACACGGCCTCGCGGGCGGCGGGCATCAGGCGGGCCACGAACTCGGTCTCGGTCTCCCCGGCGCGGGCGACCGTGCTCAGCCAGGCCGCCTCGGTGACGCTCATCCCGAGGACGAACGCCAGCACCGCGTCGATCGCCCGGCTGGGCTCCGGGAAGCCCGCGTCCGCGAACAGCGTGGCCAGCCGCTCCGAGAACGCCATCAGATTGGGCCCCAGGTAGGCCAGCCCGGCCTGCCCGAGGACCGCCGACAGCCACGGGTGCCGCAGCGCCGTCGCCCGGAAGCCCCCGGCCGCCTCGGTCACCGCCGCCCGCCAGTCGTCGCCGACCAGCGCCGGCACGCAGATCTCCGCGATCACCTCGTCCACCGCGAGCTCCATCAGCTCGTCCTTGGTCGCGATGTGCCGGTAGAGCGAAGTCGCCCCGGCGTTCAGCCGGGCCCCGAGCTTGCGCATGCTCAGCGCCTCGACGCCGTCCGCGTCCAGCATCGCGACCGCCTCGCGCACGATGGCCTCCCGGCTCAGCACCGGCTGCTCGGCCTCGCGCTGCGGGCGGGCCCAGACGGACGGGATCGCGGGGGTCTCGGCTGCCATCGGCTCCTCCTCTGCGTACAGCGTTCGCACCGAGCGTACATCGCCTCGGCATTGCGAACACTGTACGCAGCTGCGTACAGTGTTCGCATCGCAGGAACAGTGTGCGCACCCCGGAAGGAACTCTGATGGAAGCCCGCCCGACAGCCCGCAACCCCCGCCGGTGGTGGATCCTCCTGGTGCTCTGCCTGAGCACCCTGGTGCTGGTGGTCGACAGCATGGCCCTCACCGTGGCCGTGCCCTCGATGACCGCCGACCTGCGTGCCACCACGCAGGACACCCAGTGGATCCTCGACTCCTACGTCCTGGTCTTCGCCGGGCTGCTGCTCACCTCCGGAAGCCTCGGCGACCGGTTCGGCCGGCGGCGGGTGATGATCGTCGGGCTGCTGCTGTTCGGCGCCGCCTCACTGGCCGCCAGCCTCGCGGCCTCGCCCGGTGAGGTGATCGCCGCCCGGGTCGCGATGGGGGTCGGCGGTGCGCTGATCATGCCCTCGACCCTGTCGATCCTGATCACCGTCTTCGAGGAGGACGAGCGCGGCAAGGCGATGGCGGCCTGGGGCTCGGTCTCGATGCTCGGCCTGGTCGGCAGCCCCGTGCTCGGCGGAGTGCTGATCGACCACCTCTCCTGGCACGCGATCTTCCTGGTCAACGTCCCCGTGGTGGCCCTCGCCGTGCTGGCCGGGCGCACCCTGATGCCCGAGTCCAAGGGCCCGTGGCAGAAGGCCGACCCGCTGGGCGCGGTGCTCTCCGCCACCGGCATGACGGCGCTGATCTGGTGGATCATCGAGCTCCCGCAGCACGGCGCCCTCGGCGGCCACGCCGCCCTCACCCTCGCCGTCGCCGTGCTCGCCCTCGGCGGCTTCGTGCTCTGGGAGCACGTGACCGACGCGCCGATGGTCCCGCTGGCGCTCTTCCGCCACCGCAACTTCACCGGCGGCTCGCTCTCCCTGACGCTGGTGCAGATCGGCAACGGCGGCCTGCTGCTGGTGCTCACCCAGTACCTGCAGTCGGTGCTCGGGTACTCGCCGGTCAAGGCCGGGCTCGCCTTCGTGCCGCTGGCCGTCGCCGCGCTGATCGGCAACAGCGCCGGGGCCGCCCTCAACCCCCGGTTCGGCCACCGGTACCTGGTGCTCGGCGGCATGCTCGTGATGTCCGCCTCCTTCGGCCTGCTCACCACCGTCCCGGTGGACGGCGGCTTCACCCGCCCGGCCGTCGCCCTCGGCCTGCTCGGCCTCGGCGCCGGGCTCGCCATGCCGGCCGCGGTCGGCGCCCTGATGGGCACCATCCCCGCCGAGCGGGCGGGGGTCGGATCCGCTCTCAACGACACCGTCCAGCAGGCCGGTACCGCCCTGGGCATCGCCATCCTCGGCTCGCTGCTGGCCGGCCGCTTCACCCACGAGCTGCCCGCCGGCACCCCCGCCGCGGCCCGGCACTCGATCGGCGCCGCCCTCGCCGCCGCCCACGGCGACCCCGGCCTGGTCCACTCCGCCCGGGCCGCCTTCACCTCCGCGATGAGCACCACCTTCACCATCAGCGCGATCGGTGTCCTGGCCGCCGCCGTGCTGGCCGCCCTGGTCATGCGCGACGACCGGCCCGCCGCGAAGCCCGCCCCGCACGACCTCGCCGCCTAACCCGGCCTCCCGGGCTGGATTCTCCCCCTGGGGGAGGTCCTACCTTCTGCTCCGGCGGCGCACCGGCGCCCCTTCCCTGAGAAGAGGTCTGCGATGACGACGTTCCTGCTGGTGCCCGGGCTCTGGATGGGTGGCTGGGCCTGGGACGCGGTGGCCGAGGAGCTGACGGCGCGGGGGCACCGGGCGGTGCCGGTGACCCTCCCCGGCCTGGAGCCCGAGGCCGGCCCGGCGGCCGGGCAGGTCCGGCTCGCGGACCACGTCGCGGCGGTGGCCGCCGTGGCCAACCGGGAGGGGCCGGTGGTCCTGGTGGCCCACAGCTACGGCAGCTACCCCGCGATCGGCGCGGCCGACCTGCGGCCGGAGCTGGTCGAGCGGATCGTCCTCGTCGACACCGGCACCCCCGAGGACGGCGAGTCGCTGGCCACCAGCTTCGCCGGCGCCCACCTGCCGCCCGCGACGGCGGGCGGACTGCTCCCCGTCCCCGCCGAACTGACCGGCGTCACCGGCGAGTTGCTGGCCCACTACCACCGCCACGCCCGCCCACAGCCGGCCGGTACCGTCACCGACCCCGTCACCCTGACCGGCGCCTGGGCCGCCGTCCCCACCACCGGCGTCTTCTGCCTCGAGAACGGTCTCAGCATCGAAGTCGCCCGCTCCCTCCACGCCACCGGAGCTCCCCGCTTCGCCAAACTCGCCGCCCCCACCACCACCTACTTCGAACTCCCCACCGGCCACTTCCCCATGCTCACCACCCCCGCCCTCCTCGCCGAGACCCTCACCCGGGCCGCCGCCGGCGAAGGCGCCCCGCTCCACAGCTGACCACGCGTCACGCCGGACGGGCCACCTGCGCTGCACCCCGCTACGACCTGTGCTTCCCTGGGAATGCCCAGGAGACCCAGCCAGTACATTCGTATGCGAATTGCAAAGGAATTCCGAAGGTGACCGACACCCAGCCGACCCAGATCTGCAACTTCACCGAAGCCCGTCCGACCATCAAGCAGGGGGCCTCGGGGGATGCGGTCAAGCAGGCGCAGTGCTACCTCAATTCCTCCCTGACGGGGGACAAACTGCTGGTGGACGGCGAATTCGGCCCCATCACTGACGCCGCGACGCGACGGTTCCAGGTGTGCGCCAAAATCACGGTCGACGGCATCATCGGCGCCCAGACCTGGTCGTTCCTGACGTTCTGGTCCAACTCTCCGGGATTCGCCTGCTGAGCAGCACGCAATTCCACCGGAAAACCCGAGAGGCCGTCCGACCCGCCTTGCAGCGGGTCGGACGGCCTCGTCGCGCGGGACGCGTCAGACGTTGAAGCGGAACTCCACCACGTCGCCGTCCTGCATGATGTACTCCTTGCCCTCGATGCGGGCCTTGCCCTTCGAGCGGGCCTCGGCGATGGAGCCGGTGGCGACCAGGTCGTCGAAGGAGATGATCTCGGCCTTGATGAAGCCCTTCTGGAAGTCGGTGTGGATGACACCGGCGGCCTCGGGGGCGGTGGCGCCCTTCTTGATGGTCCAGGCGCGGGCTTCCTTCGGACCGGCGGTGAGGTAGCTCTGGAGGCCCAGGGTCTCGTAGCCGACGCGGCCGAGGGTGGCCATGCCGGTCTCCTCCTGGCCCATCGACTGGAGGAGCTCGAGGGCCTCGTCCTCGTCCATGCCGATCAGCTCGGACTCGATCTTGGCGTTCAGGAAGATGGCCTCGGCCGGGGCGACCAGGGCGCGCTGCTCGTCCTTGAAGGCCTCGTCGACCAGCTCGTCCTCGTCCACGTTGAAGACGTAGAGGAAGGGCTTGGTGGTGAGCAGGTGCAGCTCGCGGACGGAGGCGGCGTCGAAGCCGACCTCGAAGAGGGTCTTGCCGCTCTCCAGGATCTTCTGGGCGGCCTCGGCGGCGGCCAGCGTGGCCGCGGACTCCTTCTTGAGGCGGGCCTCCTTCTGGAGCCGCGGGATGACCTTCTCGATCGACTGGAGGTCGGCGAGGATCAGCTCGGTGTTGATGGTCTCGATGTCGTCCTTGGGCGAGACCTTGCCGTCGACGTGCACCACGTCCGGGTCGACGAAGGCCCGGATGACCTGGCAGATCGCATCCGACTCACGGATGTTCGCGAGGAACTTGTTGCCCAGGCCCTCACCCACGCTGGCGCCGCGGACGATGCCCGCGATGTCGACGAAGTCGACGGTGGCCGGGAGGATGCGCTGCGAGCCGAAGATCTCGGCGAGCTTGTTGAGCCGGGCATCCGGCACGCCGACGACGCCGACGTTCGGCTCGATGGTGGCGAACGGGTAGTTGGCCGCCAGCACGTCGTTCTTGGTCAGGGCGTTGAACAGGGTCGACTTGCCGACGTTCGGCAGGCCGACGATTCCGATCGTGAGCGACATGAAGCGCAGTCCCGTGGGCTTGGAGGAGTCGAATGCGGCACCGTACGGGCCGGCCACCCAGTCTACGGGCAGCGGCCACGGGCTCACGGGTCAGGCGGCGGGGGCGGGCTCCAGGAACTCCAGCCGGTTGCCGAAGGGGTCGGCGGAGTGGAAGCGGCGGTACCCGGGGAAGTTGTCGTCCCAGGTCACCGGGAGGCCGTGGGCGGTGAGGCGCTCGGCCAGGGCGTCGAGGCCGTCGACCAGGATGCCCGGGTGCGCCTTGGGCGAGGGGGCGAACTCGGGGACGACGCCCAGGTGGACCTCCACCCCGCCGCCGCCGAACCAGCAGCCGCCGCGCGCGGCCAGTACGGGCGGCTTGGTCAGCTCGGCCAGGCCGAGCACGCCGCCCCAGAACTCGCGGCAGCGGTCCTCCGCCCCCGCCGGGATGTCCAGCTGGACGTGGTGGAGCCGGGCGAAGCTGACGGAGGGGTGCTCGGTCATCGGCGCTCCTCGGTCGGGCAAGGCGTACTTGACGGGTCGTCGGACGGTCGGATCGTACGCCACCGGTGGTCCGTCCGGGTGGCGTGGTGCTCCGTTCGGAGACACGGGCTCGGCCGAATGCGGCCATTACACAGTGTGGCGATGATCGGACCGTACGTTGGGTGGGTGGAGCAGAGCATCCGTACCCAACCGCCCGGGCCCAGACGCCGCCGGCCGCCGGGCACCGGCGGGGCCGCCGCCGTGCCGGGGCCCGCCGCGCCCCCCGAACCGGGAGCGGCCGGCCCGCCCCGGCCGGCCGGGGCCCGGGTGCCCGCCGCACGGCTGCGATTGCGGCTGCGGCTGCCGTCGGCGCTGGGTGCGGCCGGGCGGGAGCGCCGCCGGAGCGGGCGGCCGGCCCGGCTCACCGCGGTCGGTACGGGCGTGCTCGCGCTCGGCGGCACGCTGGCGGCGGCGGCGGTGGACCGGCTGCTGTTCGACGGGCTCGGGGTGCTGTTCGGCCTGGGCTACCTGGTGGTCTGCTTCCAGGCCGCCGTCCGGGTCCGGCTCGCCGATCTGCCGGCCGCGCCGATCAGCGGGCCGATCGCCTTCGCGGTGGCCCTGCTGCTGCTCGGCCCGGTGTCCGCCTCCGGGGTCACCGCGCAGGTGGTGGCGCTGGCGAGCGGGCTGGCGACCCGGGCCGGCTGGCTGTTCACCGGGACGGCGCTGGCGGCGGTGATCGTCGCGGCCCGGTTCGTCGCCCAGCGGCGGTTCCGGCGGAGCAGGAACAGCGGCTGACGGCGGGCGTCAGGCCCCGGCCGCCATGGCCGCGCCCACGATCCCCGCGTCGTTGCGCAGCAGCGCCGGGACGATCTCGGCCTCGCGGGCCTTGAGCAGCGGCAGGAACTTCTCGTGCTTGCGGCTCACCCCGCCGCCGATCACGATCAGCTGCGGCGAGAACAGCCCCTCGACCAGGTCGAGGTACTCGTCCACCCGCCCGGCCCACTGCGGCCAGCTGAGCTCGTGGCGCTCCCGCGCGGCGGAGGAGGCCCGCCGCTCGGCGTCCTTGCCGCGCAGCTCGAGGTGGCCCAGCTCGGTGTTGGGGACGAGCCGGCCGTCGGTGAAGAGCGCGCTGCCGATGCCGGTGCCGAAGGTGAGGACGAGCACGACACCCGCACGGCCCTGGCCCGCGCCGTGCGTCATCTCCGCGATCCCGGCCGCGTCCGCGTCGTTGAGCACCACGGCGGGCAGGTCGAGCGCCTCGCGGAACAGCCCGGCGGCGTCGAGGCCGATCCAGCCCTTGTCCACATTGGCGGCCGTCCGGGTGTGCCCGCCGACCACCACCCCGGGGAAGGTGAGGCCGACCGGCCCCCGGTGGTCGAAGTGCCGGACCACCTCGCGGACGGCGGCCACCACCGACTCGGGCGAGGCCGGCTGCGGGGTCAGCACCTTGTGCCGCTCCTGGAGCAGGGCGCCGCGCTCCACGTCCACCGGCGCGCCCTTGATGCCCGAGCCGCCGATGTCCACCCCGAAGAGTGCCTTCGCTCCGCTCACGGTCCCGCGCCCTCCTCTGTCCACAGCCTGTGCACAAAGGTACGAGGGGACGGGCCGGGCCGCTCCCCGAACAGCAGAAAGCGCGAGCGGCCCGCGGGCCGCTCGCGCTTTCGACCGCGGTCGGGTCAGAGCTTGCCGGCCGCCTCGGCGCGCAGGTCGCGGCGCAGCTCCTTGGGCAGCGAGAAGATCAGGTGCTCCTCGGCGGTCTTGACCGTCTCCACGTCCGCGAAGCCGCGCTCGGCCAGGAAGGCCAGCACGCCCTGGACCAGGATCTCGGGCACCGAGGCACCGCTGGTGAGGCCGACGGTGGTGACGCCCTCCAGCCAGCTCTCGTCGATCTCGTCGGCGAAGTCGACCAGGTGGGCCGCCTTGGCCCCGTACTCCAGGCCGACCTCGACCAGGCGGACGGAGTTGGAGGAGTTCTTGGAGCCGACCACGATCAGCAGATCGGTCTGCGGGGCGATCTGCTTGACCACCACCTGGCGGTTCTGGGTCGCGTAGCAGATGTCGTCGCTCGGGGGGCTGGTCAGCAGCGGGAAGCGCTTCTTGAGCTCGCCGACGGTGGCCATGGTCTCGTCCACCGAGAGGGTGGTCTGGGAGAGCCAGACGACCTTGCTCTCGTCCCGGACCCGCACGTTGGCCACGTCCTCCGGGCCGTCCACCAGGTGGATCCGCTCCGGCGCCTCGCCCATCGTGCCGACGACCTCCTCGTGGCCCTCGTGGCCCACCAGCAGGATGTCGTAGTCCTCGTCGGCGAACCGGACGGCCTCCTTGTGCACCTTGGTCACCAGGGGGCAGGTCGCGTCGATGGTGGCGAGCTTGCCCGCCTTGGCCTCGTCGTGGACGGCGGGGGCGACACCGTGCGCCGAGAAGACCACGATCGAGCCCTCGGGCACCTCCTCCGTCTCGTCGACGAAGATCGCGCCCTGCTTCTCCAGGGTCTGCACGACGTACTTGTTGTGGACGATCTGCTTGCGGACGTAGATCGGGGCCCCGTACTGCTCCAGGGCCTTCTCCACGGCGATGACGGCGCGGTCGACCCCGGCGCAGTAACCCCGGGGGGCGGCGAGCAGGACGCGGCGCTGTGCGGTGGTGGACATGGCTCCCATGGTACGGGCGGGGCGGGGCCGCTCCGACGCGCCCGGCGATTCGGACACGATCGGCCTGAAGCGGTCAGGCTCGACCACGAGCGGACGGTCCGCGCCGCGTCGGGGGCGGCCGATAGGGCCTGGCTGACAATCCCCGTCGGATCAGGCCGGGTCGTTCGGTGCGTGCTATCGGCGTGCCGCAGGAACGCCCTCGTAGCGGAGCTACTTGGGCGTTCCGGCCGTGCGGCGAAGGGGTCACCTCCCGGCCGAAGGCTGGGGGCGCGTGCCGGGCGGGCCGGACCCGGCGGGGATTGTCAGCCAGGCCCTACCCTCAGGGGCATGGCGAACAGCAGCTCTCCCGAGGCACCGATCCCGGTCGCGAAGGTCTCCGCACTGATCGGGGGGTGGATCGACCGGCTGGGCGAGGTCTGGGTCGAGGGGCAGATCACCCAGCTGAACCGGCGGCCGGGGGCCGGGGTGGTCTTCCTGACCCTGCGGGATCCGGAGCGGGACGTCTCGCTCACCGTCACCTGCTTCCGCGCGGTGTACGACCGGGTCGCGGAGGGCGTGAAGGAGGGCTCGCGCATCCTGGTGCACGCCAAACCGGAGTGGTACGCGGCGCGCGGCACGCTCTCGCTGCGCGCCTCCGAGATCCGGCTGGTCGGCCTCGGCGAGCTGCTGGCCCGGCTGGAGCACCTCAAGCGGCGGCTCGCCGAGGAGGGCCTGTTCGCCGAGGCCCGCAAGAAGCCGCTGCCCTTCCTGCCGCACTGCATCGGCCTGGTCACCGGCCGGGGCAGCGCGGCCGAGCGGGACGTGCTGGAGAACGCGCGGCGGCGCTGGCCGGCCGTCCGGTTCGAGGTGCGCAACGTCGCCGTCCAGGGGGTGAACGCCGTCGGCCAGGTCACCGCCGCGGTGCGGGAGCTGGACGAGCACCCCGAGGTGGACGTGATCGTCGTGGCCCGGGGCGGCGGCAGTGTGGAGGACTTGCTGCCGTTCTCCGACGAGAGCCTGGTCCGCGCGGTGGCCGAGGCCCGGACCCCGGTGGTCAGCGCGATCGGGCACGAGCCCGACCAGCCGCTGCTCGACTTCGTCGCCGATCTGCGGGCCTCGACGCCGACCGACGCCGCGAAGCGGGTGGTGCCGGACGTCGGCGAGGAGCTGGCCCGGGTCCGGCAGCTGCGCGACCGGGCCCGGCGGCAGGTCTTCGGCCGGGTCGAGCGGGAGCTGGCGGGGCTGGCGAGCGTCCGCAGCCGCCCGGTCCTGGCCGCTCCGCACCGGTTGGTGGACGGGCCGGCCGGGGAGATCGATTCCCTGCTCGAACGCTCCCGCCGCTGCCTCGGCCACCGCCTGGACGCCGCCGAGTCCGACCTCGGCCACACCCTGGCCCGGGTGGTCGCCCTCTCCCCGCTGGCCACTCTGGAGCGCGGCTACGCCGTCCTGCAGCGGGCCGACGGCCACGTGGTGACGGACGCGGCCCAGGTCACCCCGGGCGAGCAGCTGCACGCCCGGGTCGCCGAGGGCGGCTTCGGGGTGACCGTCCGGGAGGGCTGACGCCTTCGGCAGGCGGGCCCGCTGCCGAGAGACACCGTCAGACAGACCTACCGGTTCCAGGACTCCCAGAGCGCCGCGTACGGGCCGCCGGCCGCGACCAGCTCCTGGTGCGGGCCGACCTCGGTGAGGCGGCCGTTCTCCATCACGGCGACGCGGTCGGCGTCGTGGGCGGTGTGCAGGCGGTGGGCGATCGCGATGACGCTGCGGCCCGCCAGGACGGCTGCCAGGGCGCGCTCGGTGTGGCGGGCCACCGTCGGGTCGAGCAGTGCGGTGGCCTCGTCCAGGATCACCGTGTGCGGGTCGGCCAGGACGACCCGGGCCAGGGCGAGCTGCTGGGCCTGGGCGCCGTCCAGCCGGTGGCCGCCGGCGCCGAGTTCGGTCTCCAGGCCGTCGGTGAGCTCGTGCGACCAGCCGACGGCGGCCAGGGCGGCGAGCAGCTCGGGGTCGGCGGCGCCCGGTGCGGCGATCTGCAGGTTGTCCCGCAGGGTGCCGAGGAAGACGTGGTGCTCCTGGGTGACCAGGACGACCTGGCGCCGCAGCTGCTCCGGGTCGAGCCCGGCGATCGGGACACCGCCGACCGTCACCGTGCCGGTCCGCGGCTCGTCCATGCCGGCCAGCAGCCGGCCGAGGGTGGTCTTGCCCGAGCCGGACGGGCCGACCACGGCCAGCCGCTCGCCCGGACGGACCGTCAGGTCCACCCCGTGCAGGACGTCCTCCCGGCCGTCGTAGGCGTAGCGGACGCCGGACACCTCGATCCGGTCGTCCGCCGGAGCGGCGCCGCGGGCCGAGGGGATCCGCGGGGCCTCGGCCAGCCCCTCGACCCGGGCGAAGGCGGCGCCGCTGCTCTGCAGCTGGTCGATCCAGATCACGATGGTGTCGAACGGCGGCTCCAGCTGGCGGACGAACAGCGCGGCGGCCACGGCCTCCCCGAGGGTGACCATGCCGTGCGCGTGCAGCAGGCCGCCGGTCAGCAGGACCACCACCACCGGGACGGTGTAGGAGGAGCTGACGATCGGGAAGAAGACGTTGCGCAGGAACAGCGTCCGCTCGCGGGTGCGGCGGCACTCCTCGACGGCGGCCTCGCCGGCCGCGATCCGGCGCTCCTGCAGGCCGAGCGCCTCGACCGTCCGGGCGCCGGCGGCGTTGGCGGCGAGGACTTCGGCCAACGCGGAGTTGGCGGCGCCCTCGGCGAGGTAGCCGGGGCGGGCCCGGCGCAGGTACCAGCGGGCGCCGGACCAGATCCCGACCATCCCGACCGTCCCGCAGGCGCCGAGCAGCGGCTGGACGGCGAAGATCGCGCCGAGCACGAAGACGATCTGGACCAGGGCGACGAACACGTCCGGGGCGGCGTCCCGCAGCGCGGTGCCGACGGCGGCGACGTCGGTGGTGCCGCGGGTGGTCAGGTCGCCCGTCCCGGCCCGTTCGACGGTGGTCGGGGGCAGGGCCAGGGCGCGGTCGGCGAACTGCTCGCGGATCCGCGCCGAGGTGCGCTCCCCGAACCGGTGGGCGACGTACCGGGCCTGCCGGGCGAGCAGCAGCTGGGCGAGCGCGCCGACCACGATGGCCAATGCCAGCCGGTCGACGGTGTGGGTGCCGGCGCCGTGCTTGACCTCGTCGATGATCCGGCCGAGCAGCCAGGGGCCGGCCAGCCCGGCCAGGGCGGCCAGCGCATTGAGGGCGATCAGGGCGGTGAAGCCCCGGACGTCCCGGCGGACCGCCGCCAGGGTGGCGCGACGGACGGCGGCGGGCCCGGCGACGGGGAGGAGGGCACTCATCGGACGGTCTCCTCGGTACGGGGGGCCGGGACGGCGGTCTCCTCGGCCTCGGCGCGGGAGACCAGGGCGAGGTACCCGGGGTGGTCGCGGAGCAGGTCGCGGTGGCGGCCGGTGGCGGCGACCTTGCCGTCGACCAGGTACTGCACGGTGTCGGCCTGGTCGAGCAGGAGCGGCGAGACGCCGGTGACCAGGGTGGTCCGCCCGGCCCGGGCGCGGCGCAGGCCGGCGGCCATCGCGGCCTCGGTGTGCGAGTCGACGGCGGAGGTCGGTTCGACGGCCAGCAGCACCTCGGGGTCGGCCGCCAGCGCGCGGGCCAGCCGCAGGCGCTGGCGCTGGCCGCCGGAGAGGTTCCGGCCGTCCGCCTCGATCGGGGAGTCCAGGCCGTCCGGCAGTTGGCGCAGGACGTCGAGGGCGGCGGCGGCCTCCAGGGCGGTGAGCAGGGCCTGGTCCTCGGGCCGGTGGCGGCCGGAGAGCACCTCGCGCAGCGGGCCCGCGAACAGGGCGGCCTCGTTGTCCGCGACCAGGATCCCGCCCCGGACGGCGGACAGGGCGAGGGCGTCGAGCCGCTCGGTGCCCCACTCGGCGGTGGTCGGGGCGAACCGGCCGAGCCGGTCGACCACGGCGGCCGCGTCCTGCGGCCGGGCGCAGGCCAGCACCGTCAGCCGGCCGGGGTGCACCTCGACGCCGGACTCCGGGTCGCGCAGCACGGCGGGCTCGGCGGGTGCCTCGGCGCCGTCCGGCCGGGTGCCCGGGTCGAGCGAGAGGAAGCGGACCACCCGGGCGGCGGCGACCAGCCCGCGGCTGATGTCCTGCCCGCTCTCGACCAGGAACTGCACGGGGAAGACCAGCACCGCCACGTAGCCGTAGACCGCGACCAGCTCACCCACCGAGATGTCGCCGGAGGCGGCGAGGCGGGCGGCCAGCCAGGTCACGGCGGCGAGGAAGAGCGTGGGCAGGCCGACCCCGAAGGACTGCAGCCAGCTGGTGACGGCGCCGACCCGGTAGCCGTCGGCCCGCAGGCCCTGCGAGTCGCTCCGGTAGCGCTCGGCGTAGGTCTCCTTGCCGCCCAGGCCGTTCAGCACCCGCAGCCCGCCCGCCATGTCCTCGAACCGGGCGGCGAGCCGGCCCTGCCGGTCGCGGTAGCGGGACTCCGCGCCCCGCAGGCGGCCGAGCAGCGGCCCGACCAGCACCGTCATCAACGGCACACCGATCAGCACGACGGCGGCGAGCAGCGGGGAGACGGACAGCAGCAGGACGGCCACCGTGCCGATCGCGACCAGCGAGCCGATGCCGGGACCGACGAAGGTCAGCGTGCGGGCGATCTGGCCGACGTCGCCGATCCCGATGGTGACCACCTCGCCGGAGGTGACCAGCCGGGGCAGCGCCGCGCCGAGCCGGACGGACTGCCGGTTCACCACCCGGACGGTGCGGAAGGTGGCGTCCATCCGCAGCCTGGTCATGGTGCGGTGGCGCAGCATGCTGATCCCGGCGTTGAGCAGGCCGGCCACCAGGATCCCGGCGGTCCAGGCGAGCAGCACGCGGGGCCGGCCGGCCGAGAGTCCGTCGTTGACGGCCCGGGACAGCAGGTACGGCTGCAGGGTGAGCATCAGCATCCAGGTGATGCTCAGCGCGGCCCCGGTGGCCACCCGGCGCCGCTGCCTGCCGGTCAGCCAGACCAGGAAGCGGACCGCACTGCGGATGTCCGGCGTTCCCGGATCGGCGTTCGATTCGTGCACCGTCGCACCTTAGCTTTCGGCGGCTTGGTGGAGCCGGGTCCGGGAGAGGGCGACGGAGTGCTCGTGGAAGCCGAGGCTGCGGTAGAGGTCCTGGCCGTCGGTGGTGGCGTGCAGGTCGATCCGGGTGGCGCGGTGGGCGTCGAACCAGGCGAGCAGGGCCTCGGTGCAGGCGCGGGCGTAGCCGTGGCGGCGGTGGCCGGGGTCGGTGCTGATGTTGAAGACGAAGCCGAACAGGCCGTCGGGGTGGCCCGGGGCCGGGAGGCGGCGCTCGAGGGTGCCGACGGCGCAGGAGGCGAGGCGGCCGGGGCGGCCCGGGTCGTCGACCACGAAGGCCGGCATGGTGACGGGCGCGGCCGCCAGGCGCCCGCGCAGCTCGCGCTCGGCCACCGCGTGCCACTCGGCGGGCCCTTCGGGCTCGGGCTCCCGGCCGTCGGCCACGGCCATCGCCGCGAACATCAGGGCCCGGAGCCGGACCAGCTCGGGGGCGTCGTCGGGGGTCGCCAGGCGCACGGTGATCATGGCCGGGAGGGTAGCGGGAGCCCCCGATGCCGCACACCTGGTTTGTGGGCGCCAGCCCCTAGGCTGGGCGGTATGACGGAGCAGCAGCAGGACGACAGCCTCGGGTACGAGCAGGCGCGGGACGCGCTGCTGGACGTGGTGCGGCAGCTGGAGGCCGGCGGGGTGCCGCTGGAGGAGTCGCTCGCGCTGTGGGAGCGCGGCGAGCAGCTGGCGAAGGTCTGCCAGCGCTGGCTGGACGGGGCCCGGGCCCGGCTGGACGCGGCGCTGGCCGCCGAGGAGGCCGGGCAGGTGGCGGAGGCCGGCTGAGGTACGACCGGCCCTCGATTCAAACAGAAGTGTGACGCGGCTCACTCGAATTGCGGAATAGTTGAAGCTTCACCTACTGTTGAACCCGTAGAACGGCGCGCCTTTCGCCGTTCCGTGACGCTTCACACACCGAGGTACGCCTGATCATGACCACCGTTGCCACCGAGCTCTTCGCCCTCGACGCCGCCGCTCAGGACCTCCTCTTCCGCGAGGCCCACACCGCCCACGCCTTCACCGACGAGCCGGTCAGCGACGAGCAGATCCAGGCCATCTACGACCTGGTGAAGTACGCCCCGACCGCCATGAACCAGTCGCCGCTGCGCATCGTGCTGGTCCGCACCCCGGAGGCCAAGGAGCGCCTGGTCGGCCACATGAACGACGGCAACAAGGCCAAGACCGCCGCCGCCCCGCTGACCGCCATCCTCGCCGCGGACCACGAGTTCCACGAGCACCTGCCGCGCCTGTTCCCGGTCTACCCGACCGCGAAGGACATGTTCGCCGCCAACGACGAGGCCCGCGTCGGCTCCGCGCAGATGAACGCCACCCTGCAGGCGGCGTACTTCTTCCTCGGCATCCGCGCCGCCGGCCTGGCCGCGGGCCCGATGGCCGGCTACAACGCCGAGGCCCTGACCAAGGACTTCTTCGGCGAGGGCAAGCACTCGGTGCTGGCCGTGGTCAACATCGGCAAGCCGGCCGAGGGTGCGTTCTACCCCCGCGGCGAGCGCCTGGCCTACGACGAGGTCGTCACCTCCGTCTGAGCCCGCCGAACGACGAAAGGGAGGCCCCGCCCGGGGCCTCCCTTTTCGCGTGCCCGACCGGGGCTGCCCCACCGGGCCGCCCCCGAGCGGCCTACTTCAGCGACTGCGCCAGCACGCCGAGCTCGTCGTAGCTCGCGGTGCCGGTGACCACCGTGGTGGCCTTGCCGGTCTGGACGGTCAGCGCGCGGTAGCGCTCGCCCTGCAGGCGCTGCCAGTCCTGGGCGCCGAGCTTGGACTCGCCGTCGGCCTGGCCGCCGGGCACGGTGGCCTTCAGCACGTCGGCCCGGGCGCCGTCGCTCTGCTCGATCGCGGCGTACTGCCTGCTCGGGGTCTCGAAGCCCAGGTGCCAGACCGCGTGGCCCGCCGGGTCCTTCTTGTACTCGACCGAGGTCGCCTTCCAGCCCGCCGGGAGATCGGCCGGGCCGAGCAGCTGGTACGGCGCCGCCCGCCGGGCCGAGGCCAGCGAGGAGGAGTAGTCGATCGGGAGGATGCGGTCGCCCTTGGTGTCGTGCGGGATGAGCACGTACGCACCGGCGCCCACGGCGCCCACCGCCAGCATCGACAGGATCATGTCCCGTACGGTCTGCCGGCCTCTCTTGCTGCTGTTGCCTGCCACCCGTCCATGGTGACCCATCGCTGTCGGGAAGCCGACACCCGGGGTCCCGGTGGAGGGGTGAAACGGCGCATAACGGATCACAATCGCAGGTGAGGGGGACACGCGCCACAGACAGTCATCTCAAGGGCAGATACGATCGCATGACCCTCAGCACGGCGTTCGACCCAGGCAGTAGTCGGGCGCTCACTGGCCGTCGCGTACAGAGAGGTATCGACGATGACCGCCCCGCACGCCCCGCAGTTCCCGCACCACCTTCCGAGCGCCCTTGAGGTCGCCCCCGAGGCACCGGACCGCAACCTGGCGCTGGAGCTCGTCCGCGTCACCGAGGCCGCCGCGATGGCGGCCGGCCGCTGGGTCGGCCGCGGTGACAAGAACGGCGCCGACGGCGCGGCCGTGAAGGCCATGCGCACGCTCGTCTCGACCGTCTCGATGAACGGCATCGTCGTCATCGGCGAGGGCGAGAAGGACGAAGCCCCGATGCTCTACAACGGCGAGCGGGTCGGCGACGGCACCGGCGCCGAGTGCGACGTCGCCGTGGACCCGGTGGACGGCACCACGCTGACCGCCAAGGGCATGGCCAACGCCGTCGCCGTGCTGGCCGTGGCCGACCGGGGCACCATGTTCGACCCGAGCGCCGTGTTCTACATGGACAAGCTGGTCTGCGGCCCCGAGGCCGCCGAGTTCGTCGACATCACCGCTCCCCCGGCCGTCAACATCCGCCGGGTCGCCAAGGCCAAGGGCAGTGCCGTCGAGGACGTCACCGTGATGATCCTGGACCGCCCCCGCCACGAGAAGCTGGCCCGCGAGGTCCGCGAGGCCGGTGCCCGGATCAAGTTCATCTCCGACGGTGACGTGGCCGGTGCGATCATGGCGGCCCGCGAGGGCACCGGCATCGACCTGCTGCTCGGCGTCGGCGGCACGCCGGAGGGCATCATCGCCGCCTGCGCGATGAAGTGCATGGGCGGCGTGATCCAGGGCCGCCTGTGGCCCAAGGACGACGCCGAGCGCCAGAAGGCGATCGACGCCGGCCACGACCTGGACCGCGTGCTCCTCACCGACGACCTGGTCAGCGGCGAGAACGTCTTCTTCGTCGCCACCGGCATCACCGACGGCGAGCTGCTGCGCGGGGTCCGCTACCGCCAGGAGACCGCCACCACCAGCTCGCTGGTCATGCGCTCCAAGAGCGGCACGATCCGCCAGATCGACTCCACCCACAAGCTCGCCAAGCTGCGGGCGTACAGCGCGATCGACTTCGACCGCGCCAACTGAGCCGTCCGCGCCAAGGCGCGGTTGCACTGTCCAGGGGCGCGGGGAACTGCGCGCATGCGGAAGGATCCGGCCTGCGGCCTACCGCTTCGCGCAGTTCCTCGCGCCCCTGGGTTTTGCAACTGGCTCATAGCGAGACCTGGCAGGTCGGCTTCTTCCGACCTCGCGCACGCAGTTGATCAAGCAGGGCCCCGCGCCCCCAGATAGTGCAACTAGCCGGCTATCCGGCGGGCAGCCGGTACGCGGATCTCGGTCTCGCGGCGGCGGCGCCGGGCGAGGACCACGCGGCGCTCGGCGGCGGTGAGGCCGCCCCAGACGCCGTAGGGCTCGGGCTGCAGGAGGGCGTGCTCGCGGCACTCCAGGAGCACGGGGCAGCGGGCGCAGACCTGCTTGGCCTGCTCCTCCCGGGCCAGCCGCGCGGCGGTCGGCTCCTTGGAGGGGGCGAAGAACAGCCCCGCTTCGTCCCGGCGGCAGGCCGCGCCGGTGTGCCAGGGATTGTCGTCCAGATGGTCGAGCTGCTGCGCCACGGCGCCCGCCTGGGGAGCGGGCGGGCGCCGCACCGCAACAACAGCGGTGCGGGCGCTGGACTCGATCGGATGCAGCACGGCTTACTCCTGACGAGACTCGACTCGGGGGAAGGCTCGCCTCTGCCCGGCCCCCCGCGCGCCCCGCGCCGCGACCCCGGGCGGCCTCGACCTCCCCGGCGTCGGCTGCCTCCGGGGGCACAGCCGTACAAGAAACGATGTGCGACAGGAACTACCCCGCCGTAGCGCGATTCATGCACACCGCAAGGGGCCGACTACGGAGTGCACTCACCCCAGGAGCGAGTGCCCATCCGGAAGTTGACGGTATGTCCGGCTTCGCCGGGCCGCCATGGCGGGCCTACTCACCCAGCTGCTTGCGCACCCACTCCTTGAGCTTCTTGCCCCGGCGCGGCTTGGCGTCCACCCCGCCGAAGACGGCCGCGCCCTTGATCCGCACCACCGGAGCGTACGGGTCGGCCGAGACCTGCTCCTTGACGTCGAAGCCGCCGAACACCCCGGCGCCGGTGCCCAGCAGGGTGACGTTCTCGGGCACCTTGATGTCGACGCCGCCGAAGACGGCGATCACCTCGATGACCACCTCGGGGGATTCGAAGACCGCGTCGGAGAGGTCGATCTCGACCCCGCCGAAGACGGCCACGGCGCGCAGGTGGGAGCCGACCCGGAAGCGGCCCTTCCGGCTCGCGCCACCGAAGACGGCGACGGCGGTGGGCGCCTCGGTCCGGGCCGGGGGCAGCGGCGCGGGGGCCGGAGCGGGGGCCAGGGCCGGCTTCTCCATCGAGATCGGGCGGTGGGTCGGCAGGTCCCTGGTCAGCGGGACCAGCTCGCCGAGGGTACGGGCGCTGTAGGCGGCCTCGATCCGCTCGGAGTGCTCCTCCACGGTGAGGCGGCCCTCGGCGTAGGCGTCGCGCAGCAGTTCGGCGATCCGCTCGCGGTCGGCGTCCGAGGCGCGCAGCTCGGCCTCGGCGACCGGGCCGGCCGCCGGCACGGCCGCGGGCTCGGCCTTGCGCATCGGGACGGGGCTGTCGGGGACGGACTGGCCGTCCTGCGGGCTCTGGTCATCCTGTGACGGCGTGTTCTCCACGGCCCAAGCGTAGTCACCGGGGGCACCGTCCGAACGGGAGTTCGCCGATGACCCACCCGACGTGGTCGGCGTGACCCCGGTCACGAAGGCTCACCTGTACGCGTCGGGGGTGCCGCCGCCGCCTACCCTTGAGGGTGCTTCGCCGACGCAGCCGGATCAGTTAAGGACACCCCCATGGCTCCCACGCCAGAGTTCGCCTACTCCGACCTCCTCCCCCTGGGGGCCGACCCGACCCCGTACCGGAAGATCACGTCCGAGGGTGTCTCCACCTTCGAGGCGGGCGGCCGGACGTTCCTGCAGGTCGAGCCGGAGGCGCTGCGGCTGCTCACCGCCGAGGCGATGCACGACATCTCGCACTACCTCCGCCCCGCGCACCTCGCCCAGCTGCGCCGCATCCTGGACGACCCGGAGGCCAGCCCGAACGACCGCTTCGTCGCGCTGGACCTGCTGAAGAACGTCAACATCTCGGCCGGCGGCATCCTGCCGATGTGCCAGGACACCGGCACCGCGATCGTGATGGGCAAGCGCGGCCAGAACGTGCTGACCTCCGGCCAGGACGAGGCCGCCATCGCCCGGGGCGTCTACGACGCGTACACCAAGCTCAACCTGCGGTACTCGCAGATGGCTCCGGTGACCATGTGGGACGAGAAGAACACCGGCAACAACCTCCCGGCCCAGATCGAGCTGTACGCCACCGACGGCGACGCGTACAAGTTCCTCTTCATGGCCAAGGGCGGCGGCTCGGCCAACAAGTCGTACCTGTACCAGGAGACCAAGGCGATCCTCAACGAGTCGTCGATGCTCAGCTTCCTGGAGCAGAAGATCCGCTCGCTCGGCACCGCGGCCTGCCCGCCGTACCACCTGGCGATCGTGGTCGGCGGCACCAGCGCCGAGTTCGCGCTCAAGACCGCCAAGTACGCCTCCGCGCACTACCTGGACAACCTGCCGACCAGCGGCGACGCCGCCACCGGCCACGGCTTCCGGGACCTGGAGCTGGAGGCCAAGGTCACCGAGCTGACCCAGAAGATCGGCATCGGCGCGCAGTTCGGCGGCAAGTACTTCTGCCACGACGTCCGCGTGATCCGCCTGCCGCGCCACGGCGCCTCCCTGCCGGTCGCGATGGCCGTCTCCTGCTCGGCCGACCGCCAGGCGCTCGGCAAGATCACCGCCGAGGGCATCTTCCTCGAGCAGCTCGAGACCGACCCGGCGAAGTACCTGCCGGACACCACGGACGAGCACCTCGACGACGAGGTCGTGCGCGTCGACCTCAACCAGCCGATGGCCGAGATCCGCGCCCAGCTCGCCAAGTACCCGGTGAAGACCCGCCTCTCGCTCAGCGGCACCCTGGTCGTGGCCCGCGACATCGCGCACGCCAAGATCAAGGAGCGCCTGGACGCGGGCGAGGGCATGCCGCAGTACATGAAGGACCACCCGGTCTACTACGCCGGCCCGGCCAAGACCCCCGAGGGCTACGCCTCCGGCTCCTTCGGCCCCACCACGGCCGGCCGGATGGACTCCTACGTCGACCAGTTCCAGGCGGCCGGCGGCTCGATGGTCATGCTGGCCAAGGGCAACCGCTCCAAGCAGGTCACCAAGGCCTGCAACGAGCACGGCGGCTTCTACCTCGGCTCGATCGGCGGCCCGGCGGCCCGGCTGGCGCAGGACTGCATCAAGAAGGTCGAGGTGCTCGAGTACCCCGAGCTCGGCATGGAGGCGGTCTGGCGGATCGAGGTCGAGGACTTCCCGGCCTTCATCGTCGTGGACGACAAGGGCAACGACTTCTTCGCCGAGGTCACGGACGGCCCGCTGATCACTGCCATTCGCGTCCGCTCCGCGGAGTAGCCGGCAGAGCCGGTCCGCGGAGTAGAAGCAGCCCCGGAACGACGAACGCCCCGGCCACCGGGAGGTGGTGCGGGGCGTTCGGCGGTGTACGGCGTTAATCCACGGCGCACGGCGGGGTTACGGGAGGCTGGTGACGAAGCCGGTGGACTCGTGGTCCCCGCCGGTCTTCGTCTCGGCCGGGGCCGCCTCGGGCGCCGGGGCGGCCTCGGGCGCCGAAGCCGCTCCGGTGGCGGCCGGGGCCTCGTTCTCCAGGTGGGTCAGCATGTTCTGGACCGGCGTGTCGTCACCGGTGGTGAGGTCCGTGGCAACAGCCTGGTCGTTCCCCACCAGCTGCTGGCCAGCCGACGCGTCGGGGATCCGGTTCTCGGCCATGGATTGGGCCGCCTTTCGAGTCATCGGATATCTTCGAACCCGACCGAGCCGGTCGGGGCGCCCGGACAGTATCGTAGAGGCCGTTAAATGTCTTATAAACACCTGGCCGCTCGTCCTGTTCTCCAACGTTTGCGCGCCTCCCTTTAAGCTGTCGCCTCGCAGCTGACCGCATGCACGTCGCGCTTCGGCAAACAAGATCACAGGCCATCGGGGGATCACATGGAGCTTCGGGAAACGCCGCACTCCACAGCGCTGCGCTTCCAGGTGCTCGGTCCCGTCCAGGCCTGGCGCGGTGAGCAGCAGCTCTCACTCGGCTCCCCGCAGCAACAGGCCGTGCTCACCGCGCTGCTGCTGCACCACGGCCGCCCGGTGACCACCCAGGACCTGGTGGACGGCCTCTGGGGCGAGAACCCGCCGCCGCAGGCCGTCGCGGCCCTGCGCACCTACGTCTCCCGGCTGCGCACCGTCATCGAGCCCAACCGTGAGGTCCGGGCCCGGGCGGAGCTGCTGGTTTCGGTCAGTGATGGCTACGCGCTGCGGGTGCCGCCCGAGGCGGTGGACCTCGCGGTGTTCGACGCCCTGGTCGCCGAGGCCTCGGCGGCCCGGGTCGCCGGTGACGCCCCCCAGGCGCACCGCCTGCTGGTCGAGGCGCTCGCACTGTGGAGCGGCCGGCCGCTCGCCGGGGTGCCCGGCACCTACGCCGACGCGCAGCGGCTGCGGCTGGGCGAGCGTCAGATCACCGCCTGGGAGGAGCGCTGCGCCACCGCGCTCGACATCGGCCTGCACGCCGAGGTGGTCGCCGAGCTGAGCACGCTCGCCGCCGAGCACCCGCTGCGCGAGCGCCTGCGCGAACTGCTGATGCTCGCGCTCTACCGCTGCGGGCGGCAGGCCGAGTCGCTGGGTGTGTACGCCGACACCCGCAAGCTGCTGATCGACGAGCTGGGGGTCGAGCCGGGGGCCGGTCTGGCCACCATGCACTCGAGGATTCTGGCCGCAGATCCTACGCTCGCTCCCGCGCCGACTATGCCGGTGGAAAATTCCGAACGGGACAGCGGACCGGCCTTCACCCCGCCCGCACAGCTCCCTGCCGATGTGTCCGATTTCAGCGGCCGCGCGGCACTTGTCGGTGAACTTCAAGCCGTCCTGCAGAATGCGTCCGGCCAAGCCGTCGTGGTCACCTCGCTCGCCGGGATCGGGGGGGTCGGAAAGACGACGCTCGCCGTCCATGTCGCGCACAGTGTCCGTTCCGAATTTCCCGACGGACAGTTGTACGTCGATCTCCGTGGTGCCGGTGCCTCGCCCGCCGACCCGGCGGTCGTGCTCGGTGACTTCCTGCACGCGCTCGGCGCCACCGAGACCCCGGAGTCGCAGGACCAGCGCGCCGCGCTCTACCGCTCCCTGCTGGCGGGCCGCCGGATGCTGATCCTGCTGGACAACGCCCAGGACGCCCACCAGCTCTCCCCACTCATCCCCGGCGTCGCGGGCTGCGCGGTCCTGGTGACCAGCCGCTCCCGGCTGGCCGGCATCCCCGGCGCGCACCTGGTGGACGTCGAGGAGCTGACGCCCGAGGAGGCGCTGGCGCTCTTCTCCGCGATCGTCGGCGAGCAGCGGGTGGCCGCCGAGCCGGAGGCCGCGCTCGCGGTGGTGACGGCCTGCGGGTTCCTGCCGCTGGCCGTCCGGATCGCCGCCGCCCGGCTGGCCAGCCGGCCGCGCTGGACCGTCTCCGACCTGGCCCGTCGGTTAGCGGACCAGCGGCGCCGCCTCGACGAGCTGCAGCTCGGCAACCTCGCGGTCGAGACCACGATCGGACTCGGCTACGGGCAGCTCAGCCCCGAGCAGGCGCGTGCCTTTCGCCTCCTTTCCCTGGTGGACTCCCCCGACCTCCCGCTGAGCGCGGTGGCCGCGCTCCTCGGCATGCCCGAGGACCCGGCCGAGGAACTGGCGGAGGCCCTGGTCGAGGCCAACATGCTGGAGTGCTTCACCCCGGGCCGGTACCGCTACCACGACCTGCTCCGGCTCTACGCCCAGCACCGCAACCAGAAGCTCGGGGACACCGAGGAGCAGCAGGCCGCCCAGCTGCGGCTGCTCGAACTGCTGCTGGCGACCACCCGCAACGCCGCCAGAGCGATCGAACCCGACGACCTGGAGCTGGAGCCGCTCAACGCCCCGGCCAGGCCGGGGCTCACCCTGGACACCGCCCCGCGGGCCCAGGACTGGCTGCGTACGGAGACCGCTCTGCTGCTCAGCAGCGTCGAGGCCGGGGTCCGGGGGCCGAGCGAGCTGACCCGGCCGGCCGTCGACCTGCTGCTCATGCTGCACACCATGGTCGAGGACCCGACGCACGGCCCGCGCATCCTGCAGAGCCTGCAGGTGGCGGACGACAAGGTCCGGGCGAACCGGGACCGGGCCGCGACGGCCCGGGTCCAGTTCGCGCTCGGCTTCCAGCAGTACGTGACGAGCGACTTCCAGAGTGCCGAGGTCTCGCTGCGGGAGAGCCTGGAGCACCAGGACGAGAGCGGCAGCAAATCACTGCGGCTGACGGTCGCGAACCTGCTCGGCATCATGCTGACCGTGGCCGACCGCTCCGCCGAAGGCCTGCCGTTCCTGGAGGAGGCCCTCGGGCTCTGCCGGGAGCTGGACGCCCGGATCAGCGAGGCCCGGCTGCTCGGCAACATCGCCCGGGCCCGGCTGAACATCGGGCAGCAGGACGCCGCGGTCACCGCGGTCGGGGAGGCGGTCGCGACCGCTCGGGCGTCCGGCGTCATGGCCTGCCTCGCGGACACGCTGTACCAACTGGGTGTGGTGCTCTCCTCGACGGACTCCCCCGCCAGCGCGGCCGTCCACCTGCGCGAGGCCCGCGATCTCTACCAGGAGCAGCGGAACCGTCTGCGCGAGGCCTACACCCTCGCCCGCCTCGCGACCTGTCTGCTCGGTGACGGCCAATCACCGGAGGCCGCCGAGGCGGCCGACGAGGCACTGGCGATCGCTCAGGAGCTCGACGCGGCGTACTGCCAGGGCCTGGCGAACGCCGCGCTCGGTGAGGCCCTCCTGGAGTTGGGCCAGCCCGCTCGCGGACTGGCTTGCCTCCAGGAGGCTCACGCGATCTTCACCCGACTCGGTGTGCCCGAGGCCTCCCCCGTGAAGGACCTCATCGACCAGCAGCACACCGAGTCCCTCGTTCCCCCCGCGCCGTAGCCCGTCCCCCAACGGACCTTCCCCCTTGGTCCGCGTCGTCGACGTCCCCGCAGCCCCCCGGCTGCGGGAACGTCCTTGACGCTTCCCCGGCGCTGAACAAAGACTGACAGGGGCCGATTGACGTTCGATAAACGTCTGCTGTTATGGCGTTTTCGCAGGTCAGAGTGGGTAGGTCCGGGTACGACCGGCGTGCGCCCGCCGGACGAGCCCCTGATGCGCCATGCACGCCCCCGCCGCGAGCCTCCGCGTTCTTGGCCATATTCGTCCGGGTGGGCACGAGTTGACCGGAAAGGGTCCCCACAGCCGGGTGATCACGCCTATTCTCGGAGGCCAGCCCCTCTCTGCTCGACCCGGGGCGCGGGCACGAAGCAACGGGCACGGCAGCACGGCGGAGGCGGTACGAGCGGGTACGACAGCGCGGATGACAGCGCCGGACGCGGCGGCGTGACGGACCGCGGCAGGGGGCGGATCGGCGGCCGGTGAGGTCTGCCCGCCGCTGCCTGCGGCCAGGGTGGAAGGTGCCTCTCAATCGTGACGACCGGACAGATATCCGACCCCGCCCGGGGCCACGGGCCCGGCGCCGCCGACCCCGCCGCCTGTCGCCGCCGCGCCGAGCGCGCCCTGCAGGCCGTCGCCTTCGACACCATCGGCGAGAGCTACACCACGGTCTTCCCCGGCAAGGCCGGGCAGCTGGCCTGCGGCGAGTGGCTCCTCGCCGAACTGCCCACCGGCGCCCGGGTGCTGGACGTCGGCTGCGGCACGGGCGACCCGACGGTACGTCAGCTCGCGGCCGGCGGGCTCGAGGTGACCGGCGTCGACCTCTCCGACGGCATGCTCACCCTGGCCCGGCGCACCACCCCCGAGGCCGCCGCCTACCACCGGATCGACATGTACGACCTGGCCACCCCGCGCGCGGCGACCGCCTGGGGCCTGCCCGAGCTCGGCCCCCGGGCCGCCGGCTCCTTCGACGCGGCCACCGCCTTCTTCTCGCTGATCCTGCTGCCGCAGCGTGAGATCCCGCTCGTGCTCGCGCGCATCCGCACCCTGCTGCGCCCCGGCGGGCTGCTGGCGCTCGGGATGGTCGAGGCCGACCTCGACCACGCGCCGCTGCCCTTCCTCGGCCACGAGATAAGGATCAGCGGATACCTCCGCGAGGAGCTGCACCAGACGCTCTCCAGAGCCGGTTTCACCGTAACCGCGCAGACCGGCCACCCGTACGCCCCCGCCAGCACCACCCTGCCCCCGGAGGAGCAGTTGTTCCTGTGCTGTCGGCGGACGGGCTGACCCCCCTCCCGTCCCCCCGACCCCGACCTCCCAGAACGGGAAGCCCGTGCGCGACCCCCTCAAGCCCCAGGCGGGCCAGCCGCCCGTCGTACCGGCCCAGCGTCGGCCGCCCTCGCCGCCGGGCGCCCCGCCGCGCCCGGCCGTCCTGCCCCGGACGGCCGAGCGGCTGGCGTACCTGGACAGCGCCACCCGGCGGATCAACAGCTCGCTCGACCTCCCCGCCACCCTGCGCAACCTGGGCAAGGTGCTCGTCCCAGCCCTGGCCGACGCCGCCGTGGTGCACCTGCGCGACCCGCTGCCCAACGTCGAGCGCGACCCCGGCCACCCCACCGCCCTCCACCTGCACCAGTCCTTCGGCACCCGGCTCGGCCGCCGCCTGCGCACCCGGGACGTTCGCCCCGGCGGCGCACTCGCCCAGGCGCTCGGCCGGGCGCTGCCCGCCGGGCCGGTGGTGCTCGGCACCCCCTCGGCCGCCCCGCTGCGGCCGCTCCTGGAGGAGCTCTACGGCCCCCGCGCGCTCAGCCGGCTGGCTCCCGGCACCGCACTCCTCGCCCTGCCGCTGCGCGGCCGCAAGGCGGTGCTCGGGCTGCTCCTGCTGATCCGCCGCCCCGGCAAGGCGGCCGCCGAGACGGAGGGCGTCACCCCGTTCGGCCGGGTCGGCGCGCTGAAGCGCACCTCCGCCTTCGAGCTCACCTCGGCCTACGACCTGGCCAGCGCCTTCGACGCCACCGACAGCGCCACCGCCGCCCATCTGGCCACCCAGGCCGGCCTCGCCGTGGACACCGCCCTGCGCTACTCCCGCGAGTGGGAGATCGCCGACGAGCTGCAGCGCTCCATGCTGCCCACCCACCTGCCGCAGCGGCACGGCGTCCGGCTCGCCCACCGCTACCTGCCAAGCGAGAGCGGCGCCCAGGTCGGCGGCGACTGGTACGACTCGGTGCCGCTGCCCGGCAACCGGGTCGCCCTGATCGTCGGCGACGTGATGGGCCACTCGCTCACCTCCGCCGCGATCATGGGACAGCTGCGCACCAGCGCCCAGACCCTGGCCGCGCTCGACCTGCCGCCGCACGAAGTCCTCTACCACCTGGACGAGCAGGCCCAACGGCTCGGCCGCGAACAGCACCTGGCCACCTGCGTGTACGCGGTCTACGACCCGATCGCCAACCGGGTGGTGATCGCCAACGCGGGCCACGTCCCGCCGCTGCTCGTCCAGCCGGACGGGCGGGCGGACCTGCTGGACCTCCCGCCGGGCGCACCGATCGGGGTCGGCGGGGTCGACTTCACCTCGGTGGAGCTGGCGGCGCCGCCCGGGTCCGCCCTGCTGCTCTTCACCGACGGCCTGGTGGAGTCGCGGCGGCGGTCGCTGACCACGGGCCTGGAACTGCTGCGCAGCCGGATCTCCAGCGCGCGGGGGGACTCGCCCGAGCAGCTCTGCCAGGAGGCGCTGCGGATCCTCCCGGCGGGCGAGCGGGGTGACGACATCGCGCTGCTGGCCGCGGCGTTCGACGGCATTCCGGCGGAGGACGTCGCGTACTGGTACCTGCAGCCGAGGCACGAGACGCCCGGGCGGGCGCGGCGGCTGGCGGGGCACGCCCTGCGGCGCTGGGGGCTGGAGCTGCTCGTGGACAACACCGAACTGATGGTCAGTGAGCTGGTGACCAACGCCATCCAGCACGCCACGCGGCCGGTGACGCTGCGACTGGTGCGGACGTCGGTGCTGCGGTGCGAGGTGGGGGACGACTCGGCGCTGTTGCCGCGGGCTCGGCGGGCGGGGCCGGAGGACGAGCGGGGGCGGGGGTTGCAGATAGTGGCACGCTGCGCGGAGCGCTGGGGCGCGACCCGGCTGGGGGCGGGGAAGGTGGTCTGGTTCGAGCAGCGGCTGCCGTCGGGGTGAGCTTCCAGGGGCGCGGGGAACGGCGCGGGGTCGGAAGAAGCCGACCTGCCGGCTGCCGCAGAGAGCCAGTTGCACTACCAGGGGCGCGAGGAACTGCGCGAAGCGGGAGGCTGCAGGCCGTGCGTGGTTGGCAGCGCAGTTCCTCGCGCCCCTAATGGTTTCCCATGTGCCTCAAGGCTTCCCAGGCGCGGTCGCCGAGGACGGCTTGGGCCAGGGGCGGGTTGTCGGCGAGGCGGCGGACGGCTCGGAGGACGTCGGCCTGCCAGAGGTCGCGCAGGGCTGCCGCGATCTCCGCTGCGGCAGGGGTGTCGCCGGCTGCGTTGCGGGTCTGCCATTCGGCGAGGAGGGCGCGGACGACGGTGAAGGCGAGACGGCGGGCGCGGACCAGTTCGGGGCGGGAGTTGAGGCCGAAGACGTCGATGGTGGCCTCACCCTTGGGGGTGAGGGGGGTGTAGGCGCCGGAGGCGAGCAGGAGGCGCAGGTGGTCGGCCGGGTCCTCGCGGGCCGGGTCGATCAGGAGCGGCGAGCCGGCGGCGTCGCAGGGGAAGCGGTCGCGCTTGCGGTTGCTGTTGCAGTAGGCGCAGGCCAGCAGGTGATTGTGCCAGTCGAAGGTCCGCAGCGGGGCCCGCGCGATCGGCTCGAAGTGGTCGATGTCGGTACCCAGGTTGTCGCCGCAGTACATGCAGCGGGCCAGCCCGGGCGCCATCCGGTTCAGCAACTGCCGGATCCGCGCCTTGGGTTCGCGGGCGCCGCGCCAAGCCGCCCGCCCATTGGCGGTGTTCGGCCCGGCGTGCCGGATCGCCTCGGTGCGGCGGGCCAGGTCGGCCGCCAACTGCGGCTGGAGCGGCGGCCGTTGGACCGGGATCACGAGCCGCCGCCGATCCGCCCCCGCAACTCCTGGGCCCGGGCGGCGAGCGAACTGTTGAGCTTGGCACCGAGCTCCTGGTACTCGGCGATCTCGGCGGCGGTGGCCTGGCCCGCGTACAGCTTGCGTTCGAGCGCGACGAGCAGCTCCCGCTCGGCCTCCGCCTGCGGCGAGTACGCGCTGGGCAGGCCGAACAGCGCGGAGACCGCCGCGTCATCGCCACTGCCGTAGACCACCCGCTGCTGCTCATCCTCGTCCAACACCCGTGGCGGGGAGGGAGGTTCGCCAGGCCCGGGGAGATGGATCAGGCCGCCCGGGTCGGCCGCCTGGCAGACGTACGGACTGTGGGTGGCGACCACGAACTGGAGGTTGGGGAAGTGGCCGACCAGCCACTCGCCGAGCCGCTGCTGCCAGGCCGGGTGCAGGTGCGCCTCGGCGTCGTCGATCAGGGCGAGGCCAGCGATCGGGGCGGTCGGCGGCCCGCCGGGCACCACCAACTCCTCCTCCGGTTCCCAGCAGTGGGCCTGCCGGAGCAGCTCGGCCACCAGGGCGACCAGCGCCCTGGCGCCGCCGCCGAGGGCCTCCAACGGCAGGACGGCGCCGCCGAGTTCGACCCGCAGCCCGTCCGGGCCGTGGCCGGCGATCCGGTACCCCTCGGGCAGCAGCCCGTCGTCGAGCAGCGCGAGCGCACCCTCCGGCAGCCGGGCCGGGGCGGCGGGGGCGGCGGGGAGCACGGCGCAGAAGTGGTCGCCGGGGCGCAGCGGCCGCCCGTGCTCGTCGTCCAGCCGGGCGGCGCCGAGGCCGCCGAGGGCCTGGAGCAGGCTGGTCTTGCCGGAGCCGTTGGGCCCGGCCAGCACCGTCCAGCCGGAGTGGGAGCCGTCGGGGCGGGTCAGCTCGAGGTCGACCGCCCGCCCGCCGTGGAAGTACCTGTGCTGGTCGATCCTGATCCTGGAGACGTACACCCCGTGCCCTCCCGCCCGCCGGATGCCCCCAGTCTTCCCGTCGGGGTGACGCTCACTCCACGATGCGGACCGGGAGTTCGGCCAGGGCCTCGCGCAGGGAGGCGGCGAAGCGGTCGTACTCGGCGGTGCGGGCCGAGCCGGGGCGGGTGGCCAGGCCGATCCGGCGGCCGGGGGTGGGGTCGGCGAAGCGGGCGACGGCGAGGCGGTCGGTGCGGCCGGCCTCCACGTCGAGGGCGGTGGCCGGGAGCAGGGTGACGCCGAGGCCGCCCGCGACCAGCTGGACCAGGGTGGAGAGCCCGGCGGCCCGGGTCGAGCCGCCGGTGGCCTCTGCGCCGACCTCGCGGCAGAGGTCGAGGGCCTGGTCCCGCAGGCAGTGGCCCTCCTCGAGCAGCAGCACGTCGAGGTCGAGCAGCGCGTCACGCGGCAGGCCGGTGACCCCGGCCAGCTCGTGGTCGGGCGGGGTGACGAGCACGAAGTCCTCGTCGAAGAGCGGGATGTCCCGGGTGGGCGAGGAGCCCCCGGCGGGGAGGGCGAGCAGCAGCACGTCGAGCCGCCCGGCGGCCAGCCCGTCGAGCAGCGAGGGGGTGCGCTCCTCGTGGACGTGGAGCTCCAGCTCGGGGTAGCTTGCCCGCACCAGCCGCAGCACGGCGGGCAGCAGGTACGGCGCGACGGTCGGGATGACGCCCAGGTGCAGCGGCCCGGTGAACGGGCGGCGGGCGGCCTCGACCTCCTCGGTCAGCTCGTGCAGCGAGGAGAGCACGCGGCGCGCATGTGCGGCCACGCGCTCGCCCAGCGGGGTGATGATGACCCTGCGGGTGGTGCGCTCGACCAGCTGCGCACCCAGGGCCTCCTCCAGGGCGGCGACCGCCCCGGAGAGGGCGGGCTGGCTGGTGCCGATCACGGCGGCGGCGTCGCGGAAGTGCCGGGTCTCGGCCACGGCGGTGAAGGCGCGCAGCTGGGCGACGGTGGGCGTGCGGGTGGCGCGGGGCTTTGCGGGGGTGGGGCCGGTGGTACTGATAGCTCTCTCCGATCAGATGTATCGAGTCTAGCTATTTCCCCGATCAGTCCTCGGTGTGTCACTGTGGATGACGTACCGGAATCCGCCGAACCACAGGCAAACCGGACATCCTCCCTCAGCTTCCAAACCCAGGAGACGTGAACGTGCTCACGATCGGTGACAAGTTCCCCGAGTTCGAACTCAACGCCTGTGTCGACCTCGACGCCGCGAGCGCGTTCGCCGAGATCAACCACAAGTCCTACGAGGGCAAGTGGAAGATCGTCTTCTTCTGGCCGATGGACTTCACCTTCGTCTGCCCGACCGAGATCGCCGCGTTCGGCAAGCTGAACGAGGAGTTCGCGGACCGCGACGCCCAGATCCTCGGCGTCTCCGGCGACTCCGAGTTCGTGCACCACGCCTGGCGCAAGGACCACAAGGACCTGCGCGACCTGCCGTTCCCGATGCTGGCCGACGTCAAGCACGAGCTCATGCAGGCCTGTGGCGTCCAGGGTGCCGACGGTCTCGCCCAGCGCGCCGTCTTCATCGTGGACCCGAACAACGAGATCCAGTTCGTCATGGTGACCGCCGGCTCCGTCGGCCGTAACCCCAAGGAGGTCCTGCGGGTGCTGGACGCCCTGCAGACCGACGAGCTGTGCCCGTGCAACTGGAACAAGGGCGAGGACACCCTCGACGCCCAGGCCCTCCTGGCGGGCTGACCCATGGCCCTCGACGAACTGAAGGCCGCCCTGCCGGAGTACGCCAAGGACCTCAAGCTCAACCTGAGCGCGATCATCGGCAACTCCGACCTCCCCGCACAGCAGCTCTGGGGCACCGTGCTCGCCTGCGCCATGGCGACCAAGTCGCCGTCGGTGCTGCGCGAGCTGGAGCCCGAGGCGAAGGCGAACCTCAAGCCGGAGGCGTACACCGCCGCCAAGGGTGCCGCCGCGATCATGGGGATGAACAACGTCTACTACCGGACCACGCACCTGCTCTCCGACAAGGAGTACAGCACGATGCGGGCCGGTCTGCGGATGAACATCATCGGCACCCCGGGCGTCGAGAAGGCCGACTTCGAGCTGTGGTGCTTCGCGGTCTCCGCGATCAACGGCTGCGGCCAGTGCCTGGACTCCCACGAGGGCGTCCTGCGCAAGGCCGGGGTCGAGCGCGAGGTCATCCAGGCCTCGATCAAGATCGCCGCGGTGGTCGCGGCCGTGGCGTCGGTCCTCGACGCCGAGGCCGCCATCGCCTGAGGCATCGAGACCACGCAGAAGGCCCGCTCCCTCCGGGGAGCGGGCCTTCGCGGCGTTCGGGCGGGTCAGCCGATGAAGCCGATCCGGTCGATCACCACCTGCACCGAGCCGGCTCCGCCGTTGTAGAACGCGACCTTCCCGTCGGCCCCGACCGGGACGACGACCTGGTTGGCGATCGTCTGGCCCTTGACCCAGTTCAGGTTGGACGCGGTGGGCCGGGGGCCGCCCGACGGCCAGGCCGTCAGGTAACCCCAGTCCGTCGGCTGGGTCACCGTGACGTTGAGGACGACCGCCTTGGGCTTGGCGGCCCCCGCTCCGCCGTTCACGTCGAGCAGCACCGTGCCGTGCGAGGGGACGGCTGCGGCCGGGGCGCCCTGGCCGAGCCTGGTGTCCATGACCCGGACCGGCCCGGCGCTGCGGTAGAGCGAGCCGCCCGAGCCGCCGGCGTAGTACCCGGCGACATCGGCGACCAGCTGCGTGCTGCCCGGCGAACCGTTGTAGAGGCTGACCGTGCCGTCGGGCCCGATCGGCACGACCACCATGTTCGGCACGGTCTGCCCCGCGACCCAGTTCAGGTTGGAGGCGACCGGGCGCGCCGAGCCGCTCGGCCAGGCCGTCAGGTAGCCGGGCCCGGTGGTGTCGGTGACGGTGACGTTGAGCGCCACCGCCGAGGCCCCGGTGGCCGGGACGCCGCCCTGGCCCGCGACCTTCAGCACCACCGTCTGCCCGGCCCCGACCGGATCGCCGCCGGACCGGCCCAGGCCGGTCCGGGTGTCGAGCACCCGCTGCGGCGTGAGCGGATCGAACGCGGCGCCCACCCCCCGGCCGTAGTAGCCGAGCACGTCGGCGACCAACTGCGAGGTGCCGGGGCTGCCGTTGTAGAGCGTGACCCTGCCGTTCGCGCCGACCGGCACGGTGACCAGGTTCGGGACGCCCCTGCCCGCCACCCAGTTGAGCGAGGAGGCCGTCGGCCGCGGCGTACCGGACGGCCAGGCGGTCAGGTAGCCGGCCGCCTTCGGGTCGGCCACCGTCACGTTGAGCACCACCGAGCGGACGCCGTCCGCCGGCACCCCGCCCCGGCCGGTCACCTGGAGGTCGACCGTACCGCCGGCCGGGACGGCCGCCGTACCGGGCCGGCCCAGGCCGGTCCGGGTGTCGAGCAGACGGGACGGAGTGAGCGGGGAGAAGGCCGTACCCGGGTCGACCCCGGGGGTCACCAGCCCGCAGATGGGGCCCGCTGCGCAGGTCACCGAGACCTGGTAGTCGGACTTCGTCGCGCCCGGGTGCAGCGTCAGCAGCAGCCGGTAGGGCTGGTCGTCGCCGTACGCGCTACAGGTGGTGGTGGTGTCGGTGGTCGCCTTGTAGTACGTGCAGTAGTCGCTACCGTCACCGCCGATCAGCTGCGCCTGCGGCAGGGCAGGGGCGAATCCCGCCCCGCTGACCAGGATGTCGCCCCACTGCCTCATCGCGACGCTGAGGCAGACGGCGGGGTGGTCGAGGGTGAGCGTGCCGGTGAGGGGGCCGGAGCCGTTGGCGTCGGCCGCGAGCACCGGGCAGTCCGTCGGGACGGCGCCCGCGTCGCCGATCCGCCAGGTGTCGAGCTGGTAGCCGAGCGCGGAGCCCTGGGCGCCGTTCGTGAACAGTTCCGCCTGGTAGCCGGTCGAGCCGGTGACGTCGCAGTACGGCAAGGAGCCGTTGGGGGTGCAGAGCGACTTGCCGTCGGCGTCGGTCACCACCATCAGGACGGAGCCGTCGCTGTTCCTCGAAGTGAACCGGAGGCGGTCGGTGGGCTTGGCCGTCACCCGGGTGCAGGCCGCCCCCTGCGGGGCGGCCAGCTGCCCCCGGACCGGTGTGCCGCCGACCGTGGTGGCGGCGGGGCTGCCGCACGGCGCGCTCGCCCCGACGTCGCGGCGGACGACCCGGTAGTCGTGGTCCGCCCCGTCACCGAACAGCAGCACGGTGTACGCCTTGGCCGGGTCGAGCCGGCAAGCCGCCCACCGCTGATAGGTGCCGCCGCCACAGACCTCCTTGCCGTCCGGGCCGAACACCTCCAGCCACGCCGGGAGGGGCGTCACCGGGCCCGCGTCCACGCCGAACTGCTCGCCCGTCGAGTGCTGTCCGGCCGGGACGGCCAGGCAGCGGACGGGGTGCGCCTGGGCCAGCGTGACCGCCGTGCCCGTCGCGTCCTGGTAGGAGGTCTGCGGGAAGGCCGCGCAGCCGGACGGGACGTCGATGCGCCCGATGGTGACGGCGTACCCGCCGGTGGCCGTGCCCTGGTCGAGCAGCAGCCGGAACGGCGCCTGCCCGGTCAGCGGGCACTCGGCCCAGTACGGCTTGCCGCACTGGACGGCACCGGTGGCGTCCAGCACCTGGCCGGTCAACGGCGGGCCGCCGGGCGTGGGGTGGAGCTCCACGGACCCGCCCGAAGGCGTCGGCAACGTCAGGCAGTCGACCTGGCCGAGCGCCGTGATCGCACCGGTCACCGGCCCGTCGGCGAAGCCGCTGTCACCGGTGGCGACGCAGCCCCGGGTCTCGCTCGCGGCCCGGAACTCCACGTGGGTGTCGCCCTCGACCACGTCGAGGGAGGTGCCGAGCAGCATCATGTACGTCCCGGCCGAGGGCACGGTGCACCCGGGCTGGTACTGACTGCAGATCACCTTGCCGTCGGCGTCGTAGAGCCCGACGGTCAGCGGGCCGGTCGTGCCCCCGGTGCCGGGGCCGAAGGCGCTCGTCAGCAGGGCCCCGGCGGCGACGGTGACAGTACGGCACCGAATGGTGCTGGTGTCCGCGGCGGTGCCGAAGGGCTGGGCGGCCAGCGCCGGGCAGTCGGCCGGGTGGGAGATCCGGCGGATCTGCATCCGCCAGTCGAAGGGGTACCTGCCCGAGTCGAATTCACGGGAGGAGAGCACCCGGTACGGGCCAGAGCCGGTCAGCACACAGCCGGGCTGGTCGTCGGGCCGCCGGCAGGCGGAGGTGCCCGTCGAGTCGGCGAAGGTCGACTCGAGCCCCTTGCTGGGCGCGATGAGCCGCTCGCCCGGCGCGGCGTCGATGTACTGGCAGTCGAGTTCGAGCCCGCTGACCAGGGTGCCCGTGAGGGTCGGCGCGGCGAAGCCGGTGCCGACGGCCGGGGCGCACCCGGTGGTGCCGGAGAGGTTGACGACCGAGAGCTTGAAGGGCTCGTTGTGCCAGTAGTTGCCGCCGTGCGCGAGGAGCGTGTAGTCGCCGGTGGCGGCGATGGTGCACGGGCCGCCCGGGTAGGTCTTCGCACAGACGTTGGTGCCGTCCTTGGCGTAGACCCCCCACGAGAAGTTGAGGGCACCGCCGCCCGGCTGCAGCCGGACGTCGTGCAGGCCGGGCTCGGCGTGCACGGTCCGGCAGGTGAGGTCGTTCGTGAGGGTGCCGCTGGTCACGGCCGCACCGGGGTCACCGAACGGCGCGACCGCGAGCGGTGCGCAGCCCTGCAGGCCGTCGAGCCGGGTCAGGTGGAGGCCGTACGTCCCCGCGATGGCGCTGCCGGAGTAGCCGCGCCAGGTGTAGGGCCCGGTGCCGGTGAGCGTGCACTCGCCGGTGGTGACACCGCCCTCGCAGCCGGGGTGGCCCGTCGCGTCCACGAGCGAGGAGTGCAGCTCGAAATCCAGGGTGGTGTCCCGGGGCAGGAGCAACAGTCGGCTGCCCTTGGGCTGGGTGAAGCGGTAGCAGTCCCCGGTGGAGCCGGCGACCAGGGTGCTGGTCAGCTCGGCGCTGGTGACGGCGAAGTCGGCGTCGGTGAGCTGGGTGCAGGCGCCGCTGGCCGTGGAGTCGACCACCACCCTGTAGGGGCCGGCGAGCCCGGTCCCGGTCTCCACCGTCAGGTCGTAACTACCCGGGGTGGGAACGGCGCAGTCGGCCACGGACCCGGTGGTCGAGGCATTGCAGATCGGGGCGGAGACCGGGTCACCGCCCGGCAGGGTGAGCGTGCCGCCGACAGCGGTGGCACCGCTCAGCCGGATCAGGACGTGGTCGTTGGGTGCCGTGGTCGTCACGGTGTACTTCTGGCGCTGGCCGCCCTGGATGTACACGCAGTCGAGCGGCGTGCCGAAGGTCAGCGGACCGGTGCAGGGCCCGGCGACGGCCGGGGCCGCCTTCGGCGCTTGCCGGGTCTTCGCCGCCGCCGTGGCCGGTGCGGCGGCGGCAGTGGCTGCAGTGGCTGCGATGGCCGTACCGGCCGCCGGGACCAGGGCCGTCGCGAGAACGGCCAGCGTACAGAGCACGGTGCCGATCAGCCGTCCGGGCCCGCCGACGGGTCTGCCCGCCGGCCGCCCAGGGCTGGGTCTTCCCAGCATCGATCCCCCAATGATGCCTGCCCGCCCGGGAGTTCGGTCACTCACGACCGGGCGTGGATGAGAAAGCACGAAAGGGCGGCAGGGTATCAGGAGAAGGTGTCCAACTGTCAGGCGCCGTGGCGGGCGGCTTCGAGGGCCTCGAACACCTCCTGGCCGGCGGCGTTGCGGCGGCGCAGGTGGGAGACGACGGTGTTGGTCACCGCGATGAGCGGGACGGCCACGATGGCGCCGCCGATGCCGCCGACGATCGAGCCCGCGGCGACGCCGAGCACCACGCCGAGGGGGTGCACCCGGACCGCCCGGCCGAGGATCAGCGGCTGGAGCAGGTGGCCCTCGATCTGCTGCACGGCGACCAGGATGACCAGCACCATCAGCGCGGTGAAGGGCCCCTGGGTGACCAGGGCGATCAGTACCGCGATCGTCCCGGTGACCAGCGCGCCGACCAGCGGCACGAAGGCCCCCAGGAAGATCAGCACCGCCAGCGGCATCGCCAGCTTCACCCCGAGCAGCTGGATGCCGATCCCGATGCAGAGCGCGTCGATGAAGGCCACGCAGACGGTGCCCCGGACGTACGCGGTCAGTGTCGCCCAGGCCTTGGGCCCGGCGCCCGCCATCGCGTAGCGGGAGTGGCGGGGCAGCGCGCGCAGCAGCCAGCTCCAGATCCTGGCGCCGTCGTAGAGCAGGAAGTACGTGGTGAAGGCGGCCAGCAGGATGCCGGTGAGCACCTCGATGGCGATCGCCACGCCGGTGAAGCCCAGCGAGGTGATCTGCTCGGTGTTGGTGCCGATCGCGGTGGAGATCTGCTTGGCGAAGTCGGAGATCTGCTGCTGGGTCAGGTGGAACGGCCCGCTGATCAGCGAGTCCCGCAGCCGGTAGACGCCCTGCTGGGCCTGGTCGGAGACCGACTTGAGATTGCTGGTCACCTGCCAGACCACGAACCAGCCGACCCCGACGATCCCGGCCACCCCGCTCAGGAAGGTCGCCGCGGCGGCCAGCCAGCGCGGCCAGCCGTGCCGCTTGAGCCAGGAGACGGTCGGCTCGAGCAGGGCCGAGATCAGCAGGCCGGCCAGCACCGCGAAGGCGACCAGGCGCAGCATGTCGACCACTTCGAAGACCAGGTAGAGCGCCGCCGCGAGCAGCAGCAGCCGCCAGGTGGACTCGGCGGCCACCCGCAGGCTCCACGGCACCGCCTCGGCCGGGTGGGCCGGGCGGCCCGGCCGGTGGTCCCGGCCGTAGCGCTCACCGGGCTCTCGAGGCGCGGGCAGCACCTCGGGCTCCGCCACCACCGTCGTCCTGTCGCCTGTGCCCACCGGTCCGTCCTCCTGTCGCCCGGCGGCCCGGCGCCGCTGCTCCATCGCGGTCAGGGTCCTGGTGGCCAGCGCTCCGGCCCAGGACACCACCCGTCGACCTCGCAAATCCGACATCCACCGATCCCCGTCCGGCTCAGCGGCCGTTGGTCCCCGCCACGGCCGTCCGGCACGACGCTACCTGCCCCGGCGGGCGCCGCCGGAGACCGGGCCGGAATCCGTCAGGGGACAAAACGCCCGAAAGATGACGGATCAGGTGGTTTCAGTCAGCTGAAACGGGGGAGGAGACCAGCCACAAGGCCAACTGTCGGCGGACCGGCCGGGGCCGGAGCACCAGGACCCTCTCCGGCGCCCCGCGTCCGCATCCCAGGGCCGCACCGCCCGCGCCGGGCCCAGGTCAGCGTCCGCCGGGCGGCGTGGCCCGCCCTCGCCGGCAGGCACGAAGCAGACACGAAGCAGACACGAAGCAGACACGAAGAGGCCCCCGACCGGAAGGTCGGGGGCCTCTTGCGGCAGTTCTAGTACCAGTGGTGCGACTGCCAGAAGGACCACGCGCCACAGGGCGAGCCGTAGCGGTCGTTCATGTAGCCCAGGCCCCACTTGATCTGGGTGGCCGGGTTGGTGCGCCAGTCGGAGCCCGCCGAGGACATCTTGGAGCCGGGCAGGGCCTGCACGAGGCCGTACGCACCGGAGCCGGAGTTCGTGGCGGTGTAGTCCCACCCGCTCTCGCGCTTCACGATCTGGCTGAAGCACTGGAACTGGGCGTCGTCACCGATGATCCCCGCGGCCAGCGCCTGGACGGAGCCAGGGCTGTACGAGGTCGTGTCGGCGACCAGGGCCGAACGCGCCTTGGCGCGGTTGGCGGCCTCCTCGTCGGCCTTGCGCTTGTCGTCGGCGGCCTTGGCGGCCTTCTCCGCGTCCGCCTTGGCCTGAGCGTCGGCGGCGGCCTTCTGACGGGCTGCCTCCTCCGCGGCCTTCTTGGCGGCAGCGTCTGCCGAGACCTGCTGAGCGTTGGCCTGAGCGCTGAAGTTGTCGCTGACGGTCTGCGCGTGGGCGCCCATCGGCACGTCGGCGAGCAGCGTCGCACCCGCGACGTCCACCGTCGAGACCTGAGAGCCCTCGCTGCCCGAGGCCACACCCACGACGGCACCGACAGCGGTGACGGCGGTGGCGGAGGCCACAGCAACTCCCCGGACCGAGATCCGAGTCACATGGTTTCCTTCCAGCATCGCCCGCGCGTGACCGTGAGGGCGCAACATGCCCCTTGGCACTGGCCTCCACACCGCGCTGGTCACGGGAGGCACTGGCCCGGCGCCTGGTCGACTCGCGTCGGCTCGGCGGTTGGATCGGGCGGCGTACGGCTCAGCGGTCTTCAGTTGTCCGCCCGCCGACCGGAGTTGCCGGGCGATTCGTACACACCGTCACCTTTCGGTGGCGCGGGCCGCCTCTCGGAAGCCCTGTCACGCCGTACGCGGGGCCTGACAGAAACCTCACCATGCCGCACTTGGACGGCCGGGCGCAATTCTCGGTTGCGTGGCGCATCTCACAAGGGGGATGCCCGGGCAGTTTCGTGATTCTCCTGACAAACGACAGTCGGATGTGATGCGAAAGCCGGAGCGCACCGTCGAACGGTGCGCTCCGGCGGGGTAGTTCGACACCCTATGCCCGGATTGTCAGGCGGTCAGGTGCAGCCCGTCCGCGCAGGTCAGAGCTGGATGTCCTCCAGCATCTCGGTCACCAGCGCCGCGATCGGCGAACGCTCGGAGCGGGTGAGGGTGATGTGTGCGAAGAGTGGATGCCCCTTCAGCTTCTCCACCACCGCCACCACTCCGTCGTACCGGCCGACCCGCAGGTTGTCACGCTGCGCGACATCGTGGGTCAGCACCACCCGGGAGCCCTGGCCGATCCGGGAGAGCACCGTGAGCAGCACGTTGCGCTCCAGCGACTGCGCCTCGTCCACGATCACGAAGGCGTCGTGCAGCGAGCGCCCCCGGATGTGGGTGAGCGGCAGCACCTCCAGCATCCCGCGGGAGATCACCTCCTCGATCACGTCCGGCGTGGTGACGGCGGAGAGGGTGTCGAAGACGGCCTGTGCCCAGGGGCTCATCTTCTCGGTCTCCGAGCCCGGCAGGTAGCCGAGCTCCTGCCCGCCCACCGCGTAGAGCGGACGGAAGACCATCACCTTGCGGTGCTGCTGACGCTCCAGCACCGCCTCCAGGCCCGCGCAGAGCGCCAGCGCCGACTTGCCGGTGCCCGCCCGGCCCCCCATCGAGACGATGCCGACCTCCGGGTCGAGCAGCAGGTCGAGCGCGACGCGCTGCTCGGCGCTGCGCCCGCGCAGGCCGAACGCCTCGCGGTCGCCCCGCACCAGCCGGACCCGGCCGTCGCTGGTCACCCGGCCGAGCGCCCGCCCGCGCTCGGAGGTGAGCACCAGGCCGGTGTGCACCGGCAGGTCCTCCGCACCGTCGATCTCCACCGCGGCGTCGTGGCCGGCGCCGAACAGGGCGTCCACCTGGTCGCCGCCGACGTGGAGTTCGGACATGCCCGTCCAGCCCGAGGTGATCGCCAGCTCGGCCCGGTACTCCTCCGCGAGCAGGCCTACCGAACTGGCCTTGATCCGCATCGGCAGGTCCTTGGAGACGACCGTGACGTCGTACCCCTCGGCCTGGAGGTTCCTGGCCACCGCCAGGATGCGGGTGTCCGCCTCTCCTCCGCCGAGGCGGTAGCCGGCGGGCAGGACGGAGGTGTCGGAGTGGTTGAGCTCCACCCGGATGGTGCCGCCCAGCTCCCCCACCGGGATCGGCTCGTCCAGGCGCCCGTGTCTGATCCGGTAGTCGTCCAGCAGACTGAGCGCTTGTCGGGCGAAGTACCCCAGCTCGGGGTGGTGGCGCTTGGCCTCCAGCTCGGTGACCACCACCACGGGGAGGACGACCTCGTGCTCCTCGAAGCGCGTCAGCGCGAGCGGGTCTGCCAGGAGCACGCTGGTGTCGAGAACGTACGTGCGCCGGTCTGGTGTCCGGCGGCTCTTGGTACTGACCACTAGGCCTCCAGAGCGGATGACCCTGCGTCACCCGCGGCATGCCGGTCCCCGCGACCCCGGTGGCCGGGGTACCGGTCTGCCTTCGGTATTCCCACCGGGGCCAGGAGCATTCATGCCGGTGGCCGATGTTGATGAACGTTTACCTGATCGCCCCGAAGTCGGGACGGGAGTCCTGGCGTGTCGTGGGACCACCCGGGTACCTGTGGGGACTACAGCCCCATCCGGCGGTTGCGCTGCTGGTAGTCGCGCAGTGCCCGGAGGAAGTCGACCCGGCGGAAGGCCGGCCAGTAGGCCTCGCAGAAGTAGAACTCGCTGTGCGCGCTCTGCCAGAGCAGGAAGCCGGACAGCCGCTGCTCGCCGGAGGTGCGGATCACCAGGTCCGGATCGGGCTGGCCCTTGGTGTAGAGGTGCTCGGCGATGTGCTCGACGTCCAGCAGCCCGGCCAGCTCCTCGATCGAGGTGCCCTTGCCGGCGTGCTCCTGGAGCAGCGAGCGGACGGCGTCGGCGATCTCGTGCCGCCCGCCGTAGCCCACCGCGACGTTGACGGTGACGCCCCTGTTGTCGGCGGTGGCCTGCGCGGCCTCCTTGAGCACGTCCGAGGTGTGCTGCGGCAGCAGGTCGAGCGCGCCGACGGGGTGGACCTTCCAGCGGCCGTCGGCGGCCAGGCGCCGGACGGTGTCCTCGATGATGCCGAGCAGCGGCACCAGCTCCTCCGCCGGGCGGGAGAGGTTGTCGGTGGAGAGCATCCACAGCGTCACGACCTGGACCCTGGTCTCCTCGCACCAGCCCAGGAACTCGCTGATCTTGTCGGCGCCGCGCTGGTGGCCGTGGGCGGTGGTACCGCCGACCGCCTTGGCCCAGCGGCGGTTGCCGTCCAGGATGACGCCGATGTGGTGCGGGGTCTGGTCCAGGTGCACCTCGACCCGACGGCCGTACACCCGGTAGGCGTTCTCCAGCAGGGTCCGCAGACCCGGCGTGCGCTCGACCACGTCGCGCAGACCCATGACGTTACGGCCCCTCCGTACTCAGCCCCTGGTTGCGAAAAAAATGCCCCCGCGCAGCCTACTCCGGCCTGCCCGGACACGGTAAAGCCGCAGGTATCGACAGGGTCACGGTCTGGTGCGGAGGCCGTGAGCCACGGGTGGGCGGAGCGGACACGGAACGGTCTCCGGTTCCTTAAATGTCTCGTAAGCGACCCGTTGAATGCTTGACGGCTGCCATTGGTCTAGTCCAGCTTGTGACCGAGGACACATCACCCTGCGATCCCTTCCTCCCCCACGCGGAGCCGCCGCGCCCCCACCGCGGCGGCTCCTTCCCCTATACGGAGCGCACCCATGGCCCGTCACCGCACCACCCGCCGCCGCCCCGCCGCTCTGCTGGCCGGCACCACCGCCCTCGCCCTGGCCGGCACCGGCCTCGCCCTCTTCGCCGGCGGCGCCAACGCCGCCGTCGGCAACCTGGTCACCAACAGCGGCTTCGAGAACGGCCTCTCCGGCTGGAGCTGCGTCGGCACCGCGACCACCGGCGCCCCCGCCCACTCGGGCGCCGCCGCCCTGGCCGCGACCCCGAGCAGCTCCGACACCGCCCAGTGCACGCAGACCGTCTCGGTGCTCCCCGGCACCAGCTACACGCTGAGCGGCTGGGTCCAGGGCCCGTACGTCTACCTCGGCGCGACCGGCACCGGCGGCACCGACCCGAGCTCGTGGTCCAGCCAGACCAGCTGGAACCAGCTCGGCTCCACCTTCACCACCGGCCCCAGCACCACCAGCGTCACCCTCTACGTGCACGGCTGGTACGGGCAGGGCACCTACAACGCGGACGACATCACCCTGACCGGACCGGGCGGCACCTCCTCGCCCTCGCCGAGCAGCTCGCCGTCCAGCTCGCCGTCCTCCTCCCCCTCCAGCTCGCCCTCGTCGAGCCCGACGTCGACCCCCACCTCGACCCCGACCTCGAGCCCCACGTCGAGCCCCAGCTCCAGCCCGACCTCCACGCCGACCACGCCGCCCCCGGCAACCGGCCTGCCCAAGCACGTGCTGACCGGCTACTGGCAGGACTTCGACAACGGCGCCACCGTGCAGAAGCTCAAGGACGTCCAGAGCGCGTACGACATCATCGCGGTCTCCTTCGCCGACGCCGACGCCACCAAGCCCGGCGGCATCACCTTCACGCTCGACCCGAAGCTCGCCACCGCGCTCGGCGGCTACACCGACGCCGACTTCAAGGCGGACATCGCCGCCAAGCACGCGGCCGGCAAGAAGGTCGTGCTCTCGGTCGGCGGCCAGAACGGCGCGATCAGCGTCGCCAACTCCACCGCCGCCGCCAACTTCGCGAACAGCGCCTACGCGCTGATCCAGAGCTACGGCTTCGACGGCGTGGACATCGACCTGGAGAACGGCGTCGACCCGACGTACCTGGCGCAGTCGCTGCACACCCTGGCGGGCAAGGTGGGCTCCGGCTTCGTGCTGACCATGGCCCCCGAGACCATCGGGATGTACAACACCTCCGGCGCCTACTTCCAGCTGGCGCTGAACACCAAGGACATCCTGACCGTCGTCAACACCCAGTTCTACAACTCGGGCTCGATGAACGGCTGTGACGGCAACGTCTACTCCCAGGGCACGGTGGACTTCATCACCAGCCAGGTCTGCACCCACATCCAGGGCGGCCTGCGGCCCGACCAGGTCGGCATCGGCGTCCCGGCCTCGGCCAAGGGCGCGGGCAGCGGCTACGTCTCCCCGACCGTGGTGGACAACGCGCTGGACTGCCTGGCCACCGGCAGCCACTGCGGCACCTTCGTGCCCCCGGCCAAGTGGCCGGCCATCCGCGGCGCGATGACCTGGTCCACCAACTGGGACGCGGCCAACGCCAACGACTTCTCCAACAACGTCGGCGCGCACGTGCACGCGATGCCGTAGTACCGAGCCGAGGGAGGGGGTGCGGCGCTGGGCCGCACCCCCTCCCTCTTTTCTCACGGCTCCAGCCGGACCGGGGCGAAGTTGGACCGGCCGGCCCGGTAGGCGTTCCCGAGGTGGTGCTGCAGCCGCAGGTGGCGGAACTGGTAGACGGCGCCGGTGCGGCGCAGCACGCCCCGGCGGTACGCGTCGTCCAGGAACTCGACGGTGCGCCAGGGCAGCCGCCCGGTCAGCGGGAGGAACAGCCGCACCAGCACCACCCAGCGGCCCCAGGCGGTGAAGCAGAAGGTGTACGCCAGCGAGCCGCCGATCCCGCCGATGGCACCGATCACCAGTCCGTTGACCAGGGTCCAGCTCATCGGCCCCAGCAAGGGCTGCAGCAGGACGACCACCAGGCGCCCGGTCGCGGCGATCGTCAGGGCCAGGGACGGTGCGAGCACCAGCAGCTGACGGCTCACCGTCGCGCGGTTGGCCGCCAGCAGGTCGACCGGGGAAGCAGCCGCAGTGATGTCCAAGGGTGACTCGAAGACGGTGAGCAGGCCGAACACCACCGCGGTCGACAGGCCGAAGATCAGTCCGAACACGAGCATGTTGATCAGCGTGGCCTCCAGGAACCCCGGCGTGGAGACCGACACCCCCCAGGACACCACCCGCTCCAGGCTGAGCGCCCAGGCGGCGCCGATGCCCATCACCGAGCCGCCGAGCAGTACCGCACCGGACCGGGACATGAACTGCCGCAGCGCCCTGCGGTCCAGGCCGCCGCCCGGGCGGGGCAGCCGCAGCCGCACCCGGGCCGGCTCGAACTCCTCACTGCCGAACAGCGCCAGGACGGCGTGCACCAGACCGAACGCCAGCCCGGCGATCGGGCCCATCAGCGCGCCCTCCAGCAGCGACTCGCCCGGTCCGTACGGGACGAACACGCCCGCGAGCAGCCAGTCCGGCACCATCAGGCAGACCGTCGCGACCAGCACCGTGGTCAGCACCTGCGTCGAGCGCCGGACCGAGTCCCCCAACTGCCACCAGGCGAGGTCCTGGCGCTCCCGGTCGAGCCGCACCAGGTGGTGCGCGAGGTAGCCGAGCCAGTGCTGCGCCCGGGGCACGTCCCACTCCCGCTGCGGGCCGCTCTCGCGGTCCGGCGGCCGGGCCTTGTAGACGGTCGGTACGAAGCCGGCCAGCAGGTGCTCCTCGATCGCGTGCGCGTCGGGGAAGCGCTCGGTGTCCAGCAGTTCGCCCGGATCGCGCTCCGGGTCCTCGCTGTACATCGTCCTGGCCAGGCCGACGAAGAGCGGGGTGCTCAGCGCGCTGGCCAGCTGCCCGCCCGCCTCGCTCCCGGTGTGCAGCTCGGCCAGCACCCCGTCCCACACCGGCGGACGGCTGACCGGCCGGACGGTGCGGGGCAGGTAGCCGTCGAGGTCCGCCAGGGTCAGGTCGGCCAGCTCGATGCCGGCCGCCCAGACCAGCGGCGCCCTGGCCGCCTCGACGGCCTCGGCGTACTCGGCCCGGCGGCTGGTCACCACCAGCGGCAGGGTGGTGGTGTTGAGCGCCCGCAGCGCCTCCGGCCGCAGGCCCTCGGCGAGTTCGTCGAAGCCGTCGAGCACCGGCAGCACCAGGTCGGAGCGGACCAGCTCGGCCGCCAGGGTCCGCCCGCCCGGCAGCCGCCGGGCCAGGTTCGGGTGGTCGCGCAGCAGCACCTCGACCAGCCAGTCGAGCAGGCCGACCGCCGTCGGGTCCCAGGAGCCCAGGCTGAAGACCACCGGCACCCGCTCGGGGCCGTCGCCGCCCTCCAGCAGGTCCAGCACGAAGCGGATCGCCAGGATCGACTTGCCCGAGCCGCCCCGGCCGAGCACCACCAGCCGCCCGGAGGCGATCCGCCGGTAGATCGCGGCGACGCTGCGCAGATCTCCGTCCAGGTCCAGCTCCAGGGCCGCACTCTCCCCCGGCGCCAGCCGGCTGACGTTCTCCAGCCGGTCCGTCAGCTCCACGGCAGCCGGGAGCCACCGCACCGGCAGGGCGTACGGGTCGTGCACCCGGCGCTGCCCCTCCTCCTGGCGCAGCCGCCGCAGCACCTCCGCCGCCAGCTCCCCGGCGGCCTCGGCCAGCGGCTGCCGGGCCAGCGCCCAGCCGGGCGGCCGGCGCTGCTCCGGCACCCGGGGCTCGGGCACCCCCGCCACCTCGCCGGCCTCGGGCTCGGACCCGTCGAGGGCGGCCGTCAGCCGCCGGAACCCCTCGGGGCCGGCGTCCAGTCCCTTGGCGAGCCGCCGCAGCGTGTCCGTCCGGCAGTTGGTGGACCGTCCGGTCTCCAGCCGCCGGATGGTCCGTACCGCCACCCCCGACCGCGCCTCCAACTGCTCCTGCGTCAGCCCCGCCCCTTCACGCAACGCGGCCAGCGCCTCGCTCAGCTTCTCCGCCACCAAACCCCCACAGAGTGGCCCGCAAAGTCGCCCGTGAGCCTACTTGATGACAACCGGTCATATCTGGCCGGTGCCGTGTCCTGGCCGTTCAGCCGGGCGGACAGCAGCATCGGAGCCGGCGGCCGTCCCCGTAGCGGCCGCCACCCAGGTGTTCGCCCGCCCGGCGGGCGGAGGTGGCGAGGAGGCCGGTCGGGATGGCGGAGACGAGGGGCGTACTGCTGCCCGCGTACGTGGTGGCCGACGAGTCGGCCTCGATGGGGCCGTACCAGCGGGAGCTGGACGAGGGGGTGACTTCGCTCTGCGAGGGGCTGCGGGCCTCGCCGATGCTCGCGGCCAAGCTGCGGCTGGCGGTGCTCGGCTTCTCCGACGACGTCCAGGTGCGGCTCGCGGTGGCGGACATGCGGACCGAGACCACCGTGCCCAGACTGCAGATCCGCGGCCTGACCAGGTACCGCTCGGCCTTCGACGACCTGCTGCACCGCATCCCGGCCGACATCCGATGGCTGCGCAGCGAGGGGTACCGGGTGCACCGGCCGGTGGTGTTCTTCCTGAGCGACGGCCAGCCGACCGACGGCGACGCCTGGCGCGCCCCGCACGCCGAGCTGACCGACAAGTACCGCTCCCCGGCCGCCCCGAACATCGTCGCCTGCGGCATCGGCGACGCCGAGGCCCGGACCATGGTCGAGGTCGCCACCCGCCCCGAGTTCGCCTTCGTCGCCAAGGCGGGGGCCGATCTGGGCCAGGCCATCTCGGAGTTCTTCCACGCGCTCACCGCGAGCCTGGTCGCCTCCAGCCAGGCGCTCGGCTCCGGCGAGCCGACCCTGGTGGTCCAGCGGCCGGAGCACTTCACCCTGGCGATCGACGAGGTCGTGCTGTGACCGTCCCGCCCTGGGGCCGGATCGCGGTGGGCACCCCCGAGCCGGTCTTCGAACCCCGCCCGCCGGGCCCGTACGCCTTCGACCACCCGGACACCGCCTGCGACGGCTGGTCCACCGACCGGTTCGCCCTGCGGCTGGCCTCCGTCCGGGGTTCGGGCCACCGTTACTACGGCCGCCCGCGCCAGGACGCGGCCCGGGCCACCGCCCACCCGGGCACCGGCAGCGTGGTGTTCGCCGTCGCCGACGGCGTCTCCAGCGCCGCCGAGGCCGAGTACGGCGCCACCGAGGCCTGCCGGGCCGCCGTGGAGCGGCTGCTCCACCTGCTCGAGGCCGGGCCCGGCCCGCTGGACCTCGCCTCGGTGGTCACCCATGCCGCCGAGCGGCTGCGCGAGTTGGCCCGCTGGCGGCTGCAGAGCGCCGACCCCGCCCCGGCCGAGGTGGCCGGGCTGTACGCGACCACACTGGTGGCCGGGGCCGTCCGCCCCGGCCCGGAGGGGGCCCGGGTCGAGCTCTGCCGGGTCGGCGACTCCGGTGCCTGGCTGCTCGACCGCGCCGAGGGCGGCTACCTGCCGCTGTTCACGGCCAAGAACGCCCCGGAGGCCGTGGTGGTCAGCCAGACCGTCTCGCCACTGCCGCGGGTGCCGGACCAGCTGGAGCAGCTGACCGCCCAACTGGCCGCACCCGACCTGCTGCTGGTGGGCACCGACGGCTTCGGCGACCCGCTCGGGGACGGGGACGGCCAGGTCGGCGCCCACTTCACCCGGGCGCTGGCCACCCCGCCGCCCCCGCTCGGCTTCGGGCACCTGCTCGACTTCTCCCGGGAGACCTTCGACGACGACCGCACCCTGCTGGCGGTCTGGCCGGAAGCAGGACCGCGGTGAGCCACCTCCACCTCGCCCCCGTCGACCGCGCCTCGCTCTCCCTGGGCGGGCAGCTCGGCCGCGGCGGCCAGGGCACCGTGCACCTGGTCCGCAACAAGCGGATCAACCGGAGTGCGCCGGACGGCGGTTGGGAGGTGGTCTACAAGGAGTACGACGAGCTCACCCTGCCCCAGCTCAACGCCGGCGCGCTCACCACCGCCGTCGCCCTGCTCGACGGGCTCGGCAGCGCCAAGACCCGGTGGCTGTGCGAGAAGACCGCCTGGCCGCTGGCCGTGGTGCAGCGCGAGGGGCAGGCCTGCGGCTTCCTGATGCGCGCCGCCCCCGACCGCTTCCGCTTCACCCTGCGGGCGCTCACCGGCGCCCCGACCGGCCCGGAGCGGCTGGCCACCGTGGAGTACCTGCTCAACGACGACTCGTACGTGCAGGGGATCGGACTCACCGTCAGCGACCGGGACCGGCTGCTCCTGCTCGCCGACCTCGCCCACACCCTCGAGCAGCTGCACCGGCTGGGCGTGGCCGTCGGCGACGTCTCGCCGAAGAACCTGCTGTTCTCGCTCGCGCCCGAGCCCGAGTGCTTCCTGATCGACTGCGACGGGGTACGGCTGCGCGGCACCACCCTGCTGCCGCAGGTCGAGACCCCGGACTGGCAGCTGCCCCCCGGCGAGGAGCGGGCCACCCCGGCCGGTGACGTCCACAAGCTCGGGCTGCTGGCCGTCCGGCTCTTCGCCCGGCACCAGACCTCGACCGACCCGGCCGCCCTGACCCGGGTCAGCCCCGCCCTGGGCGACCTGGCCCGGGCCTCCCTGCACTCCGATCCGGCGCGCCGGCCGGGTGCGGCGGTCTGGGCCGAGCTCCTCGAGGCGGCGGCCGCCGCGGTGGCGGCCACGGCCTCGGCGGTGACGGTCGACGCCGGGACGGCCGCTGCCGGGACGGCCGCCAAGGCTCCCGTCAACGCCGTGCGGATCACCGGGACTTCGGGGGGCGCAACGTCCGCCGGCACTCCGGTCAGCACCCCCGCCGACCCGGCGCCCGAGCCGCCGCGCAATGCCGTCGGGAAGGTGCTGGCCGGGATCGCCGCCCTGGTCGCCCTGATCCTGGTGGTCGCGCACAACCAGAACGGCGGCGGCGACAACGCCACCCCGGCCTCGAGCCCCTCCGTCTGGACGTACAGCGCGCCGCCGTACAGCAGCGCGCCGTACACCCCGCCGACGCACAGCACTTCGACGTACAGCGCGCCGGCGTACTCCGCACCGCCGTACAGCGCCCCGCCGCCACTTCCGGTGCCCTCGCCCTCGTCCAACCTCTACGCCGACGCCTCGGTCGGTGACTGCTTCACCGACTCGGGCACCAGCACGACGCCCAAGCTGGCCGTCGCCTCCTGCGGCCCGGGCACGTTCAAGGTGCTGCGGATCAACTCCGCCACCACGGACCTCAAGAGCTGCGACGGCGTGACGGACAACGACGAGAGCGTGTCCTCCAGCCTGGCCCAGCGCGTCCTGTGCCTCAGCTACCAGAGCTCCGGCGGCACGGCGTACCACGCCCGGCAGAACGACTGCGTGTTCGGCGAGTCCGGTGACCACCCGTGGGGCAAACAGGCCTGCCAGACCGGCAACTTCAAGGTGCTGGCCAGGTACCGCGGCAACACCGACGAAGCCCAGTGCAAGGACTGGCCGAACTACAACTTCTGGCGCAAGATGCCGGTCTCCGCCGACTCCGACCTCGGCGTGCTGCTCTGCCTCTCCATGAACTACCCGGACGACCTGGGCTACGCGACCGTCAACGAGTGCCTGTCGAAGTCCGGTTCGACCTTCACCAACGTCGGCAGCTGCGCCAACTCCAACGTCTACGTGACCGGGCGCACGGGCACGTACGACGACCCGGGCTTCTGCGGCCAGGACGGCGCGATGTGGTGGCGGTCCGTCGAGTACCCGTCCTTCGCCTACACCGTGTGCTGGCGCTGGCGGTAGCGCCCGGAGAACAGATGCCAGGAGAACAGGGAGAAGAGCAGCCATGGCCTATCGCTACTGGTGCGGAGAGTGCGGGTTCAAGACCGGTTGGGGCACCGCGGCCCAGGGCGAGCAGCAGCAGATCGAGCACTACCGCAAGCAGCATCCGGGCCTCGTGCCGGGCGGCCAGGTCGAGGTGAACCGTCTCAGACCCGGCGGCAGCCGCTGCTGCCTCCCGCTCCTGGCCGCGCTCGTCCTGCTGCTGGCGCTCGCCGCCGCCTGCCGCCACTGACCGACCGCCGCCGAGGAGGCCGACCGTGAACCACCCGTCCGCACCACCACCGCTGCCCCTCTGGCGCGGGACCCCGCGCGCCGTGGCCCCGCCACTGGGTGAGCCCGCCCCGCTCCCGGCCACCCGGCCCGCACCGGGGATCCGGCCTGCCACCGCCTCGCCTACCACCGCCTCGCCCGCCACCGCCTCGCCCGCCGCTGGGGCCCGGCCGGCGGTGCCCCCGCCCGGTGCCGCTCCGGCACGGCCGCCCGCCTGGGCGCAGGCGCCCGCGCCGCTCGCGCCGCCACCGCAGCCGCCGCGGTGGAACCCGCCGCAGCTCGGGCCCCGGCGGCGCCGGCCGCTCCCCGTGGTCGGTGTGCTGGCCTGCGCCTTGCTGGCCGGCCTGGCCTGGTACCTCTACCCGAGCGGCGCCGCCCCGGCGGCCGGCCCGCCGGTCACCCCGGCGGTCACCCCGGTGGCCGCTCCGCCGCCCGCTCCCACCACGCCGCCGCCCTCGAGCCCGTCCCCGGACCAGGCGGCGCCCGCCCTCCTCGGCCTGACCGAGCTGCGCCACCTGCTCGACCGCACGCTCACCCTGGGCTTCGTCTCGGCCGTCCCCCTGCCGGCCACCGGCTCGGACCCCTGTGACCTCGTCCGGCAGCCGGCCACCCAGACCCTCTTCCCCGACGGCTGGACGGTCTTCCGCAGCAGCGAGTACCGCAGCCCGCAGGCCCTGACGGTGGACCAGTCCGTCGCCGTCTACCCGGACGCCCCCGCCGCCGAGGCCGTCCTGCAGCACCTCACCGACACCGTCCGCACCTGCCTGGCCGCCCCGCCCGCCCGGACCCTCGCCCCCGGCCTCCTCACCTGGCCCAGCGAATCCCCCGAGGACCCCCGCCTCCCCTGCCACCACCAAGCCCGCCGCACCGGCCCCGCCCTCCTCCTCGTCACCCTCTGCGGCCCCACCGCCGAACCGGCCGCCGCCACCGCCCTCCTCGACCGCCTGACCACGGGGCTCAACGGCTGAGCAGCAGTGCGAGCAGTGCGCCGGCCGCCAGGAAGGGGCCGAGGGCGAAGGAGGTGGTGCGGGTGGCGCGGCCCAGGAGGAGGAGGGCCAGGCAGTAGAGGCCGGCGAGGAGGACGGTGAAGGTGGTGCCCTGGAGGAGGGTGGGCCAGCCGTACCAGGCCAGGGCGGTGCCGAGGGGCAGGGCGAGCTTGACGTCGCCGAAGCCGAGGCCGCTGGGGGCGAGGAGGTGCAGGAGCAGGTAGCAGCCGGCCAGGGCGAGGCCGCCGAGCAGGGCGCGCCGCCAGCTCGGCCAGTCGCCGTCGGCGGCGAGCAGGGTGAGGGTGAGTCCGTAGGCGGGCAGGGTGAGCAGGTCGGGCAGCCGGTGCACGGCGAGGTCCACCAGGGTGAGTGCCACGCAGAGGGTGAACAGTGCGGCGGCGGCCAGGAGTTCCCACCCCGAGAGCCGGGCGGCCAGCGCGCCGAGCACGGCCGCGGTGAGCAGCTCCGGCACCAGCGGCACCGGCCCGAGCCACGCCCGGCACCCGCGGCACCGGTACGGCAGCGCCAACCACCGCCACCGGGCGAAGCCCGGTTCGCAGCACCTGGTCCGCACCGGCTCCCCCGCGGGCACGGCCAGCCGGAAGACCGGGCCGCGCAGCATGATCCCGAGCACCAGCCCCACCAGCGCGGCCGTCATCGCGCACCGGCTACGGTGTCGGGGTGGCCAACTCCCTGATCAGCACCTCCGGTTACGGCGAGAGCGCCGCTGCGCTCGTCGAGCAGTACGAGAGCGTCACCTTCGCCGAGGTCCACCGGGAGATGCTGGGCCTGCTGCCCGCCGCACCCGCCCGGGTGCTCGACATCGGTGCCGGCAGCGGCCGGGACGCCGCCGAACTGGCCCGGCGCGGGCACCGCGTGGTCGCGGCCGAGCCCACCCCCGAACTGCTCGCCCTCGGGCGGGAGATCCACGCGGACCAGCCGGTCGAGTGGGTGGCCGACGCCCTGCCGGAGCTGGCGGAGCTGCGGGGGGCCGGGCGGCGTTTCGACCTGGTGCTGCTGACGGCGGTCTGGATGCACCTGGACGCCGGGGAGCGCGCGGAGTCGATGGCGAGCCTGGCCGAGCTCCTGGCTCCGGAGGGCCGGGTGCTGCTCACCCTGCGGCACGGCCCCGTGCCGCCCGGCCGCCGGATGTTCGACGTGTCGGCCGCCGAGACGGCCGCGCTCGCCGGGCGGCACGGTCTGCGCCTGATCCACCACGGCGAACGCCCCGACCCGCACGACCGCCCGGGCGTGCACTGGAGCCACCTGGCCCTGCAGCGCTGAACCGACCATCCCCGTCCCCTCCCCGTGCCAGGGCCGAGCGTACGCCGCGGCGCCTGTCCGAAGCACCGAATGGGGTACGGACGCGCGACTTCCGAATGTGTGCAAGAGCATGCGGCCATCGGCCCGGCGCGGCCGTATCGTGCTGGCATGCAGCCGGTAATTCAGTCCAGCAAGCTCGCCAATGTCTGTTACGACATCCGCGGTCCGGTGCTCGACGAGGCGATGCGCCTGGAGGACCAGGGGCACCGCATCCTCAAGCTGAACACCGGCAACCCCGCCGCCTTCGGCTTCGAGGCGCCCCCGGAGATCCTCCAGGACATCCTGCGCAACCTCTCCGGCGCGCACGGGTACGGGGACTCCAAGGGGCTGCTCTCGGCCCGCCGGGCCATCGTGATGCAGTACGAGGACCGGGGGCTGCACGGCCTCACCGTCGAGGACGTCTTCCTCGGCAACGGTGTCTCGGAGCTGATCCAGCTCGCGATGACGGCGCTGCTCGAGGACGGTGACGAGGTGCTCGTCCCCGCTCCGGACTACCCGCTGTGGACGGCCTCGGTCACGCTCTCCGGTGGCAACGCCGTGCACTACCGCTGCGACGAGCAGGCCGAGTGGTACCCGGACCTCGCCGACATCGAGGCCAAGGTCACCGACCGCACCAAGGCGATCGTGGTGATCAACCCGAACAACCCGACCGGGGCGGTCTACCCGCGCGAGATCCTGGAGGGCATCGTCGAGATCGCCCGCCGCCACGAGCTGGTGCTCTACGCGGACGAGATCTACGACAAGATCCTCTACGACGACGCCGAGCACATCCCGCTGGCCACCCTCGCGCCGGACCTGTTCTGCGTGACCTTCAACGGGATGTCCAAGTCCTACCGGGTCGCGGGCTTCCGCTCCGGCTGGATGGTGCTCTCCGGGGACCGGCACCGGGCCCGCTGCTACATCGAGGGCCTGACCGTGCTGGCCAGCATGCGCCTGTGCGCCAACATGCCGGCCCAGCACGCGGTGGCGGCGGCGCTCGGCGGCCGCCAGTCGATCAACGACCTGATCCTGCCCGGCGGCCGGCTGCTCGAGTCCCGGGACATGGCGTACAAGCTGCTGAACGACATCCCCGGGGTCAGCTGCGTCAAGCCCAAGGGCGCGCTGTACGCGTTCCCGAGGCTGGACCCGCAGGTGTACAAGATCAAGGACGACGCCCAGATGGTGCTCGACCTGCTGCGCGCGCAGCGGATCCTGATCGTCCAGGGCACCGGCTTCAACTGGCCCGAGCCGGACCACTTCCGTCTGGTCACGCTGCCCCGGCCGGAGGACATCGAGGACGCCGTGACCCGGATCGGCGACTTCCTCTGCGGCTACACCCAGCCGTGACGCCGGCGCACTGAGCATGCACCGAGGGGCGCACCGGCTCGGCCGGTGCGCCCCTCAAACGTTTCTGCAGGCAGCGCCTAGCCCAGGCGCTTCACCAGGGCGCGGTACTCGTCCCACAGCTCGGTGGGGGTGTGCTCGCCGAACAGCTCCAGGTGGGCCGGGACGAGCGCGGCCTCCTGGCGCCAGATGTCGGCGTCCACGGTGAGCAGCAGGTCGAGGTCCTCCTGCGCGAGGTCGAGGCCGTCCAGGTCCAGCTCGGACTGCTGGGGCAGCACGCCGATCGGGGTCTCGACGCCCTCGGCGGTGCCCTCGAGGCGGTCGACGATCCACTTGAGCACGCGGCTGTTCTCGCCGTAGCCCGGCCAGACGAACTTGCCGCCGGCGTTCTTGCGGAACCAGTTGACGTAGTAGATCTTCGGCAGCTTCTCGGCGTCGGCCTGGGCGCCGAGCTTCAGCCAGTGGCCGAAGTAGTCACCCATGTTGTAGCCGCAGAAGGGCAGCATCGCGAACGGGTCGCGGCGCAGCTCGCCGACGGTGCCCTCGGCGGCGGCGGTCTTCTCCGAGGCGATGTTCGAGCCCAGGAAGACGCCGTGCTGCCAGTCGAAGGACTCGGTCACCAGCGGGACGGCGGTGGCGCGGCGGCCGCCGAACAGGATGGCCGAGATCGGCACACCCGCCGGGTCCTCCCACTCGGGGGCGATGGTCGGGCACTGCGAGGCCGGGACGGCGAAGCGGGCGTTCGGGTGGGCGGCCGGCGTCTCGCTCTCCGGCGTCCAGTCGTTGCCGCGCCAGTCGGTCAGGTGGGCCGGCGGGTTCTCGGTGAGGCCCTCCCACCAGACGTCACCGTCGTCGGTCAGCGCGACGTTGGTGAAGACGGTGTTGCTGTGCAGGGTGGCGATCGCGTTGGCGTTGGTGTCCGCGCCGGTGCCGGGGGCGACACCGAAGAAACCGGCCTCGGGGTTGATCGCGTAGAGGCGGCCGTCGGCGCCGAAGCGCATCCAGGCGATGTCGTCGCCGATCGTCTCGACCTTCCAGCCCGGGATGGTGGGCTGGAGCATGGCCAGGTTGGTCTTGCCGCAGGCGGACGGGAAGGCGGCGGTGACGTACTTGACCTCGCCGGACGGCGGGGTGAGCTTGAGGACGAGCATGTGCTCGGCCAGCCAGCCCTCGTCGCGGGCCATGGTGGAGGCGATGCGCAGCGCGTAGCACTTCTTGCCGAGCAGGGCGTTGCCGCCGTAGCCGGAGCCGAAGGACCAGATCTCGCGGGTCTCGGGGAAGTGCGAGATGTACTTGGTGGAGTTGCACGGCCAGGCGACGTCCGCCTCGCCCTCGGCCAGCGGGGCACCCACGGTGTGCACGGCCTTGACGAACTCGCCGTCCTCGCCGAGCTGGTCGATCACGGCCTGGCCCATCCGGGTCATGACGCGCATCGAGACGGCGACGTAGGCGGAGTCGGTGATCTCGACGCCGTACGCGGCCAGCGGGGAGCCGACCGGGCCCATCGAGAACGGCACGACGTACATCGTGCGGCCCTTCATGGCGCCCTTGAACAGGCCGCTCTCGCCCGCGAAGACCTCCCGCATCTCGGCGGGGGCCTTCCAGTTGTTGGTCGGGCCGGCGTCCTTCTCCAGCTCGGAGCAGATGTAGGTGCGGTCCTCGACCCGGGCGACGTCCGTCGGGTCCGAGGCGGCGTAGTAGGAGTTGGGCCGCTTCTGCTCGTCGAGCTTCTTGAAGGTGCCCTGGGCGACCAGCAGCTCGGCGAGGCGGTGGTACTCCTCCTCCGAGCCGTCGCACCACTCGACGCGGTCCGGCTGGGTCAGCTCCGCGATCTCGCTCACCCAGGCCAGCAGTCGCTTGTGACGGGTGGGCGCGGACTCGCTGAGAGCAGAGATCTCGAACGACACGATCGCTCCTTCACGCCATCTCGGTGAAGAGAAGGCGTCGCGGGGGTTGAGGGTCATTGCAGCGTAGCTCCGGGGAGTACCCCGGAACACGGCGCCTTGGCGACTTTGGCGGAGATTTTACGCCTTTCTGTCGCATTACTCGCGAGTAACCAGGCTCCGGAGTCCGAGCCGAGACCCTCGAACGCGCCTCCCGAACACTCCAGAACGTCCAAAAGTGATGAGCCCCACTTCCTACTTTGCGGTAACCTACGGTGCCGTAGGTAGCATGTGGCCCATGACTGCGGACGTGAGCCTGGCTTCGGATGAGACGGTGGTGGCCCCCAAGCCGAAGTGGCGGGGGTGGCTGCACGCGGGGATGTTCCCGGCGTCGGTGGCGGCGGGGATCGTGCTGATCTGCCTGGCCGACTCGACCCCGGCCCGGATCGCCTGTGCGATCTACTCGGTGTCGGCCTGGCTGCTGTTCGGGGTCAGCGCGGTCTACCACCGCTTCAACTGGGGCCCGCGCGGCGACGCGATACTCCGCCGGCTCGACCACGCGAACATCTTCCTGATCATCGCGGGCTCGTACACGCCGTTCACCATCCTGCTGCTCAAGGGCAGCAGCCAGAACGTCCTGCTCTGGCTGGTCTGGGGCGGCGCGCTGGCCGGGATCGCCTTCCGGGTCTTCTGGGTCGGCGCGCCGCGCTGGCTCTACACCCCGTGCTACCTGGCGCTCGGCTGGGCGGCCGTCTTCTTCCTGCCCGACTTCCTGCGCACCGGCGGCGCCGCCGTGCTCACCCTGATGATCGTGGGCGGTCTGCTCTACAGCGCGGGGGGCGTGGTCTACGGCCTGAAGCGGCCCAACCCCTCACCGCGCTGGTTCGGCTTCCACGAGGTGTTCCACGCCTTCACCCTCGGCGCGTTCATCTGCCAGTACGTCGGCGTCTCGCTGGTGGCCTACAACGGCTGAGGCCGCCCGAGCCGGCTCAGTGCGCGGCCGGGCCGCCGTCCAGCCGCTCCTTGGTCCGCAGGCAGCGCTCGCAGTGCGCCGCCTCCCGGGTGTGCGGCACCGCGCCGAGCTGGGCGCGGCCCCGGAAGCGGTGGGCGACGTGCGCCATCACCAGCACCACCTCCACCGCGGCCACCGCCCACACCAGCCGCGGCCCACCGGCCAGGTACGCCGCGACCACCGCGAGCGCGGCCGTCAATCCAGCCACGGATGCCCAGAACTGGGCGTCGTGCGCCGCCTTCCCCGCCATCGCTACCCCCTCCCGGCCGTGCGCCGAGTGCCGAGTGCCGAGTGCCGACAATCATCGCACCGAGCGTGGCACGGCGGGCCATTGCGGTAAGCGAACGTCGGATCAACGCTCCGGCAACTCTGGGCAGCCTGCCGGGTCGTACGCCAACCGCCCTTGCCCGGCGCCGGATCCGGCCGGGCCGGTGGTCGCGCCGACGACGGAGGGCGCCGCACGATCCGCGGACACTCTGTCGAGTGTGCGCGGGCCGTACGACGCCCTGGTCCGCGGTCGCTCCTACTTCGCGCGGCGCCGGGCCAGCAGGCCGGCCCCGGCCAGCGCGGTGACGCCGAGGGCCGCCGCACCGGTCAGCAGCGGCAGCCGGCTGGTGCCCCCGGACGCCTCGGCGGAGTCGAGCTCGAAGCCACCGCCCTTGCCCGCCTTGTCGTACGCGGAGCCCGGCAGCTTGTCGCCGTACCGCTGGTGCACCAGCTTCTGGTACGCGGCCAGCGGGACGCCGCCCGCGCCCACCGAGCGGCGGGCCTCCTCGTCCAGCGGGAGCACCCGGCCGCCGCGCAGCACGTACCAGGCGTTCAGCTGCGGCTCCCGGAAGGCGGTGCCGCCACCGCCCTTCGCGGCCTTGGCGGCGTAGTCGGTCTCGTCGGCGCCGGAGGCGATGTTCACCACGCGCCAGCCGGTGCCGTCCTGAACGGTCCAGACCGAGGCCTGCTGACCGTCGGCCGCGACGGCCTCGGTGGCGGTGAAGTCGGCCCGGGCCACCGCGGCCCCCGGCTGCCCCGACACGAAGGCGGCGTCCAGCGTGTAGACCGGCACGGTCGCGCCGGTCAGGCGCGGAGCGGCCTGGCTCGCCGCGAGCGCCTCGGCTGCCGGGCTGACCGCCAGCGGCTGGGTGGGCGGCACGCCCTTGCGGGCGAAGAAGTGGCCCAGCCGGTCCAGAGTGGCCGGGGCTCCGGCGGCGGCGTGCGCCGCCGCGAGGTCGGCGGTGGTGGGGCCGGCCGCGATCGCGGACTCGGCCTGGGCGAGCGGTGCGGCGGCCAGCGCGAGCCCGGCGGCGAGCACGGTGGCGGTGGCGGCGCGGCGGGCGAGGTTACGGATGTCGGTCATGGTCGTCTCCTCACGCGCCGATCCGGTAGAGGGAGTGGGTCCAGGAGAACGAGTTGTTGCTGACGTAGTACCAGTAGTCCGCCCAGTTGTAGCGGTTGTCCGAGGGCCACGGGTCGCCCCAGTACACCCAGTTGTTGCTGACGTCGTAGCCGTAGATCACCTCCATGTGCCCGCCGCCGGAGCTCCACTGGATCCGCGTCTCGACCGGCCGGTTGGCGTCGATCTCGCTCTGCACCGTGCTGTACCGCAGGTACCCGTTCACGTAGCTGCCCGGGTTGATGCCGATCCAGCTGAGCGCGTTCTGCACGTCGTCCAGCGCGGCCTGGCTGTTGGGGCAGGTCGAGTTGGTCGAGCGCCCGAAGGCGGCGTTGCAGAACTGGTTCTGGCTGTAGTTGTAGCCGTAGTAGGTGGCGATGGTGTTGCCGCTCGCCGCCCAGCACCAGTTGGAGTTCACCTGCTGCTGCATGGTGAGGTTGAGCTTGCGCCAGGTGTACGAGGCGGTCGCGGTGCGCGGCTGCTGGGTGCCGACGCTCAGCGTGGGGGCTGAGGTCTGCGCCTGGGCGGGCGTGGTGGTGACCACGGCGAGGGCGGGGGCGAGGACGCCGAGCGCGAGAGCCGCGACGGCTCTGCGCACGGGTGTCCGGTACTTGGACATGACTGCTCCTCCTTGCGAATCCGCAGGAGAGGGGGTGTGGGGGCGCGCGTCCGGACGCGTTGCGACAGAGCATCGACCCATGGCCGGACGCGGTCAACGGATCTCGTACCGGCCCCGCGGCCGGGTGTGAACGGCGCCCCCGAGGTGTGAACGCCCTTGCTGTCAACGGGCCGTCCGCAGGCGCTTTACCTCCGGCCCCGGTGACAATCCACTTTTCCTGTGTGAATATTCACGGTCAAACGGCTGACGCACCGACAACCGGGGGAAGGGGGCGCGCCTTGCCACCCGCCGACCTGCCCGAGCTGGCGGCCGCCCTGCGCACCGGCCCGTTCCATCTCGCCCTTCGGACGGCCATCGCCGCCCGGGGCCTCGCCCTGCAGCGGGTGCAGCAGCGCCTGGCCCAGCGCGGGGTGCACGTCGGGGTGACCAGCCTCAGCTACTGGCAGCAGGGGCGGCGGCGCCCCGAGCGGCCCGAGTCCCTGCGCGCGGTACGGGTGCTGGAGGAGCTGCTCGAGCTGCCCGAGCACTCCCTGACCAGACTGCTCGGCCCCCGGCAGCCGGCCGTCGAGGCGGGCTCCCCCGCCGTCCGCCCCTACCGGGACCTGATCGCCCCGGCCACCGCCGTCGACGGCCTGCTCGCCGACCTCGCCGGCCCCCGCGACACCGGCCTGCACACCATCACCCACATCGAGCGGATCCGGGTCGGCGCCGACCGCCAGCTGCTGCGCCGCGACTCCCAGCACGCCCTGCGCGCCCACCGGGACGGCACCGACCGCTACCTCGCCCTCTACCAGGGCGATCCCGGCTGCGACATCGGCCTGGTCCGGGTCCGCGCCGAGGAGAACTGCCGCCCCGGCCGGGTCCGCCGCGACCCGGCGGCCAACCTGCTGATCGCCGAGCTGCTGCTCGACCGCCGCCTGCGCACCGGCGAGACCCACCTGCTCGGCTACGGCTTCGACGACGCCCCGGCACCCCTGCCGAGCACCGAGTACGTCCGCGGCTTCAACTCCGGAGCCGGGCAGTACGTCCTCCAGGTGACCTTCCACCCGGACGCCCTGCCCGTCCGCTGCCACCGCTTCGCCACCCGATCCCCCGGCCACCCCCCGTACGAGACAGAGGAGTTGACCCTGGACGGCCACCACTGCGTCCACCTGGTCGCCAGCGCCCTGAGCCCCTGCCTGATCGGCGTGCGATGGGACTGGGAGTGACCTGCTAGCCGCCGAACTCGTACACCAGACTGTCCTCCACCGGGCGGTAGCCGATCTTCTGGTAGATCGAGTTGCTGGTCGGATTCGCCAAGTCGGTGTAGAGCAGCACCTGTTCGGCCCCGGCCCGCTGCGCGGCCTCGGTCGCCGCCGCCGTCACCGCGCTCGCGTAACCCCGCCCGCGCAGCTGCTTCGGCGTGTACACCGGCGCGACCCGGGACATGCCGCCGAGCACCGGGCTGAAGCCCGCGAAGGAGACCGGCTCGCCGCCGTCCTCCCAGATCAGCAGCCCGCCGTGGGCCAGGCCCCGGTCCACCCGGGGGCCGTGGTCCGCCGGGGCACTCACCGGGATCTCCTCGGTGAACGCGCCGAACCACTCGACCAGCAGCTCCCGGTCGGCCGCCCCGGCCACCCGCGCCCGACCGGCCGGCGGCCGCTCCGGCGGTGTCAACGCCCCCAGGGCGTAGAGCCGTTCCTCCGCCCGCACGGTGGCGGTGCCGCCGCTCGCCTCCGTCCAGGCCTGCGCGAAGGCCCGAGCCTGGGACGCGCCGCCGCCGACCCCGGGCAGCTCCACCCCCTCGGCGTGCAGCCGACGGGCCAGGGCGGCCGCGTTCTCGGGCGCCATCGTCCCGAGCCGGACGGGGAACGGCGGCGTCTGCACGAACGCACCGGCGACCGGCGCCCCGGGCTTGCGCCGCCACCACCCGAACCGGGCGGGCGCGTCACCGTAGACGTTCGCCCCCTCCCGCCGCAGGTTGTGGGTGAGCGTGAGCAGCACGGTGTTCTCGGCCGGGTACGCCCGCAGGAAGGCGCCGGCCTCGGCCTCGAACTCGTCGGGCGAGGAGGAGAGTTTCCACGTCATGCCGCACATCCTGGCCAGCGGGCGAGCTGCTGTGCACGCGAATTACCCCTGCCAGTCGAGCGCCCCCAGCTTCCGGGCCAGCACCGAAGCGTCGGTGGTCGGCGCATCGCAGGTGAAGTGCCGGCAGACGTACGCCGCCGCCCGCCCGCCCTGCAGCGGCCGGTCGGCCAGCAGCGGCACGTCCTCGGCGCCCGGCTCGCCCACCGCGACCACCGCGCCCGGCGCGGTGCCGAGCAGCGCGATCCGGTGCAGCTCGGCGGTGTCCGCCGCCCCTGCCGGGCCGACCACGGCGACCTCGCGGGGGCCGTCCAGCAGCGCCTCGGCGGCGGCCAGCCCCCAGCCGATGAACCGCGGCGCCTGCGCCGCCAGCGCACCGACGATGCCCAGCGCCTTCTCGGCGGCGGTGCGGTGCAGCGCGGAGCCGGTGTACGCGGCGTACGTGAGCAGCGCGTTGGCGGCGGCCGTCCAGCCGGAGGGGGTGGCGTTGTCGGTCGGGTCCTGCGGGCGGCGGAGCAGCTGCTCGGCGTCGTCGGCCGTGTCGTACAGCGCGCCGGAATCCGGGTCGGTGAACCGCAGCAGCACGGTGTCCAGCAGCCCGCCGGCCAGACCGAGCCACTCGGCGTCACCGGTGACGGCGTACAGCGCGAGGAAGCCCTCGGCGGTGTCGGCGTAGTCCTCCAGGACACCCGCGTTGGCGCCGGCCTTGCCGTCCCGCGAGGTGCGCAGCAGCCGGCCGTCCTCGGTCAGGTGCACCGAGAGCAGCAGGTCGGCGGCCTCCACCGCCGCCTGCACCAGCTCCGGCCGCTCGAACAGCGCCCCGGCCTCGGCAAGCGCGGCGATCGCCAGCCCGTTCCAGGCGGCCACCACCTTGTCGTCCCGCGCGGGCGCCGGGCGCTTCGCCCGGGCGGCCCGGAGCGCTCCCCGGATCCGCTCGTACGCCTCCGCGTCCTCCGGCTCCGTGAGCCGCTGCAGCACCGAACTGCCGTGCTCGAAGGTGCCGGTGACTTCGAACCAGCCGGTGGCGCGGGCCGCGTCGGCCTCGCCGAGCACCTCGCGCAGCTGCTCGGGCGTCCACGCGTAGTACGCGCCCTCGGCGCTCCTGCCGGTCGCCTGGTCGAGGCTGTCGGCGTCCAGGGCGGAGGCGAACCCGCCCTCCTCGGTGCGGAGTTCGCGCAGCAGGAAGTCGGCGGTCTCGTTGGCGGTGCGCTTGGCCGGCTCGTCGCCGGTGGCCCGCCACAGGTGCAGGTACACCCGCAGCAGCAGGGCATTGTCGTACAGCATCTTCTCGAAGTGCGGCACGACCCAGCCGGCGTCCACCGAGTACCGTGCGAACCCGCCGCCGAGCTGGTCGTACAGCCCGCCCCTGGCCATCGCCTCACAGGTGCGCCGGGCCATCTCCAGCGCCGTGCCCTCGCCCGTCCGGGCGTGGTGGCGCAGGAGGAACTCCAGCACCATGGACGGCGGGAACTTCGGCGCCCCGCCGAACCCGCCCCGCTCCTGGTCGAAGCTGCGCGACAGCCCGGTGAGGGCCTGCCGCAGATCCGCCTCCCCCGGCGCGTGGTAGCTCCCCGCCCCGTACACCGCCGCCCGCTCCGCCAGCTCCGCCCGCAGCCGCCCGGCGACCTCGGTCACCTCGTCCCGCCGCTCCCGCCAGGCCTTGTCCACCCCCGCGAGCACCTGCCCGAAGCTCGCCATCCCGTGCCGCGGCTCGGGCGGGAAGTACGTCCCGAAGTAGAACGGCTCCTTCTCCGGCGTCAGGAACACCGTCATCGGCCACCCACCCTGCCCGGTGGCCGCCTGCACCGCCTCCATGTACACCGCGTCCACGTCCGGCCGCTCCTCGCGGTCCACCTTCACCGCGACGAACCGCTCGTTCAGGTACCCGGCGACGTCCGCGTCCTCGAAGCTCTCGTGCGCCATCACATGACACCAGTGACAGGCGGCATACCCGACACTCAGCAGCACCGGCACCCCGCGCCGCGCCGCCTCCGCGAACGCCTCGGGCGACCACTCCCACCAGTCCACGGGGTTGTCGGCATGCTGCTGCAGGTAGGGGGAGGTCGCGTCCGCGAGACGGTTCGGCATGCGGCCATCCTCGCGTACGGAGGCCAGGAAAGCTGCCTGCGGCACAGCGGGACCGTCTCCCGTAGCGGCGGATGCCGGACCGCTCCCTGCCATCGGGCGTCACGGTAGGCTCGCGGGCGGCTGTCGTGGGGGTCATGACAGGAGGGGAGGCATGCCGGTGCCCGATCAGTTCGGCACCCTGTTGCGCGAGTTCCGCGTCCGGGCAGGGCTCACTCAGGCGGAGCTGGCCAGGCGCTCCACGATCGGGATACGCACCATCCGGCGGTTGGAGAACGGCGAGCTGCTCAACCCCCAGCGGACAACGGTGAAGCTGCTGGCCGACGAGCTCATGCCGGAGCAACGCCGAGCGCTGTACGTCGCCCTCGACGGTTCGGACCAGGCAGCGGCCGAGCCGTCGGCTGCCGGACCCGGCCCGTCCCCCGTTCCCGAGCCGCTCAGGGAGGCTGCCGAGGAGCTGGCCCGGGAGATCGCGCAGCGCTGGCGGAGCACGGAGGAGCTGGGACGGCTTCACGACCCCTGCCCGCTGCCGGTCCGCTGGCGGACCGCACCCGCCGGCCTGACGGACCGTCCGGAGAACGTCCAGCAGCTGGCTCCCGGCGCCCAGCCGCAGGCAGTGGAGCTGAGCGGGAAGCTGTCGGAGGTGGCCGAGGTCTACGGGCGGATCCCGTCGGGACGATTGCTGGTACTCGGCCGGGCCGGCGCCGGGAAGTCGGTCCTCGCCATCAGGTTCGCCCGTGAGCACCTCAAGGCCGCGCCCGTCCCCGGACGGGTGCCGGTCGTCTTCAGCATCGGGTCCTGGGACCCGACGGCCGCCACGCTGCGCGACTGGCTGGTGCGGCGGCTGCTCCGCGACCACCCGTACCTGGGCCGCCGGACGGTCGGCGGGGCGACGCTGGCCGCGGCGCTGGTCGACGCCGACCTGGTCCTTCCGGTGCTCGACGGGTTCGACGAGATCGCCGAAGGCCTACGGCACCGGGCGTTGGAGCAGCTGAACGAGACCTCGACGCCGCTGGTGCTGACCAGTCGGTGCGAGGAGTTCGAGGCGGCGGTGCAGGCTGCGTGCTCACCGCTCGTGCTGGCGGCGGGAATCGAGCTCGCCGACCTGACGGTGCCGGACCTGGCCGCGTACCTGCCCCGCACCGTCCGAACCGCAGGAAGCCAGGTGGGCCCGAGGTGGGCGCCCGTGCTCGACGCGCTGAGCCCCGGTCGGATCGCCGAGCACGCGAACCTGGCCGAGGTGCTGACCACCCCGCTGATGGTCGGCCTGGCGCGCACCATGTACAGCGACGACCCCGGCCAGGACCCGGCCGAGTTGCTGGATGCCGAACGGTTCGCGACGGTGCGCTCCCTCGAGGAGCACCTGCTCGCGGGCTTCCTGCCGGCCGTCTACCGGCCTCGCCCGCCGCAGCCCGGGCGGCGGACCTGGGAGGCCGCGCGGGCCCGGCACTGGCTCGGACACCTCGCCCATCACCTGGCCGACCAGCAGGACCTGGCCTGGTGGCGGTTGGGCGCGTCGCTGCGCTACCCCAGCCGGCTGCTCGCCGTCGTTCTGGCCACCACGGTGTGCGTCTCGGTGGCCCAATGGCTGCTCAGCCCGCTGATCGCGGGCGTCGGTCTCGGCCAGATCCTCCTGATGGGGGCGCTCCTGGGGCCGGTCGCCGGCCTGGCCTTCGGCTCCCTCTACGCGGTGACGGCCGCCTACCGGAGAACGGCGGTCTTCGAGCCGAGCCGGATGCAGCTCCGGTGGGGACTGCCCGGGGCTCGTGGCGCCGGCGTCCACCGCCCTGCCCGCGCGGTGGCCCGCCGCTTCGGGCACGGGCTGATCGGCGGTTCCGTCCAGGGCCTCGGCTACTCCTGCGTCCTCACCGTCGAAAGCCTGCTCCGGTACGGGCCGCCGCACAGCATCGCCGCCGTGCTGGCGGCCACCCTGGTCAACACGCTGGTGTTCGGACTGATCTTCGGGCTGGCCGCCGGTCTGGCCCTGGCACTGATGGCCGCGCTGGAAGTCCCGGTGGACGTCACGTCCGTGGCCACCCCGATGAGCCTGCTGACCGCGAACCGCGCGACGGTGTGCCGGCAGGTGCTCGTGCTGGTGCCGGTGTTCACCCTGGCGATCGCTTTCGGCGGGCGCCTGGTCGTCCTGCTGCTGAACGGCTGGCTCGGACCGCTGAGCTGGGGGCTGTGGGACGGCCTGTTCATCGGGGCGGTCGGCGGCCTCGGTGGTGCCGTCTCCTACGCCCTCGCCTTCACCGCCTGGGGCCAGTGGGTGCTGCTCACGCGCCTCCTGCTGCCGCTGACCGGCCGACTGCCCTGGGACACCGCCGCGTTCCTGGACGACGCCTACCACCGCGGTGTGCTGCGCCGGTCCGGCGCGGTGTACCAGTTCCGGCACCTGTGGTTGCAGCACCACCTCGCGGACCGGTTCGCCGGGCAGCCCGCCACCGACCGCACCGCTCCGGGGGCCTGACCGCTGCTCGAATGCCCAGGTGGGGGTGGCGGCCACAGATGGCCGCAACCCCCACCTGGGCATCGGCCTGCCCCGAACCCCACACTCGGGTTGCCCGGCAGGCGCCGTCTCCTGAGCCTGCCCACCGGCCAGTGCCGTCACTCACACAGGTGGAGCAGATGTCCTCGCGCTTACGGGCGTTCGCCCGGCTGATCACCGTGCTCGCGGTCATCGCGGTCTACGTCGCGGCGCAACTGACGGTCACCGCGGGCACGGACCTGCGGGCCGCCCTCCGCTTCCACGGCGCCGGCTCGCGGGCTGATGCGTTCACAGCTGCTCTCGACCGCCATGCCGACGGACAGACGTCCGCGCGCACCGGGATCGCCGAGGGCAACGCCTGGTTCGCGGGCCATGCCCCGTCGGGCAGCAGATCCATGGTCTCCGCCGCCGCCGCTGAGGCCGAGCAGGGCCGTACCGCGTCGGCCCGCCGGCAGGTCGCCGGGCTGAGCGGGCAGATCGCACGGGACCGGGCCAGGCTCGACCAGCGGCTCGGCTCGTCGAGCGCGACCGCGCTGTACGCGGCCGTGCCCGCCGTGGTGCTGCTCGGGCCGGCCCTGTGGCTGCGGCGCCGTCGCCGCTCGGCAGCGGCGGATGTCGCCGCGCTGGTCAGCCGGTTCGTCCCGGACCGGCGGCCGTGGTGGTGGCGGCCGCTGTTCCTGACGGCCGACGGCGCCGGATGCATGCTGTTCACCGCCGGATGCTTCGCCGCGAGCGCGGCGCAGCGCCGGGGCGACCGAATGCCACCGGAGGCTCTGGTGGGGTCGCTGGTCGGCGGTCTGCTGGCGATCGGGGCCGCAGTCGTGGTCCTGCGCGCCACGCGCCCGCGCGCGGCGCGTGGTGCGGCACAGGAGCTGCTGGCCGACGGCCGACGGCCGGTCCTGTTCCTGCGCAGTTTCGACGACGACCAGGCCGCGGCCCAGGTCGAGGACGCGGCGGACCTCCACATCCACTCCCGGGAGGAACAGCTCGTCGCGGCACTGCGGGCTGTCGGCCCGGTGATCGCCGTGAGCCCACCGGTGCGGGACGGTGAGCCGCTGCCCCTGCCGCAGCTGGGGGCGGCGCGGTTCTACCTGCCGCGTGAACCGCGGGACGGCTGGCAGCAGCCGGTGCTCGACCTGATGGAGCTGTCCCAACTGATCGTGCTGCGCCTGGGCCTGGGCGAGGGGCTGTGGTGGGAGTACGGCCAGGCCCGCGCCGGCCACCCCACGCAGAAGCTGGTGGTGCTGGTGCCCGGCGGACTGCCGGGCCTCGATGAGCAGATGGCGGAGCATCAGCTGCCGCTGGTCCGCCCCGTCGAGGCGGGAGACGGTGATGCGTGGATCTCCGCGGTCATCACCTTCGACCCCGACCGGACACCCCGCGTCCACCCCGTCGGGCAGAGCCCCGACGGCAAGTCCTGGCTCGTCCGCGCCTGGGCCGTCCTCAGCCTTCGCGCTGGGGCGCTGGACCGTTCCTCGTCCACTGCGCACATCGCCGTGACCCTGCAGCGCGCACTGAGATCCGTGGGGATCCGCAGACGCTGGCTGGCCGTGCGGGCCGGCGCAGCCCAGCAGAAAGCCATGGGGGACGGCGTCCGGCTGGTCACGGTCCTGCTCCTGCTGCTGTGGCTGGGAGTCCGGACCCTGCAGCTGCTCGGTCTCCGAATCGTCCTATGAATCAAGGGGGAACCATGAACGACCAACAGCAGGAAACCCGAGTGGGCGCCAGCCCGGCGGGCCCACCGCAGTACCGGCGCGTGACCGGCGCGGCCACCGCCGCCAAGACGCTGATCCTCCTGACAACGGTGGGTGCCGTGCTGGACGCGGTGTCCGACTGGCGCACCTACTTCGCCGTGCACGACTACCTGGCCGGTGCGGCGACCGACGGGGACCTGGACGCGGCCGACTCCTTCTCCAGAGCCGTGGCGCTACCGGCGCTCGTGGCGTACCTGGCGGCCACCGTGGTGTTCCTGGTCTGGCTGTGGCGGGCACGGATCAATTCCGAATCGTCGGGTGGTCCCGGCAGCCACCGCCACAAGCGGGGCATGGTGGTCTACGGCTGGATGACCCCGGTGGCCAACCTGTGGATCCCGTACCGGGTGGTGTCGGACATCTGGCGGGCCAGCGCTCCCCGGCGGAACACCCCACGCGGCCTGGTCACCACCTGGTGGGTGCTCTTCACCGCCGACACCGCGCTCAGCCCGGCTCTCGTCCGGTTGTACGAAAGCAAGCCCACCGAGCCGACGCTTCGCACCACCGCCGACCTGTCGACCGTGAGCGCAGTCCTCGAAGTGATCGCCGGCCTCCTGATCATCGTCATCATCGCCCGGGTCACCCGCTGGCAGACCGCGACGCCGCCGGCGGCCGAGTGACGACGACAGGCGGCCGCCCCGACCGCGAGCCGGGCCGGCCGCAGGACCTCGAGCTGTACACGCTCGCCGTGGAGATGGCCGACCGCGTCTCGGCCCGCCGGGGGACGGCCAACGCCTTCTTCCTGTCGGTGCAGACGGCACTGGTCACCGTCCTCAGCTTCGGCCTCCCCGAGCTGAAGGACTCCCCCTGGTGGGCAGCGGCCGCCGTGGCCGCCGCCGGCCTGGCCCTGTCCGGCGCCTGGTGGCTGCAGCTGCGCAGCTACCGCGACCTCAACACCGCCAAGTTCAAGGTCATCACCGACCTGGAGAAGAACCTTCCGGTCGGGATCTTCACCGAGGAATGGACCGCTCTGAAACCGGACCCGGCCCAGCTGCGGCACCGGCGCTACGCAGAGCTCGGACTGTCCGAGCGCACCGTGCCCCTGGTGTTCGCCGCGGTCCACCTGGCCGTCCTCGTCGGCGCCCTGCTCGGGTGACCTGCTGGCCGGCCTGTGCGACGCGCAGAGCGGCGGCCCGGAGCCGCAGAACAGTACGCTGGGCCCAGCAGCACAGAGCCCGTCGAGCCCCCGAGGAGGTACGCCGATGACCGCCGAGATGGTCGCTCCCGAGTGGATGCACCACCAGATCACCGCTGGCGAGTACGACTCCTGGTCCGAGGAGCAGTGCGCGGGTATCGAGATCGTGGACGGGATGGTCGTTGTGAGCCCGAGTGCCTCCAAGCGGCACAACCGCCTGGCCCGGATCCTGGCCAACGCCCTGGACACGGCCGCCGGCCCGGACTGGAACGCCGACACGGACTTCGATGTCCGGTTGCAGGACGTACCACTCACCAACCGGCGGCCCGACGTGGTGGTCTACCGGGCCGAGACCATCGACATCACTCCCACCCGCCCGGAGCACGTCCTCCTGGTCGTCGAGGTCGTGTCACCGGGCTCGGAGACCACCGACCGCATCGTGAAGGTCGATCAGTACGCCCAGGCCGGGATCGCCTTCTACTGGCGGATCGAACAGGCCGCCAACGGCATTCCCCTCGTCCACACCTACGTCCTCGACCCCGCGAGCCGCACCTACCGCAACGCGGACGTGTTCACAGGCACGATCAGGACGAGCGCCCCGTTCTCCGTCGAGATCGACCTCAGCACGATCTGACTCGTCCCGCCGCGGCCGTCGGGGGCGATTTGGGGGATCAGTGGTCCGTTCGCTAGTGTCCACATCGCAGCGCGGGGCTATAGCTCAGACGGTTAGAGCGCTTCCCTGATAAGGAAGAGGCCACAGGTTCAAGTCCTGTTAGCCCCACCGCACGCCGAAGGGTCCACTCGACCGAGTGGGCCCTTCGGCGTTGGGGCGGCGGAGCCGGGGGTCAGTCGGTCGGGAAGTTCTCGGGGAGGCCCATGGCCTTTTCGAAGGCGCGGCGGACGGCTTCGGGCTGGCCGGCCTGGGGGATGTAGGAGGGGTCGTCGCTGAGGCGCCAGTTGAAGACGCGCCTGAGGCGTTCTTCGAAGAAGGCGCGGTCGGAGCCTTCGCTGTTGTAGACCTGGTGGACGTCCAGCGGGAGGCCGATGCACCGGTTGGCCTCGGGGTCGCGGACGATGCCCTGGGGGTCCTCGCCGCGGGCGACCCGCTCCATGTCGGTGAAGAGCCGCTTGCGCAGCAGGATGATCCCTTCGTCGCTGCGGCCCAGGTGCTCGGCGGTGCGGTCGGCGATCTCGCCCTGGCCGAGCCAGGCCGCGAAGTCCTGGTTCTGGATGTGGCTGGTCAGGACTTCGCCGTCGGCGTCGAAGACCGGGCCGTACCAGTAGGGGATCTCGCTCTGCCCGGTCTCGGGCATGTCCGTCGGTATCGCCGAGTAGTGCCAGACCAGGTTGAGGGTGTGGGTGTCGTCGACCGGGACGCGCCATTCGATGCTGCTGCCGACGTAGAGGGCGTTGGGCCACAGGCAGGCGACCCCGCTCTCCTCCAGCCGGCTGGTCGGCGCGACCGGGGCGGACGGGATCCTGGCCATCTCGGCCTGCCGCGCCACGGCGATCCCGAACTCGAACTCCCGGAACTCGATGCCGCTGTGCCGCGGCCCGCGCTCCGGGTCGTCCGGATTGGCCTCGCGGGCGACGTAGTTGGTGTGGCGCCATTCGAAGTGCACCGGGTCCACGGCGTTCTCGTGGCACTGCAGCCAGTTGCAGGGCAGCTCCGCCAGGATGATCTGGACGAACCCGCGGTTCCAGGTGAACGGCTCGAACATCGGGATCAGCGGTGCCGGGGCCGGCCCGAGGTAGGCCCAGACCAGGCCGGCGAATCCGACCGCCTGGTAGGCGTCGACCTTGACCTTGTCGCGGAAGGGCGAGGCCGCGCCGGCCAGGTCCTCGTAGGGCTGCTCGACGCAGGCCCCGGCCTGGTCGAACAGCCAGCCGTGGTACGAGCAGCGCAGGCTCGCGCCCTCCACCCAGCCCTGGCCCAGGTCCGCGCCACGGTGGGGGCAGCGGCGCCGGACCAGGCCGTAGCCGTCGTCCTCGGTCCGGTAGAGGACCAAGTCCTCCCCCAGCAGCCGGAGCGGCTTCACCCGCTTGTGCGCGAGCTCCGAGACGGCGGCGACCGGATGCCAGTACCGCCGCAGGAGCTCGCCCATGGGAGTCCCGGGGCCGACCCGGGTCAACATCTGGTTCTTCGCTTCGGAGAGCAACTGCGACTTCCCTTCAGTCCTGAGGCATGGGCGGCGGCCGGCAGCGGCCTACCGCTCCCCGTGGGCCGCCACGAGCGTGCGCATGAGCGGGGATCCGGCGACCAGGTCCTGGTACGCCCCCTTCGCGACCACCCGGCCGGCCTCCACGACGACCACCTGGTCGGCGGATTCGAGCACCGAGAGGCGGTGCGCGATGACGATGAGCGTCCGGTCGAAGGCGGCGAGGCCGTCGAAGATCGCCTTCTCGGTGGCGCTGTCCAGCGCGCTCGTCGCCTCGTCCAGCACCAGCAGCTGCGGCTTGCGGACCAGCCCGCGGGCGAGCGCGATGCGCTGGCGCTGGCCGCCCGACAGGCCGAGCCCGCCCGGGCCGAGCTGGGTGTTGTACCGAGCCGGGAGCGCCATGATGTCGTCGTGGATGCGGGCCAGTTTCGCGGCCTCGATCACGTCGTCCAGCGGTGCTCCGGGCAGCGCGAAGGTGATGTTCTCCCGGATGGTGCCGGCGAAGAGCCGGGCGTCCTGGGAGATGTAGGAGATCGAGCGCCGCAGTGACACCCGGTCGATCTCGGCCAGCGGCACGCCGCTCAGCAGGACGGATCCGGTGGCCGGGTCCTGGAGCCCCGCGATGACCGAGGCCAGCGTCGACTTGCCGGACCCGGACCGGCCGAGCACGGCCGTGAACGTACCGCCCTCGAAGCGGACGTCGACCTCGCTGAGGACCGGGGCGTTGGCGCCGGGGTAGCTGAAGGAGACGTCACGTACCTCGACGGGCCCGCTGACGTCCTCCAACGGCCTGGCGTCCGCCGGGCGTTCCTCCGGCTCGGTGCCCAGGATGTCGGTCAGCCGGGAGAGGGCCGCACCGAGGCCGGCGACCTGCAGCGCGCTCTGCACCAGGCTGGCCAGCGGCACGAACATGCCGACGGCCAGCGAGGTGAAGCCGACCACCGAGCTCAGCGAGTCCGAACCGGTCGAGATCCGGTAGCACCCCAGGGCGAGCACCGCGAGCGGGGCGAAGAACTGGACCGTCGCGCTCATCGCCGAGCCGATGACCTGGTTCCGCCGGCTCCGCCCCTGGTAGTTGATCTCGTCCACCACCGCGTGGCTCCACCGGTCGTGCGCGGTGTCCTCCAGGCCGCACGCCTTGATGGTCTGCAGCCCGTCCAGCAGCTCCAGCAGGGCGCCCTCCGCGATCGACTGGTGCTCCAGCTCCTCGGCCGACAGGTACCGCTGCCGCTTCCAGAAGACCACCAGGACGGCCACCGTCACGGCGGCCAGAGCGATGCTCAGCAGGGCGAACGGCAGGTCCACCACCAGGAGCAGGACCAGGTAGAACAGCACCAGGGCGCCGTCGAAGATGCCGGACAGCGCCGCGTTCGTCAGCACCTGCCGGACGGAGGTGCTGGTGCGGACCCGCATCCCCAGATCCCCGGGGTTGCGCCTGGTGAAGTAGTCGTAGGGCAGCGAGAGCAGATGGCCGAACACGCCGAGCGTGACCCGGCGGTCCGCCAGCGCCTGGAGGGCGACCAGCGCCAGGCCGCGCAGGATCTGGAGCAGCGCGAAGGTCGCGCACCCCACGATCGCGCTGCACAGGATGACCAGCGCCTGGCCCGGTCCGCCGCCGCCCACATGGGCGACCACGTACGAGGAGGCGAAGGGGGTGGCGAAGTTGAAGACGATCAGCAGGAAGGAGGCGAGCACCAGGGTGGCCCAGCGCCTGTCCCTGGCGACGAACAGCTTGAGGTAGCGCCAGGAGCTCTGCGCGACACCGGGGTTGCGGCCACCGGTGCCGCGGCGCCGCACCGGTTCGCCGTCCAGGAGCGGCGCCTCGAACTCGAGCGCCACCCCGGTGAAGGCGTCCGCGACTTCCTCCAGCGTGAGCCGGCGCCGCCCCACGGCGGGGTCGACCAGATGGACGTGGGTGGCGGTCACCCGTTCCAGCACCACGAAGTGGTTGAAGTTCCAGAACAGGATGCTGCCGGGGCGCAGCCGGCCGAGCCCGCCGACCCCGACCCGCACCCCGCGCCCGAGCGCCCCGAAGTGCCTGGCCGTCTGGAGCAACGCCCGGGCCGAGACGCCCCCTTGGCCGCCGACCAGCCGCCGCCGGACGGCCGCGACATCAGCCTCGACCCCGAGGAAGGCCAGCACCATGGCCAGGCAGGTGGGGCCGCAGTCGGCCCGCTCGGTCTGGTAGAGGACCGGCACCTTCTCGCCGCGCCGGGACGGCACCAGGCCGGCGGCCGCCGGGACGAGCCCGCGCAGGCCGGTGCCGCGCCGCTGCTCCCGCAGTCCGGGCAGGGTGAGGGTGTCTCCCCAGCGCCGGACGTTGGCGCGCTTCTCGGCGGCCTGGCGGCTGAACCTGGCCCGGCCGAGGGGGGCCGGGGCCGAGGGTTCGGACCGCTCCGGCGGGGCCGAGGGTCCGGACCGCTCCGGTCCGGTCACGTCAACGGGCTCACTCATGGGCGGCGGCTCTCTTCGGCGGTAGCGGATTCGTCGGGGGCGGCGGCGGTCGGCAGGGCTCAGCCCACCAGGAGCCGCTCGAGGCCGGCCCGCAGCTGCCGGGCGTCGTCCTCGGTGAACCACGCCCGGTTGCAGGTGAGGTGGAACTCGATGCGGTCGCCCCAGCTGCCGGCCTTGAGGTGGACGCCGTCGACGGCCCGCTCGCGCGGCGGGGCGTAGGTGCCGTAGCGCAGCGCCAGATCACCCACCGCCGTCCGCACGGTCTGCCGCGGGTGGCCCACGTAGGCGAGCCGCACCAGGCGCTCCGGCCCGCCCACCAGCCGGCCGAGGTCGGCGGCCCCGCTCGCCTCGGCACTCGCGCGGGTCACCCGGCGGTGCTCCAGCACGGCGAACCACTCCTCGGTGAGCGCCCGGACCAGCTCGGGGGCCGAGCCGGCGCGGCGGACGACCAGCGGCAGGCTCACGGTGAACATGCCGAGGACGCGTAGTTCCCGCAGCCCGCGGGTGTCCACCGGCTGCCAGAGGGCCAGGGAGTCGGCCTCGGTACGGTCGAACACGGCGCGCACCAGGGCGTGCTGGATCCAGACCAGCTCGGTGGCGCGGTGCGAGCCTGCCGCGGACCGCATCGAGCGCAGCCGCTCCCCGTCGAGGGCGAAGTCCAGCTCGACGGTACCGGCCTCGGCCGCCCCTGCGGGGGTGTCGCCGAACAGCCCCTGCCCGCCGGGCAGGTGGGCGAACCGGTGCCGCCAGAACTCGGCCGTGGCGAGGTCGTCGGCGGGCCCGTGGTCCGGCGCCTCGGCCGTGGCCAGGAACTGCGGGCCGGGTTCGGCGGCGGGGCCGCCGTCACCGAGGCGCCGCCGGTAGGCCTGCCACAGCTCACGGTCGAAGACGGCGCGCACGCTGCCGTCCACCGCGAGCTGCGAGAAGGTCGCGACGAAGGCGTGCACCTGCGGGGAGTACTGCAGCAGCCGGAGCCGGAACGGGTACTCCGTCCGCGGATCCCAGGGCGCTGACGCGTCCTTGCCCGCCAGGCCGACGGCGTAGCGGGTGAAACGCTCCTCGGTGCCGGCCTTGACCCGCCGGCAGCCGACCAGCCCGGCGAGCGGCGGGGTGTCGCGCACCCACTGGTGCGGGCCGTCGTCGCCGCACCAGCACACCGCCAGGCGCAGGGCGTCGTGCCCTTGGACCACCTCGCCGACGCTCGCCACGAACGCCGCCACGTCGAGGGGGCCCTCGATCCGGTAGGAGACCTCGATGGTCGAGGGGGCGCTCAGGTCATCACGCAGGGCCTGGAACATCGCGAGCTGCGCGAGGGTGAGCGGCGCTGTCCGGTGGCCCTGGTGATTCACTGTCGTTCTCCACATCACTGCGGCTCTCGGCCGGCGTCCGGAGCGGGCCGCCGGCCGAGAACCGGTTCTCACTTAGGACACGCAGTGGCCGCTGCCGCCGACGATGTCGTCGAGCGCGTCGTCGGACAGGAACTCGATGTCCACCGACTCGGTGTTGAAGTACTCCATGGTTCACCTCCTCGGCGAGTGCTGGTGCCTACATTTCCATCCACGCCCGGGCTCACCGGTTCCAGGGGAATTGCCGGGCGGGGATGAGCCTTTATCGGGGCGACCGCTCGCGCAGGAGCGTCGCCAGCCGGGCGACGGTGAAATCGTCGCCGATATCGAAATAGCCGAGCCGGGCGCCGTACGCACGGTCCAGGAATGCGATCAGTTCGACGATTGCGAGCGAGTCTCCGCCGCACTCCCAGAAACTGTCGGTGACACCCAGGCCGCGCATGTCGAGGAGCTCCTCCCAGAACTCCACGAGCTCCCGCTCCAGCTGCCCGGCGGGCGGGACGTGGACGTACTCCGCCGTCCTGCCGTCCGCCTCGGGCAGCTCCTCGCACCAGCCCTCGGCCGGCCAGGAGAGCCCCGGGACGAACCGCACCCGCCGCACGTCCAGGCCGTAGCAGCGGCGGAACGCCGCCCGGACCGCCACCCCGGAGGCGCCGGAAGGCCCGCCGCCCGTGGTCAGGCCGACGGTGAGCTCCGGCTCCGCCCGCCACGCGGCACCCAGGACGTCGGGGCAGAGCTCGCGGAAGTGCGAGACGTCGAGCTGTCGGTTCATGAGGCTTCCCTGGCTGAGTCGAAAACCGCCTTGATGGCCACGGCGTCGGGCTTGCCGATCTCCGAGCGGGGGATCTCGCCGACCTGGAGGCAGACCTGGGGGAACTCCCGCGAGCCCAGCTGCGCGGCGCAGAAGCTCCGGACTTCGGCAAGGTCGAGGCCGGCCGTGGCGTCGCGCGGCACGAGCAGGACGCCCGCCTCGCCTTCCGCGTCGCCGAGCAGGATGCACTCGGCGTCCTGGATGCCCGGGTGGGCCCGCAGGACCAGGGACAGGCGCCCCAGCCAGGCGACCCCGGTGGCGGTGACGGCCCGGTTGGCCGCGCGGTCGAAGACGTAGAGGTACCCGTCCTCGTCGAGCCACCCCAAGTCCCCCAGGCTGACGAAGCCGTCGGGCGTGCTCGGCAGCCAGTGGGCCACCTGGCGGGCCCGTGCGGCGCCGCCCAGCCGGCGCAGGTAGATCCGGCCGACGCCGCCCTCCCCCTGCTCCGGCCCGTCGTCGATCCGGATCTCCGTCAGGAGACCGCGGCCGACCGATCCGGGCCGGGCGAGCCACTCGGTGCCGCTGATCACGGTGACCCCGACGCCCTCGGTGCCCCCGTACATCTCGAAGAGCCGGTCGCCGCCGAGCAGGGCCACCCAGGCGTGCTTCAGCGGTGCGGGGCACGGGAGGGCGGTGTGCAGCAGGCCTCGCAGGCTGCTGAGGCTGCCGGGGCTGCGCTCGGCGAGCGGCAGCAGGCTCCGGAGGTAGTTCGGGGTCAGCATGAGCCACTCGATGCGGTGCTCCTCGATCGCGCCGAGCAGCTCCTGGGAGTCCAACCGGTGGGCCAGATACAGCTGGTTCCGGTCGAGCACGCCCTGCACCAGGGCCGCCACGGTGCCGATGTGGTGGACCGGCAGGGTGAGCAGCTGGCGCTGCCCGGCGCGCCAGCCGCAGGCGCGGAAGACCAGGTCGGGCACCGTCCTCGCGTCGTACTCGCCGAGGTTGTGGAACGGCACGAGCTTGGGCACCCCGGTCGATCCGCTGGTGGCCAGCAGGTAGCGCGGCCGGGAGCCGTCGCTCCGCGCCGACCAGCGGGCCAGCCGGACGGCCACCTCGGTGTCCGAGCCGGGCTCCCGCACCCCGGGCACCGATGCCGGGCGGGAGCGGGGGTCGATCCCCGCCCGGCCGAGCGCCTCGGCCAAGGTCTCGCCCTCGAGCCCCGGCGTGTGCGGGAAGATCGTCACCCCCGCGCACAGGGCGGCGAGGATGATCTTCGCCGAGGCGGCGGAGACGGTCGCCGGAAGGCAGATCACACCGGCTCCGTCGCCCGCCCAGGCCCGGAAGACCTCCGCGAGTTCCGACACCGCGCGGACGAGATCCCGGTACGAGATCTCCCGGAATTCACCGCCTGCGGTCAGCTCGACCACGGCGGGCCGGTCCGGTGTTCCGGCCGCCAGCTCGGCCAGCCTGGCCGATATCGGCTTTACGTTCTCCCTGCGAAGCATGGCACCCCCGCCCCAGCCATTCGAACTCTCCATCAAGATATTCCCACGGATTTCCACCGGCATTCAACGTCCGAAAGGGCAGAGAATTCGACCTCTTTCGGGCAGCGGCGGCAATCCGCGAAAGCCCGGCAATCAGTGCGCGGGCGCCGCGTCCAGCAGTGCGGGATCCGGAAATCCCGGGACGGGTACGAAGTCGGAGGCGGTCAGCGGCGGTTCGGCCTCGAAGAGCTCGCGCTCGACCACCCGCACCGTGTCGGGCACGGGCTCCCACCACTCCTGGCTCATGAAGGGGGTCTCGAAGAAGTCCGCGCTGCCCCGCATGCCGTAGGCGAAGGCGCTGACCAGCGGTGCCTTCGTCGACTGGAACCGGGTGTCGGCCGAGAGCCGCAGGCGGTCGCTGTTGTTGGGCAGTGCCGCGTGCGGGGTCAGCGCGTGGAACACCAGCACGTCGCCGACCTCGTAGTCCGTGGTGCGCCAGCCGCTGCCGGAGTCGACCAGGCGGCGGTCGGTCAGCAGCCCGTTGGCGTGCCCGCCGGCCCGTACGGCCAGCCCGCCCATGCTGCGGTCGATCGGGATCAGCGGTACCCAGGCGGTGAACATGTCCACCACGCCGAACACCCGGTAGTCCTGGTGCTCGTACATGCCGTTGTGCACGGGCACCAGCGACTGCGGGTACACGGTGCGCAGCACGCTGGCGCGGGCCGGGTACGGGTTCTCGGCGGTGCGCTGTGCCCAGGAGGGCAGCGGGAACGCGTCATCACCGATGAGCGTCCTCATGAGCCGCCGCAGCCCCGCGTCGTAGCTCAGCCCCTGGAAGGCGTCGAGGGCCACCGTCCCCTCGTACCCCGGGTCGCCGTGCGGCGACCTGCCCTCCTCGCCCTTGCGGGGCGGCAGGGCGAGCTGCCGGGTGCCGGGCTCGAACCAGCCGTGCTCGGTGAGCACGGCGAGCGCCTGGCCGGCGAGTGCCCCGACGACCTCGCGGTCCAGCAGGCCGCGGAAGAACAGGTAGCCGTCCTCGCGGAGCCTGCCGCGCAGCGCCGCACGGTCGGAGGCGATCGGTGACGAATCCTCAAAATCCTGCATGCGGACCTCCATCGGTCGCGTTCAGCTGACGGCCGGTTCGCCGGAGAGGTAGGCGACCGCGTCCTCGTACTCTTCCTGCGTGCTGATGTTGAACAGCGCGTCCGTCGGGCTCACGAAGAGGCCCAGCTCCCCCGCGTCGATCAGCGGTCGGACGATGCCCAGGTAGTCGATGCTCAGCTCCGGGTCGAAGCGCGGGAGCGCCGCCCGGTCCAGGATCAGCGCGCCCGCGAGCACCAGCCCCCGCTCCTCGGGGGTGCGGCGGTAGGCGTCCGGGCAGACGGCGATGTCCGTCACCCGCCGGGAGGTCTCGTCCACGGAGACCGCCCAGTGCCGGTACAGCCGGTCCGCGTAGGTGGTGACCACGGTGGCCGGCAGGCCCGAGGCGGCGTGGTGCGCCAGGGCGCGGTCGAGCCTGAGCCCGGGCTTGATCTCGTCCGCGTGGCAGAAGAGCACCGTCTCCGAGCCGGACGCGCGCATCGCGCACTCGACCGCGTTGAGGTACCCGGGCCGGTCCTGGTACGAGAGCCTGGTCTCGTACGGCAGGGCCGCGCTCTCCCGCCAGGCCCGGAACTGGTCGGCGTGGTGGTCGACCGCGAGGATCACCTGGCGGACGAAACCGGGCGAGAGCAGGTCGAAGGCGTAGCTGATGAGCTCCCGGCCGCCGACCCGCACCAGGGGTTTGGGCACCACGTCGTGGGTGAGCGGCCGCAGTCTGGTGCCCAGCCCGCCGCACATGATGACGCAGTCGTAGGTGGCGCCGCCGGCCCTCATCGAAGCCGGAATCCGGCGTCCATGACGATGGTCTCCCCGGTGGTGGCACCGGCCTTGGCGGAGGCGAGGAAGAGGCAGGCCTCGGCCACCTCCCGCGGCTGCACCAGCCGCCCCAGGGGCACGGCCGTCACCACGGCCTCGTACTCCGGGGAGTGGCCCATACCGGTCTCCACGAAGCCGGGCGCCACGGCGTTGACCAGGACGTGCGGGGCGAGGGCCTTGGCCAGCACCCCGGTGAAGTTGAGGACGGCCGCCTTGGAGGCCGCGTACGGCATGTTGCCGGCCGTGCCGAAGTTGTCGAGCCCGCTGACCGAGGCGATGTTGACGATCCGGCCGCGGCCGCGCTCCAGCATGATCCTGGCGGCCTGCTGGGCGCACAGGGCCACGCCCACGAAGTTGGTCTCGAAGGTGGTGAGGATGTCCTGCTTGGTGAGCTCCAGGAACGGCTTGGGCTCCAGGATCCCGGCGTTGTTCACCAGCACGTCCACGGTGCCGTACGCCGCCAGGGCCTCCTTGAACAGGCGCTCCACGTCCTCGGGCTCCGCGACGTCGGCCCGCACCGCGATCGCCTCGCCGCCGCTCGCGACGATGCCGCGCACCACCTGCTCGGCGCCGTCCTGGTCGCAGCGGTAGTTCACCACGACCCGGGCGCCCTCGGCGGCGAACAGCTCGGCCACGGCCCGGCCGATCCCCCGGGAGGATCCGGTGACGACGGCGACTTCTCCGTGGAATGCCATGGCTAGGACCCCCCGGCGGCGACCGTGCGCCGCGTGTTCTCGAGCGTGGTGTGCGCAGGCAGCCCGGAGACGAACTCCGCCAGGCCGGCGGCGATGTGGTCGGGCCGCGCGGTCTCCAGGTGCGGGCGCAGCCCCATTCCGCTCAGCACCGCCACACAGGCGACACCGGCGTCCTGCGCGGCCTGGACGTCATTGGGGGCGTCGCAGACGAAAACGGTTTCGTCGGCCGTGACGGAAAGCCGCTCCATGATATGGAGAAGCCCCTTTCCGGACGGCTTTTTCGCCGCGACGTCGTCCTCCGAGGCGACGTGGTCGAACAGGTCGGCGAAAGGCAGGTCACGGTCGACGGTGACCCGGTTCCCATTGGTGAGCAGCGCCACCAGGTAGCCCTTTTCCCCGAGCTCCCGGACGGCGGCCTCGGCACCCGGGTAGATGCTCACCAGCAGGCCGGCCCCGGCGGAGTTGAAGAACTCCTTGTAGCCCAGCCTGGCCCGCTCGGCCAGCTCGGCCTCCCGCTCGCCCAGGGCGGCCGTGATGCCGTCCAGGACGGCCTCCGCGTCCGGCGCCGCCAGGATTTCCGGGAGGCGGTCGTGCTCGCCCGCCAACTGGAGGGCGAGCAGCACCTTGAGGCATTCGAGGCCGATGTCGTACTTGCCGATTCCCCGCAGGTGCCAGGTGTCCACCGTCCGGAAGTCGAACGGCAGCCCGATCTTCGCGAATCCCGCCCGATAACCCTCGTGCAGCCCGGCCGACGAATCCCGGAGTACACCGCCGAAATCGAGGACAACGAGCTTGCGGCCCTTCAGTAGCTTGGGCATCTCGCCTCTTTCCGATTTCCCTTCGATTTTTCGACCCTCTCACGGGCTTTCGAGAGCGGTCAAGCGTCCGGCCGGGCAGAGCACTGCACTTAAGGGCAGTGTGCGACCCAGTAGGGAATGATCGAATTTTCGCCGCCCATTTCTCGGGGCGGTGCCCTTCCGGTGGGAAGTCCTGCCCGGGCGGGCAGCCGTCTAGAGGTAGCCCTCACGCAGCGCGTAGGCCACCGCGTGGGCGCGGTTGCGCAGCTGGAAGCGGCTCGTGACGGTGTGCAGGATGTTCTTGATGGTCCGCTCCGAGTACAGCAGCTTGACCGCGATCTCCCCGGTGTCCAGGCCCTCGGCCACCAGCCGCAGCACCTCGACCTCGCGCGGCACCATGCCGTACGCGACGGGCGCGCTCTCCTGCGGGCCCTCACCGCCCTGGCGGCGGCCCATGCAGCCGATCAACTTGCCCAGCAGATCCGGGGGAAGCTCGCCGTGGCCCCGCTCGGCGGTCAGGACGGCGTGGCGCAGCCGGTCCTTGGTCACCTCGCGGCGCCACAGGATCGTGGTCACACCCCGCGAGACGACGTTGAGCAGCTCGGACTCCTGGATCCGGTCGAGGACCAGCACGACGCGCGTCCGCTCCGTCCGCACCAGTCGGGACAGGCTCGTCAGGACCGTCGCGTCGAAGGTGTCGGCGATCAGGAGGGCGACGCCGGCCCGGGCCTGCTGACCGTCCTCCACCAGCGAGATCTCCGGACACTGCCTCAGGTAACTCACCACCCCGGCCCGGGAGAGCGGGTCCAGCGCGTGGACGGTCACCGGGATCGGGCGGGTGGTGCGGATCTCGTCGGCGTACTGCAGCACGGCGTGGGATTCCTTTCGCTACGCTCCTTGGCGTACCAAGTTCCGTCGTGGCCGGTGCCCAGCCGTGGCACCGGTGCCCACCGGACACAAACTAGCCGCTGCTGATCAACAAAAGATTGACGGATTCGCAGTCGCCGGGGAGGACCGACAGCAGGCGATGGTGACCGACGTCAGCGGGCCCGGAGCGACAGGCGGAGGCGGCCTGCGCCTGGGCCTGCTCGGCCCGGTGCAGGCCTGGCGCGGGGAGGGCGAACTCGCCCTCGGCCCGCCCCAGCAGCGGGCGCTGCTCACCGCGTTGGCACTGCGGGCGCGCCGGATCGTCTCCGTCGACGAGCTGCTCGACGCCCTCTGGGAGGACCCGCCGGCCCGCGCCGCCACGGTGGTGCGCACCTACGTCTCGCGCCTGCGGCGGGTGCTGGAGCCGGACCGGGCGCACCCGGCCGTCCTGGTCTCCTCCGGCAGCGGGTACGTGCTGCGGCTGCCGGCCGAGGCCCTGGACGCCGAGGTGTTCGAGGAGCGGGTCACGGCGGCCGGCCGGGCCCGCGCCGCGGGAGACCCGGCCGCCGCGGCCGGGCTGCTGCGGGAGGCCTGCGAGCTGTGGCGCGGCGAGCCGCTGGCCGGGCTGCCGGGGCCGTTCGCCCAGGTGCACCGGGCCCGGCTCGGCGAGCGGCGGCTGACCGCCGTGCAGGCCTGGCTGGAGACGGAGCTGGCCTGCGGGCGGCACGCCGCCGTCATCGGCGAGCTGACCCTGTGGGTCAACCAGCATCCGCTGCTCGAGCCGATGCGGGAGCTGCTGATGCTGGCGCTGTACCGCAGCGGGCGGCAGGCCGAGGCCCTGGGCGTGTTCGCCGACGCCCGCCGCGCGCTCATGGAACAGCTGGGCATCGACCCGGGGCCGCGGCTGCGCGAGCTCCACCAGGGCATCCTGCTGGGCGATCCGCAGCTGGCCGCGCCCCCCGCCACGGCCGAGGACGCACCGGCGGGCACCGCTCCGATCCCACCCGCGCAGCTGCCGGCCGACATCGCCGACCACACCGGCCGGGAGGAGCTGGTCCGGGCGCTGTGCGCCGAGCTGACCTCCGCCGACGGCCCGGCGATGCCGCTGGTCGGCGTGTCGGGCATGGGCGGGGTGGGCAAGTCGACCCTCGCCGTGCATGTCGCCCACGCCGTCTGCGACCGGTTCCCGGACGGCCAGCTGTACGTCAACCTGCGGGGGGCCGGCGCCTTTCCCGCCGATCCGGGCGAGGTGCTGGCGGCCTTCCTCGGCGCGCTGGGCGTGGCCGACGCGGCGCTGCCCCAGGAACTCCCGGCGCGGGCCGCGCTGTTCCGGTCCCGGCTGGCGGGCCGGCGGGTGCTGATCCTGCTGGACGACGCCCGCGACACCGTCCAGATCGGACCGCTGCTGCCCGGCAGCCGCTCCTGCGCGGTGCTGGTGACCAGCCGGGCCTGGCTGGCGGGCCTGCCGATGGCGCGTCAGGTGGGCCTGGAGCCGCTGGACGCGGCGGAGTCGGTGCGGCTGCTCGCCGCGATCGCCGGGCCGGCCCGGGTGGCCGCCGAGCCGGCGGCGGCGCAGCGGCTCGCCCAGGCCTGCGGGTACCTGCCGCTGGCGGTGCGGACGGTGGCCTCCCGGCTGGCCGCCCGCCCGGGCTGGCAGCTCTCCCACATGGTGGACCGGCTGGCCTCCGAACGCCGGCGCCTGGCCGAGCTGGAGACCGGCGAGCTGGCCGTCGCGGCCTCCTTCCGGCTCAGCTACGACCAGCTCGACCGGGACGCGGCCCGCGCGTTCCGGCTGCTCTCGCTGCCGGACGGCCCCGGCGTCTCCTCGGCGGCCGCCGCGGTGCTGCTGGCGCTGCCGGAGCGGGAGGCGGAGCGGCTGGCCGAGTCGCTGACCGACCTGGGGCTGCTCTCCTGCCCGTACCCCGGCCGCTACCGGTACCACGACCTGCTGCGGCTGTTCGCCCGTGAGCTGGTCCGGGAGGAGGACGGCGCCGCGGCCGAGCGGGCCGCCGTCGAGCGGCTGCTGCGGCACTACCTGGAGACCGTGGCCGGGCTGTACCGGGTGGTCCGGCCCGGCTACCCCTTCGCCGACCTGGTGGCCCCGGAGGCGGCCGGGGCGCCTTTCGCCGGGCCGGCCGAGGGGGTGGCCTGGGCCCGGCAGGAGATCGCCGCCGTCCTGGCCGTCGCCGAGCAGGTCACCCGCGACCCCGACGGGCCGCTGCCGGTGGTCGCGGACCTGACGCTGCTGCTGATCCAGCTGGTCGACCTGGGCATGGCCGTGCCGGAGCTGTGCGGCCTGGCCGAGCGGATCGCCGAGGCCGCCCGGGCGGCCGGGCTGCCGCAGAGCGAGGCGCGGGCCCGCTACACGCTGCTGTGGGCCCAGCGGGAGCTGCAGCGCCCCCGGCAGGCCCGCGCCGAGGCGGTGAAGGTGATCGCGCTCGGGCGGCGGACAGGGCAGCCGGCCCTGCTGCCGCCCGCGCTCGTCGCCCTCGCGCTGACCAGCATCGGTCACTGCGCGGACGAGGACGTGGCGGCCTGGTGCGACGAGGCGGTGGCGCGGACCGCCGAGCTCGGCAACCGCTCCTCGCAGGCCTTCGTCGAGGGCATGGCGGCCTTCGCCGACGTCGCGGTGGGCCGCCCGGAGTCGGCCCGGCTCCGGGCCGAGCGCAGTCTGGCGGCCTTCAAGGACCTCGGGGACTTCGTCGGCCAGGTCCACATGCGCTACGCCCGGGCCACCGCGCTGCACGGGCTCGGCCGGTTCGAGTCGGCCTGCGAGGACTACCGGGAGTGCGTCGCCGCCCTGCGCGCGCTCGGGTCCTGGGACCGGATTCCGGGCGTGCTGGTCGGCCTGGCCGAGTCCTGCCGCGCCGCCGGGCGCCCGGCGGCGGCCCTGGCGGCGGCCGAGGAGGCCCTGGCGATCGCCCGGCAGGCCGGTCTCGAGCACCGGGTGGCCAACGCCCTGGCCGCCCTCGGCCACGCACTCTGCGACCTCGGCCAGCACGACCGCGGCCAGGCCTGCCTGGCCGAGGCCCGCACCGAGTTCGAGCGGCTGGCCGCCCGCTCCGCCTAGGAGTTTGCTGAAGATCTTGAAATCGCGCCCAGCTTGCACCAGATTGCCCCGATCGACATTTACCGGCGAACTCGGGCAAGGCGGGCGGCCGGAGAAAGATCTTCAGCAAACTCCTAGGGCCGGTCCGGCCAGGTCAGGTCGGCTGTGGCGTCGGCGGCCGGCGCCGCGGGGCGGGCGTCGTCGGGTGACGCGCGGGCGGCGCCTAGAAAGGGGCACGTCCCGGCCGAAGACTGGGGGGAGAGTCCATGCGGGGCATCGCCGACCGACGAGAAGCCCGCGAAGGGCCCCTCCTGCCCGGTGCCGCAGCGGCGGGCGCCGGGGCCTCTGCGGCGCTTCGGCGCCATCGGGCGCCAGGGCCTGTCCGGCCGGACAGGCCCTGAGGCCGAACGGCTCAGCCGCCCGGCGGGTACACCGCGTCGAGCAGGTCGTGGACGAAGCGGTCGGGGTCGTCGAGCCCGGCCGCGGCACGGGCCCGGGGGCCGCCGGTGAGCAGCTGGGGGATGGCGGCGTGCAGTGCGAGGGTGACGGCGGCGGCCCGCTGCGGGGTGACGGGGAGTCCGGCCGCGCGCTGGGCCTGCTCGAAGCCGGCGAAGTCGGCGGCCGCGATCGGGTCCAGGACGGCGGTGAGCCGGTCGCGGCGGGCGGACTCGGCCTGCAGCTCCAGGTAGGCGAGCATCCGGGCCCGGCCGGGGCCGGCCACGTTCCGCAGCAGCCCGCCGAGCAGGGCCGCCAGGCCGGCCCGGTCCACCGGCTCGGGCCCCCGGGCCGCCAGCTCCGCGGCCACCTGCCGGTACTGCGCCGCGCACCGCTCGGCGGCGGCCTCGAGCAGGGCGTCCCTGGTCGGGAAGTAGTTCTTCGCCGTCCCGAGCGGCACCCCGGCCGCCGCGTCGACGGCCCGGTGCGTCAGGCCCCGACCGCCCGCACCGGCCAGCACCTCGATCGCGGCATCGCCCAACAGCTCCCGACGGCTCACGCTCACCGCCAACACCCCTCCCACCTCGGTCTGTTGCCCACCGTACCCCAGCCGTGGTACCACAGATGTGGTGGTCCGGTTCTCGGCAGGTACGACGCCAGGGGGGCGCAATGACGGGTACAGCCGTGGTGGTGGGGGCAGGAGTCGGCGGGCTGGCGACGGCCATCGGGCTGCGCCGGGCGGGCTGGCAGGTGACGGTCCTGGAGCGCCGCGCCGAACTCGAGCGGTACGGCACGGCGTTCGCCCTGCACCCCACCGCACAGGACGCCCTCGACCGGCTCGGCGTCGGCGAGGCGGTACGCCGCCGCGCGGTGCCGTACCGCTCCGCACAGGTCCGCACCCCGGACGGCCGGGTGCTCGCACAGCTCCCGCTGGAGCGGCTCGAACGCAAGGCGGGCCGCCCCGAACTCCTCATCTCGCGGCCCTACTTGATCGACACGCTGGTGGCCGGACTGGACGCCCTGGGCGAGGTCACCGTCAGGCTCGGGGCGAACGCCGCCGATCCGGCCGCACTCGCCGCCGGCCACGACCTGCTGGTCGGCGCCGACGGCCTGCGAAGTGCCGTACGGAGCAAGTGCTTCGGCACCCGCAGCGGCCCGCGCAAGGTCGGCTCGGTGGCCTGGATCGGCATCGCGGACTTCGAGAGCGACCGCCACGGCGAGACGTGGGGCCGGGGCCGCTTCTTCGGCCTGACCCCGGTCGAGCCGGGCCGCACCAACTGGTACGCCGCCGTCCCCGAAGGCACCACCGCCGACGACCTGCCCGGGCTCTTCGCCGGCTGGCACGACCCGATCCCGCGGATCCTCGCCGAGAGCGACCCCGCCTCCTGGCTCCGCTACGAGATGCGGCACCTCCACCCTGCCCTGCCGGGCTTCGTCCACGACGGCCGGGTCGCCCTGGTCGGCGACGCCGCGCACGCCATGACCCCCAACCTCGGCCAGGGCGCCTGCACCGCCCTCCTCGACGCCGAGGCCCTCACCCGGGCCGTCGGCCGCCACGGCCCCGCCGGCCTCCCGGCCGCCCTGCGCGCCTACGACCGCGAGCGCCGCCGCAGCGCCCAGCGCACCGCCTTCGCCTCCCGCGCCCTGCACCGCTTCGTCTCCACCGGGCACCCCCGGCTCCGCGACACGGTGGCCCGCCTCCTCCCCGGCTGAACCGCCCGCTTCACGCCCGGCCCTTGGGTCTGTCTGACAATTCCCGTCGAGGTGCGTGCCCCGGCGGCGGACGCCCGGCGGGAGTTGTCAGACAGACCCGAGCCGCTGCAGGTAGGCGGTGAGCAGCTCGGCGAGCTCGGGCCCGGGCTCGTACGCGAGCGGGGCGAGGTCGGGCGGGAGGACGAAGCCCGCGGGCAACTGCCGGCAGGCGGTGGCGATCCGGTGGTGGCAGGCCGCGGCGAGGGCTCGCGGCCGGTCGCCGGCGAGGCCCGGGGATCACTTCCCCGGGCGGCGGGCGGTCAACCGGCGCTGATCACCGGATCGGCGGCGAGGTCGGCCAGCAGGGCGTCGAGCTTCTCCTGGGTCACCGAGGCCATCAGGAAGACGTGGACGTAGGAGCGGCGGGTGGATTCGTCGCCCGGGGTCATGAGGACGTCCTGCGCCGAGAGCGACCACTTGGTGACCAGCTCGGGGCTGGGCTTTCGGAAGCGGACCGTGATGGCACCGGGGGTGCGGGCGGGCCAGAGGTCGACGCCGGTCTCCTGCTCCAGCGAGCGCAGCTGCTGCTCGAGGTAGGCGGCCAGCTCCTGCGCCCGGCGGATGCGGTCGACCTGGGTGCGGTGGGAGTGCCGGGCCAGGTGGTCCCAGAGGACGAGCGGGGAGAAGCCGTTGCGGGAGCCGGCGAAGGTGGTGTCGGGGGCGCCGGTGTAGTCGGGCTGGGAGGGCGGGTCGACCTGGTACTTGACCTTGGTCATGTAGATGCCGCAGGGCCACGGGACGCCCGGCCACTTGTGCCCGCTCATCGCGATCGAGGAGACCATGTCCAGTTCGCCGTGCGCGGCGGTGGGCAGCCGCAGGCCGAAGTCGAACTCCGGCGCGGGCGTGGCCGGGGTCCAGCCGTACGCCTGCGGGTCCTCCCCGGCCAGCCGCAGGAACGGCAGGTAGCCGGCCCCGAGCGCGCCGTCCACGTGGATCCAGAACCGCCGCCGCCGGTCGGCCAGCGGCGCGCCCGAGCGCGGGTCGCGCCCGGCGGTGACCGGGGCGTCGATCATGTCGTACCGCTCGAAGACCGGCAGCAGCCGCTCGCAGACCGCCCGGACGTCGTCGTGGGCGCCCTTGAAGGTGGAGCCGAGGTTGAGGCTGATGAAGACCGGGTGGCCCTTGGCGGCGAAGAACTCGACCAGCAGCTCCAGCGCGTCCACCGATATGTCGCCGTCCCCGTCCCAGGCCAGGCCGGACGGGCCTGCGCTGGAGGGCACCTCCAGCGGCCAGACACCGCCCGAGCCGGGCAGCGGGCACTGGCCGGGGTAGTCGGCGGAGCCGACCTCGTGGAAGGTCTCGACGCCGAGCACCCGGACGGCCTTGGCGAAGGAGTAGTGCGTGTCCTCGGAGTAGAAGGCCACCGGGCGGCGGGAGTTGGTGCCCTCCTCGGCCGCCGGGGCGCAGGCCTGCGGCCGGATCAGCGGCTTGCCGCCGAGGTAGTCGCGGGCGTTCCACAGGGCGTACATGTTGCCCTCGGTGGAGCCCATCGAGAGGGCGTAGCCCCAGTACGACTCCGGGTCCTCGGGCGAGTGCGGCGCCTTCGCCCGCCAGAGATCGGCGTAGTAGTCGAGCACGGCCTGCTCGACGGCCTTGGTGTTCGGCTTGTAGCCGCCGCTGCGGAACGGGTCGCCGAGGTTGTTGATGTTGTGTTGCAGGAAGCGCCCGAGGTCCAGGGCGCAGCCGTCGAGCTCCTGGTTGGCCTGGTAGCCGAGCAGGTGCTGGCGCTTGTGGGCGAGGTAGGTGTCCATCCGGTCCAGGGCGCGCAGGCGCTGCTCCTGGTCGAGGCCGGCTGCCGGGATGGTGAACTCGTGCGGCTCGGGCTCCTGGGCCGGGGCCTGCGGCAGGCGGTCGGCGGCCAGGGCCAGCGGGGGCAGTTCACGGTCGGCGGGGCGGGCCAGAATCTCGGACGGGCTCATGGCCGCAAGGATGGAACATCGAGCACCCGATGCGGAACGGAACCGAAGATAATTCGGATCTTGGCCAGGCTTTCTTGCAGATCATCGACCACAGGGGCGAAGCTGGGCAGCGTGCCGAACAATCCCCGGGGGCCGCTGCCGGCCCTGGACGAAACCGACCGGGCGATCCTGCGGGTTCTCGCGGACAACGCCCGTACGCCGAACAACGCGCTGGCCCAGGCGGTGGGCATCGCCCCGTCCACCTGCCTGGCCCGGGTGCGGTCGCTGCGTGAGCGCGGGGTGATCCGGGCCTTCCGGGCCGAGATCTCCCCCGCCGCGATCGGGCTGCCGCTGCAGGCGATGATCTCCGTCCGGCTCCGCGCCCACACCCGCGAGCAGAACGAGAGCTTCCGGGCCGCCGCCCCGGACCTGCCGGGCGTGGTGGAGGTCTTCCACATGGCCGGCTCGGACGACTACCTGCTGCACGTCGCCCTGGCCCACCCGGAGTCGCTGCGCGACTTCGTGGTGGACCACCTGACCACCCACCCGGCGGTGGCCCAGACCCGCACCAACCTGATCTTCGAACAGATCCCGGGCCGGCGGCACCTGACCCCCTGACAGGTGCCGCCGGCGGCGGATCACCGCAGGATCACCGCAGGGTGACCGCCGTGGCCGTCCACTGGTGGGTCGCGGTGCCGGAGGCCGCGTAGCTGCCGACCGTCGACACCGAGCGGTAGGCGGTGGCCAGTTGGTCCTCCACCACCGTGAGGGTGGGCAGCGGGCTGAACCCGGCGTCCCAGGTGACGGTCTTGCCGCCCTGGACTCCGGCGACCCCGAAGACCAGCTCCTTGGCGGCCGAAGTCGTGCCGGTGGCACCGGAGTTGAACGGCGTTCCGGCCGCACCGGTCGCGGTGGCGACCTTGTCCACCGCCGTGACCTTGGTGAACTCGTCCACGGCCACGTGGTGTTCGCCGGTGGTCGGGTAGGTCAGCGTGATGGTGTCGGTGCTGCTCAGCGGCCGGACGCCGACCGAGGCGAGCACCAGGGTGCGGTCGCTCGAGCCGTCCGGGGTGTCCTTCACCACCGTGTAGGCGTTGCCCTGGCTGTCGGTGGCCGCCACCGCGCCCGAGTGGGTGTTGGTGAGCATCGCCGAGACCAGCAGGCTGTCCCCGGCGCCCACCGCACGGCCGACCGGCAGGGTCAGCGAGGCCCCGGAGACCGCGGCGGCGTCGGAGGCCACCCGGGCCAGGTAGGCGGGCCGGGCCTGCAGCTGACTGTGGAAGACGTAGTCGCCGACCGAGTAGCCGGCGCCGAGCCCGGCCTCGGTGTCCCAGCGGTAGTGCACGCCGAGGTAGAACCGGCTGATGCCGTCCTCCTCCGCGGCGGCGGTGAAGCTGGTGAAGGACCTGGTCGTGCCGGCGGCCACCCGGGGGTCGTCGGTACGGGCGGCGAAGGGCACGTTGTCACCGAACCAGTCCCGCATCACCGATCCCCAGGCCCCGGCGAAGGTGGAGTGCCCGGAGACGTACGAGGGGAAGTTCGGGGTCTTCCCGGCCAGCGGCGTCCAGGCCGGGTCCTGCTGGACGCCGGGGCTGGCCGTGGCCGACGCCAGGTTGATCGCGCTGACGGGGCGCCAGAGCTGTATCGGGGTGTCGTACTTGCTGTCCCAGGCGGTGATCGCCGCATCGGCCATCGAGATGGAGGTCAGCGCGAACAGCCGGGCGGTGTCGGCCTCGTTCAGCTGCTTCGCGCCGGCCACCTGGCCGGTGATCTCGAAGAGCTGGCCCGGCGGCTTGTAGGTGCCGTCGGCGTCGTTGGCCCAGAACAGCGCGAGCTGCTTCTGGTCGTCGCTGCGATTCGAGGGCAGGGCGTTGACCCCACCGCTGCGCTCCACGTCGTTGACCTGGTCGGCGTAGGCCTGACTGGCCAGCATCGAGCCGTAGTCGGAGAACCCGCCCGGCAGCCCGGGGCGGAACTGGTCGCCCGAGGTCATCGCGAACGGCGGGAGCTTGCCCCAGCCCGGGTCCGCCGCCGTGGCCGTCGGGTCGTACCCCGGCGTGAGCCGGTACGAGCCGTCGACGAAGCTCGGGGTGTAGGTGGCGGCCACCTTCTGCCAGTCACCGGCGCGCCTGTCGGTCACCGCCTTGGCCGCGGCCGCACCCACCTGCCTGCCGCCGACCACGGCCGGGTCGTTCGCCCCGCCGGGCAGGGTGGCCAGCTCGGCGTTCAACTCGGCGTCGATGGCGGGCTGCTGGGCGGGGAAGGCGTTGAGCAGGGCGTCGTGCGCGGCCTGGTCCATCGCCGCCTCGGCGGAGGCGCCGGCCGGCGCGGCCTGCCGCCCGAGGTAGTAGTCGTACACCGGGCTCGCGCCGCCCGTCACCGAGTTCTCGGCGTCCCACATGGCGGTGTACATCATCGCGGCCGCCCTGGTCAGCGGGCCGGGCGATCCTCCGACGGCCTTGAACGCCTTCAGCAGGTCGGCGTTCCAGTCGAGCACGTGGTTTCCGGTGCCGCTCGTGGCGGTGGCGGCCTGGGCCGGGGTGACGGCCAGCACGCCGGAGGCGGTCAGGGCGGCCACGACCACGGTCGCGACGGATCTGCGCATGCCTGTTCCCTTCCGGGGAGAGAGGTGGGGCGGCCGGACGCCAGGCGCCTGGGCCGCCCGGCTCGCGTCGGCAACTCTCCCGGGGGCGGGGCCTTGAGGTGAAGGGGTGGATCGTGTCCGGATCGGGCCTGACCGGTAGCGGACAAACCCCGGCCGGCCCTCACAGCAGGCCGCCGAAATCCGGCAGCAGCAGGTCCACGGCGCAGTGGACGATGCCGAACGGCAGCCCTTCGGCCGCCAGGCCGCGCCGCACCAGCGCCGCCGTGGTGTTCTCGGCGGCCTCGATCGTCGGGGCCCGCAGGAAGACCACCAGCTCCAGACCGAGCCCGCCGGGCTGCGCGTACACATGGCTGACCAGCTCGTCCTCGCCGGCCTCGCGCCACACCGCCGCCACCAGGGCCGTGGCCTCGGCCGCCACCGCGGCCCGGCTGCCCAGGAGTCGCACACTGACGAGATACATCCCGGCACCGTCGCAACCCCCGGCGCCGACCCGCCAGCGCCCCACGGTGGCCGGAACCTGCCTGGCCACAACCGGACCTGGCGGCCGGTCACCGCATCCGGACGGCCACCGCCTCCCACTGGGAGTCGGTCGCCCCGGCGGCGGCGCACGGCCCGGCGTTCCGCACCACCCGGAAGGCCGTGGTGAGGCGGTAGGAGGAGATCCGGACCACCGGGAGGGTGTACCAGCCCTCGCCCCGGGCGAGGACGGGCGGCTTGCCGGAGTTGGTGCCGACGGCGGCCAGCAGCAGGTCGCCGGCCGCGCAGCCGAGCGGGTGGCCGGCGGTGCTGAAGGAGCTGGGGGTCCGGTCGCGGGTGCTGGCGGCGCTACTCTGCCCGGCGAGGACGGCGATCGGGCCCTGGAACTCGTCGGCGGCGATCCGGAACTTGCTGGCGTGCGGGTAGTGGGCGCTGATCCGGTCCCCGGCGGACAGCCCCCGGGCCGCGGTCGCGGTGAAGAGCATGGTCCGGTGGCCGTACTGGTCGAGGACGTCGCCGACGGGCAGGTACTCGTCCCCCGCCGTGTCGGTGACCTGGACCGGCGCCGCCGAGGTCGAGACGAGCAGCAGCGAGACGATCTCGGTGTCCCCCGCGGCCACCGGGCGGGCCACCGGCAGGTCCAGCTCGGTGGTGATCCGGTCCGCCTGGTCGCTCGCCGTCCGCCGCACGTACGGCGCCGGCGGGTCGGCCACCGGGCCGCTGTCGGCGGCGGGCAGCCAGGCCAGCAGCGGCACGGCCAGCGCCACCGCCGGTGCCGCCCACCACGGCCGCCGGGGCCGCTCCGGGGGCGGCGGCACGGCCGGTACGGGGGCGGCCGGTGCCGCAGCGGCGGGCGCCGGGGCCCCGGCGGGCACTTCGGCGGGGACGGCCGCCGCACCCCGCCAGGCCAGCTCCGGCGCGTCGGCCAGCACCGCCCGGTGCAACTCCTGCAGTGCGGCGCCCGGTTCGATCCCCAGCTGCGCCACCAACTCCCGCCGGGCCGCCTGGTAGCAGGCCAGCGCGTCCGCCCGCCGCCCGCTGCGGTGCAGGGCGAGCACCAGCTGGGCCCGCAGCTCCTCGTCCATGGGGTCGCCGGCCACCAGCAGGGTCAGCTCGCTCACCAGCTCGGCGTGCCGCCCCAGCTCCAGCTCGGCCGCCAGCTTGGTCCGCAGCGCGTACCGCCGCCGCTCCGCCAGTGGCACGGCCGCCTCGGCCGCCAGGGTCTCCCCCGGTATGTCGCACAGCGCCGCGCCCCGCCAGCAGTCCAGCGCCCGCCCGAGCTGCTCGGCCGCCCCCGCCCAGTCCCCCGCCGCGTGGGCGGCCAGGCCCGCCCGGTGCAGCTCCTCGAAGCGGTGCAGGTCCAGCTCGCCGGGGTGGACGGTGAACCGGTAGCCGGGCCTGGCGGTGGTCAGCCGGGCCGCGCCCGCCGGCCCGAGGTGGCGCCGCAGCCGGGTGACCATCACCTGCAGGGCCGGCCGGGGCTCCCGGGGCAGCGCCTCGCCCCAGACCAGCGTGGCCAGGGTGTCGGCCGGGACGACACTGCCCGCGTTCAGCAGCAGGGCCGCCAGGAGGGTCCGCAGCCGCCCCTCCGGGATCGCGCGCGGCGCCCCGTCCTCGTCCAGCATCTCGAACTGCCCGAGCAGGCGGAACTCCACTGCCGACCCCCATCGCTTCACGCTCCCGGCACCGGCGGTAAGCGTCGTGAAAGCGGAGTGTAGGAGAGCCGGGGCACGCTCGGAGGTCGAACGATCAAGGAGACCGCACGGCGGACGGGGGAGATCGGTCATGACCGGGCAAGACGGGCACCTCACACATCCAGAGCACCTCCAGCACCCCGAACGTCTCGAGCACTTGGAGACCCATGAGCACCTCGCGCAGCCACCGGCCGAGGCCCGGGTGCTGAGCCCCTTCGGGGTGGACGGCACGGCCGAGGCGGTGTACCTGGCCATGCTGCGCCACCCGGACGCGGGGGCCGACGAGTTGGCGGCGCACCTGGGGCTGGGCCCGGCGGCGGTCCGGACGGCCTTCGACGCGCTGGCCCGGCTGGCCCTGCTGCGCCCCTCCTGGGAGGACCCGCTGACCCTGCGGCCGGTCACCCCCGAGGTCGGCCTGGAGGCCCTGCTGGCGCAGCAGCAGGCGGAGTTGCTGAGCCGCCGGCACCGGCTGGAGCAGGGCCGGGCGGCGCTCGCCGTGGTGGTCGCGGAGCAGGCCCTGGCGGACACACCGCCCGCCGGGGCCGGTGCGACCGGAGTGGTGGAGCTGACCGGCTCCGACGCGGTGCGCGAGCGGGTGGAGCAGCTGACCGGCCGGGCCCGCACCGAGGTGCTGTCCTTCGTCACGGCCGGCTCGCCGACCGCCGTCCACGCGAGCAGCCGGCCGCTGGAGCACGCCCTGCTGGCCCGCGGGGTGGCGCTGCGCACCGTCGTCCTGGAGTCGGTGCTGAGCGAGCCGGGCGCCGCCGCGCACGGCCGGTGGCTGACCGAGCACGGCGCCCGGCTGCGCACCGCCCCGACCCTGCCGCTGCGGATGGTCGTGGTGGACCGCGAGACGGCGGTGGTGCCCCCGGATCCGGAGCTGCCCCGCACCGGGGGTGCCACGGTGCTGTCCGGGCGCGGCGCGGTGGCCCCGCTGTGCGCGCTGTTCGAGCAGGTCTGGGCCACGGCCACCGCGCCCGCCGGCGCCCGGGCCCGGGACGAACGCGGCCTGACCGGGCAGGAGCGGGCCCTGCTGCGTCTGCTCGCGGACGGGCACACCGACGAGACGGCGGCCCGGCGGCTCGGAGTCTCCGACCGCACCGTCCGCCGTCTCAGCGCCGATCTGACCGACCGCCTCGGCGCCCGCAGCCGCTTCCAGGCGGGCGCACTGGCCGCCGGGCGCGGCTGGCTGGGCTGACCGCCCCGGCTACTGCTTCGGCTGCTCGGGCTCCTCGACGAAGTCGACCCGCTTGAACTGCTTGTTCATGGACTTCACCAGGAACCAGGTGGCGACACCCAGGGCGGCGAACACCAGGAACCCCAGCAGTCCGGGGGTCACCTTGTTGGGGTCGAGTTCGGCGGCGAGGCCGGCAATGCTCACGGGGGTGCTCATCTCTCCATGGTGACCCGGCCTTACGGGGCCGGGGTCACCGGGGTGGGGCAAAGAGGGTGGAGGCTCAGGCGGTGGCGGTGACCCGGATGCCCGCGAACAGGTCGGTCTCGGGCAGGTCGGTGTCGACCAGCGAGCGGGCCAGCTCGTAGTCCTCGGTCGGCCAGACCGAGCGCTGCACCTCCAGCGGCACCCGGAACCACGGCCCGTCCGGGTCGATCTGGGTGGCGTGCGCGATCAGCGCGCGGTCCCTCGTCTCGAACCAGTCGGAGCAGGCGACCTGGGTGGTGATCTCGCGCTCCTTGCGGCCGCTGCGGTCCCAGCCCTCGATCCACTCGCCGTACGGGGACTCGATGCCGCGCTCGGTGAGGTAGGCGTGCATGGCCCGGATCCGGCTCATCGGGAAGCCGTGGTTGTAGTACAGCTTGGACGGCTGCCAGGGCTCGCCGGTGCCGGGGTAGGCGTCCGGGTCACCGGCGGCCTCGAAGGCGGCCATGCTGATCTTGTGGGTCATGATGTGGTCCGGGTGCGGGTAGCCGCCGTTCTCGTCGTACGTCGTGATGACGTGCGGGCGGAACTCGCGGATCAGCCGCACCAGCGGCTCGGCGGCCGCGGCCACCTCCTGCAGGGCGAAGCAGCCCTCCGGCAGCGGGGGCAGCGGGTCTCCCTCGGGGAGGCCGGAGTCCACGAAGCCGAGCCAGGCCTGCTTGACGCCGAGGATCTCCCGGGCCGCGTCCATCTCCTTGCGGCGCACCTCGAGGATGTTCTCCTCGATCTCCGGCTGCCCCTGCAGCTTGGGGTTGAGGATCGAGCCACGCTCACCGCCGGTACAGGTGGCGACCAGGACGTCGACCCCCTGCGAGACGTACATGGCCATCGTGGCGGCGCCCTTGCTGGACTCGTCGTCCGGGTGAGCGTGCACCGCCATCAGTCTGAGCTGCTCAGTCAACGCCTGGTTCCTTCCAAGACAACTTCCGAGGCTGGAGGGGACGACTCCCCCGCCGCCGACGGCGCGGATCAGCCCCTCCTATAGTGACTGAATGAAGGGCCCGTCCATTCCCCCAGGCGGCCGACAGCCCCTCGGCGAAAGGACTGAGCCTACTCATGGACTCCGGCACTAGGACCTCCACCACCCCGCTCCCCGCGGCCGATCGCTACGGCCGGCGCAGCGACGCCGCCGCCGACCGCAGGCTCAAGGCGGCCGCCGTGGTCTGCTCCGTGCTCTTCCTGGGCCTGATCGCCTGGCTCGGCGGCTCCTACCTGCTGCGCGAGGCCAAGCTCAACGCCTCGGTGACCGGCTTCGAGGTGGTCTCCGACAGCGCGGTCGAGGTCCAGCTGTCGGTCGGCAAGCAGGACGGCGCCGGCGGGGTCTGCACCATCCGCTCCAAGGCCGCCGACGGCTCGGTGGTCGGCCTCACCGACGTGCCCGTCCCGAAGGCCGGCGGCGACTTCACCCGGACCGTGACGCTGCGGACCACCGCGCGCGGCACCACGGCCGAGCTGCTCGGCTGCACCCCGGCGAAGTGACGTCGCGGCATACTCGACGGGGACACCGGGCATCGGTACGGGAGACCGGCGCCGGGCCATGCCCCTCCCACTCGGAGCCGGAAGTTGTTAGGCTCGTGGTTTCGCCCCTTCCGCGCCAAGTGGCCCGGGAGCGGGCGTTGCTTTGTAGTACGACCCTTTCCACCCTCAGCACTGCCAGTACCGACGAGGAGCACCCGTGACCCAGACCAGCGAGAACGTGACCTGGCTCACTCAGGCCGGATACGACAAGCTCAAGGCTGAGCTGGAGGAGCTGACCGGCCCCTGGCGGACCGCCATCGCGGCGAAGATCGAGGCTGCGCGCGAGGAGGGCGACCTCAAGGAGAACGCCGGCTACCACGCGGCCCGCGAGGAGCAGGGCAAGGGCGAGCTGCGCGTGCGCCAGCTGACCCAGCTCCTGGAGCGCGCCAAGGTCGGCGAGGCCCCCACCGACTCCGGCGTGGTCGCCCCTGGCATGGTCGTGACCGTGGCCTTCGACGGCGATCCGGACGACACCATGGCCTTCCTGCTCGGCTCCCGCGAGGAGGCCGGCGACGGCATGGACGTCTACTCGCCGCAGTCCCCGCTCGGCCGCGCCATCGACGGCAAGAAGATCGGCGAGGACGCCACCTACGAGCTGCCGAACGGCAAGTCGGCCGTCGTCAGGATCATGGAGGTCAAGCCGCACGCCGGCTGATCACCCCCACGCGTCGAAGGCGGCCCCGGCATCGCGCCGGGGCCGCCTTCGTGCTGCCGCGCGGGGGCTCAGCCCACGGCCGAGCGGTACTTGCGCACCGACAGCCAGGAGAAGACCGCCGTGATGATCAGCGACCACAGCACCGAGACCAGCACGGCGTGCTGCATCGGCCAGGAGGTGTCCACCGGGCCGACCTGGTTGCCGAACAGCTGACGGCAGGCCTGCACGGTGGCGCTGAACGGGTTCCAGTAGGCGACCTGCTGCAGCCAGCCCGGCATCGAGCTGACCGGCACGAAGGCGTTGGAGACGAAGGTCAGCGGGAAGAGCCAGATCAGCCCGGCCGAGGTGGCCGCCTCGGGGCTGCGCACCGAGAGCCCGATCAGCGCACCGATCCAGGAGAAGGCGTAGCCGAGCAGGAGCAGCAGGCCGAAGGCGCCGAGCGCCTTGAGGAAGCCGTCGTGGATCCGCCAGCCGACCAGCAGGGCGACCAGCGCCAGCACGATCACGGTGAACCCGGTCTGCACCAGGTCGGCGAACGTCCGGCCGGTGAGCACCGCGGCGCGGGCCATCGGGAGGGACCGGAAGCGGTCCACCAGGCCCTTGGTCATGTCCTCCGCGATGCCGGCCGAGGCGCCCGCCACCGCGAAGGTGACGGTCTGCGCGAAGATGCCCGCCATCAGGTACTGCACGTACACGTCGTGGCTGGGCGTGGTGCCGGGGATGGCGATCGCGCCGCCCATCACGTAACTGAAGAGCAGCACGAACATCACCGGCTGCATCAGGCCGAAGACGACAATCTCAGGAATCCTGGTCATCCTGCGCAAATTGCGCTTTGCCACCACCCAGGAGTCGTGCAGGGTGGCGCCCACCCCGCCGCGGTGCGCCACGACGGCCCGGCCGATCGCCTGCTGGGGGTTGTGCGTCGTGCTGGTCATCGGGCGTCCTTCCCCTGGCCGCGACGGCCCTTGCGGTCGGCCTGCTCGCTCTCCTCGGCCTCCTCGGAGGCGGTGTGGTGGCCGGTCAGCGAGAGGAAGACGTCGTCCAGCGTCGGGCGGCGCAGGCCGATGTCGTCCAGCTCGATCGAGCGGGCGTCCAGCTCCCGGATCACGTCGGCGAGCACCTTGGCGCCGCCGCTGACCGGGACGGTGATCCGGCGGGTGTTCTTCTCCACCGCCGGGTCGCCCTTGGCGTACGGGGCGAGCGCGGCCAGCGCCTCGGTCACCTCCTCGGGCCGGTGCACCACGACCTCGACCCGCTCGCCGCCGATCTGCGCCTTGAGCTCGTCGGCCGTGCCGCGGGCGATCACCTTGCCGTGGTCGACCACCGCGATGTCGTGGGCGAGGCGGTCGGCCTCCTCCAGGTACTGGGTGGTGAGCAGCAGCGTGGTGCCCTGGTCGACCAGCGTCTCGATGACCTCCCACAGCGCGAGCCGGTTGCGCGGGTCGAGGCCGGTGGTCGGCTCGTCCAGGAACATCACCGGCGGCCGGACCACCAGGGCGGCCGCCAGGTCGAGCCGGCGGCGCATACCGCCGGAGTAGGTCTTGGCGGTGCGGTCCATCGCCTCGGTGAGGTTGAACCAGTCCAGCAGCTCCAGCGCGCGGGCCTTCGCGTCCCGGCTGGACATCTGGTAGAGCTCGCCGACCATCTGCAGGTTCTCACGGCCCGTCAGGTACTCGTCCACGGCGGCGTACTGGCCGGACAGGCCGATCAGGCTGCGCACCTTGTTCGGGTGCTTGAGCACGTCGACCCCGGCGACCACGGCATGGCCCGAGTCGGGGCGGAGCAGGGTGGTGAGCACCCGGACGGTGGTGGTCTTGCCGGCGCCGTTGGGGCCGAGCAGTCCGAGCACCGTGCCCTCGGGGACGTCGAGGCTGACACCGTCGAGGGCACGTACGTCGCCGAAGGTCTTGACCAGGTTCTCGGCTTGGATGGCTGGCGCCATGGGCCTGCCTCATCTCCTCTGGTGGTCGGGACTGACAAGGTCCACTCTCACCCGAGCGGGGTATCCCGGCCACCAGAACGGCAGGATCCGGTCACTGCGACACGACGTACCCCGCCTCCCGCAGTTCGCCCCGCACGGCCGCGCAGTGCTCCGGCCCCTTCGTCTCCAGGTGCAGGTCGACCTCGACCTCCGTCAGCCCGAGCCGGGGGTCGATCCGCACGTGGGCGATGTCCAGGACGTTGGCGTCCACCCTGGTCAGCACCGCGAGCAGGTCGGCCAGCGCCCCCGGGCGGTCGGCCAGCCGCACCCGCAGCGAGAGGTAGCGGCCGGCCGCCACCAGGCCGTGCCGGAGCACCCGCTGCATCAGCTGCGGGTCGATGTTGCCGCCGGAGAGCACCGCGACCACCGGGCCCTCGAAGCTCTGCGGCTCCTCGAGCAGCGCCGCGACCGGGCTCACACCGGCCGGTTCGGCCACCAGCTTGAGCCGCTCCAGGCTCACCAGCAGGGCCCGGGAGATCGCCTCCTCGGAGACCGTCCGCACGCCGTCCGCGAGGGTGTTGACCACCTCGAACGGGATGTCGCCGGGGCGGCCGACCATGATGCCGTCCGCCATGGTCGAGAAGCGCTCCAGGGTGACCGGCCGCCCGGCCGCCAGCGAGGGCGGGTAGGCCGCGGCGCCCGCCGCCTGCACCCCGACCACCCGTACGTCCGGCCGCAGCGGCTTGACCGCGGCCGCGATCCCGGCCAGCAGGCCGCCACCCCCGACACCGACCAGGATGGTCCGCACCTCCGGGCACTGCTCCAGGATCTCCAGCCCCACGGTGGCCTGGCCGGTGAGGATGTCCCAGTGGTCGAAGGGGTGGATGAAGGTCGAGCCGGCCGTCTCGGCGTATCGCTGCGCGGCCTGCAGCGCCTCGTCCACCGTGGCGCCGTGCAGCCGCACCTCGGCGCCGTACTCCCGGGTGGCGGCCACCTTGGGCAGCGGCGCCGCCACCGGCATGAAGACGGTCGAGTGCACCCCGAGCAGCGAGGCGGCCAGCGCCACGCCCTGCGCGTGGTTGCCCGCGCTCGCCGCCACCACCCCGCCGGCCCGCTGCACGGGGGAGAGCCCGGCGATCCGCACGTACGCGCCGCGCAGCTTGAAGGAGCCCGTCCGCTGGAGGTTCTCGCACTTCAGGTGCACCGGGGAGCCGACCAGCCCGGAGAGGTACCGGCTCCCCTCCATGGGGGTGACCCGGGCGACCCCGGCGAGCATCTTGTGGGCTCCGCGGACGTCGTCCGTCGTGATCGGCCAGCTCTGCATGCCCCCACTCTAGGGGCGTGAGCTGCGCCACTCCGGACACGCCGAGGGCGCGCGACCGACGGCCGCGCGCCCTCTCCGTCCCGACTGGCCCGCGACTAGCCCAGGGCGCGCTGGAGGTCGCCCAGCAGGTCGTCGATCGACTCGATGCCGACGGAGACGCGGACCAGGTCGGCCGGCACCTCGAGGGCCGAGCCGACCACCGAGGCGTGGGTCATCCGGCCCGGGTGCTCGATCAGCGACTCGACACCGCCGAGCGACTCGCCGAGGGTGAAGAGCTGGGCGCGGTTGCAGACCTCGACCGCCGCCTCCTCGCCGCCGTTGACGCGGAACGAGACCATGCCGCCGAAGGCCTTCATCTGCTTGGCCGCGATGTCGTGGCCGGGGTGCTCGGCCAGGCCCGGGTAGAGCACCTGGCTCACCTTCGGGTGCCGGGTCAGCAGCTCGACGACCTTCTCGGCGTTGGAGCTGTGCCGGTCCATCCGGACGCCCAGCGTCTTGATGCCGCGCATGACCAGCCAGGCGTCGAACGGGCCGGAGACGGCGCCCATCGCGTTCTGGTGGTACGCGACCTCCTCGCCCAGACCGGCCTCGGCCAGCACCAGCGCGCCGCCGACCACGTCCGAGTGGCCGCCCATGTACTTGGTGGTCGAGTGCACCACCGCGTCCGCGCCGAGCGAGATCGGCTGCTGCAGGTACGGGCTGGCGAAGGTGTTGTCGACCACCAGCAGGGCGTTCGCGCCGTGCGCGATCTCGGCCAGGCCGGCGATGTCGGCGATGCCGAGCAGCGGGTTGGAGGGGGTCTCCACCCAGACGGCCCGGGTCTCGGGCTTGAGCGCGGCCCGGACGGTCGACAGGTCCTGCATGTTCGCCACGTCGAAGCTGATGCCCCAGCGGGTCAGCACCTTGGCGAACAGGCGGAAGGTGCCGCCGTAGGCGTCGTTCGGGATGACGATGTGGTCGCCCGGCTTGAGGATCGTGCGCAGCAGGGTGTCCTCGGCCGCCAGGCCGGAGGCGAAGGCGAGGCCGCGGGCGCCGCCCTCCAGCGCCGCCAGGCACTCCTCGAGCGCGGTGCGGGTCGGGTTGGCGGAGCGGCTGTACTCGTAGCCGTTCCGGAGGCCGCCCACCCCGTCCTGCTTGTAGGTGGACACCTGGTAGATCGGCGTGACGACGGCCCCGGTCTGGGGGTCTGCTTCCTGGCCCGCGTGGATGGCGAGGGTCTCGAAGCCCTGGGGAAGAGGGTGCTCGGTCATGGTCCGAGCCTAGTGCGCCCGCCCGCCCGCGGCAGGCGGGCTGCCCACCCCGCCGACCGTCCGTCAGGTCCCTGCCGACCCCCCGCTATGATCCGCACACTCCGTACACGTGTGCGGTAACGACCTCGCACCTACGCATCAGACCTCCGGAGGACACCCGTGGGGACCAGTACGGCCGGACGGGCCGCCCAGGCCGTCGCACTGCTGGCCGGCTTCTACCTGCTCGCGCTCGCCATCGTGGCCGGCATGATCGGCATCGACGTCGCCCTCGCCAGCTGGGGTCGCGGCGGGCCCCTGGTGGCCAAGATCGTGGTGCTGACCATCGCCGTGGCCTACCCCGTGGTGCGGCTGGTCTTCCTGACCCGTCGCCCGGCGGACGGGGGCGGCGACGCCGGACTGCCCGTCACCCGCGAGCAGCAGCCCGAGCTGTGGGCCCGGGTCGACCGGATCGCCGAGCAGACCGGGGTCCGCGGCCCGGCCGAGATCCGGCTGGTGCCGGTGGTCAACGCCGGGGTCCGCGAGGACACCCGGCTGCTCGGCCTGCTCCCCGGCAAGCGCCACCTGGAGCTCGGCGTCCCGCTGCTGCTCGGCCTCACCGAGGCCGAGCTGGACGCCGTGCTGGCCCACGAGTTCGGCCACTACAGCAACCGGGACGTCCGGCTGGCCGGCGTCACGGTGGCCGGGCGCGAGGCCCTCCGGCACACCATCACCGGCCTGCACAGCCGCGCCGGGGACGCGAACGCCGCCGAGCGGGCCCGCGCCGAGCAGAAGGCCGCCCAGCGCGCCGCCAAGGGCCGCAAGGCCAAGCCGGTCGACACCCGGGCCGTCCACGACGGCACCGTCGACCGTGCCCTCGCCCAGGTCTTCACCGCCTACGCCAAGCTGTACTTCCGCCGCTCCGAGGCCGTCAGCCGCCGCCAGGAGTACGCGGCCGACCAGGCCGCCGTCCAGGTGGCCGGCCGCGACGCCACCGCCGCCGCGCTGCGCCGCCTGCCGGTGCTCGACCAGGCGTACGACTTCTACCAGCGCCGGTACGTCACGCTCGGCTGGGAGGCCGGCCTGCTCCCGATGCCCGGCCAGGTGTACGGCGGCTTCGCCGACCTGCTGGCCGACCCGAAGCGCCGGGCCGAGCTCGCCGAGCTGGGCCTGGAACTGCCCGAGCCCGAGCCCGACCCGTACGACTCCCACCCGCCGGTCAACCAGCGGATCGCCGCCGTGCTGGCCCTGCCGGACGACGGCCGCGGCCCGGACACCAGCGGCCCGGCGAGCGCGCTGCTGCACGAGCCCGAGCTGACGCTGGCCCGGCTCGAGGACCTCACGCTGGTGGCCGAGGCCGCCGCCAAGCGCCGCACCGACTGGGTCGAGCTCGTCCAGGAGGCCCAGCTCGCCCGCTACCGCGAGGACGCCGCGCCGGTGTTCGCCGCGCTCACCGCCCTCGGGCTGCCCGCCACGGTCGACGGCCTGCTCGACGCGGTGGACTCCGGCCGTCAGTGGGAGGTGGCCGACCGGCTGCCGCGCAGCGCCGAGGCCGCCGCCGCGACCGGCCGCGCCGCCCGCGAGTTCGCCCGGCCCCGGCTGGGCGGGGCACTGGCCGACCTCGCCGTGCTCGCCCTGGCCGAAGCCGGCCGGGCCCGCTGGGAGTTCTCCTGGTCCACGGCGGCGGTGGCCCACTTGCCCGAGGGCCTGTCAGAGGCGGTCTCCGCGGCCACCACCGACACCCCGGACACCGCGCCGCTGCGCGCCCTGCTCGCCCCGGCCGACGCGCACTGAGCCCTCGCGCCACCCGCCTGCTCTTCCCGCCACCATCGAGGACCACCGCACCCCATGGCCCGTCTGATCGTCATCGTCCCGCTGCTCCTGCTGGCCCTCGCCAAGCTCGTCACCTGGTGGTTCAAGCGCCGCACCGCCGCCCTCGAGGCGCGCAAGGCCGCCTTCGACCAGGCCGTCGCCGACCGCCGCGCCGAATTCGACCCGGCCGAGCACGGCCTGGCTCCCACCGCCGAGCTGGCCGTCAAGCCGTTGGCCGGCCCCGAGCACACCGAGGCCCTCGCCGCCGCCCGCGCGGGCGACTGGCGCCCCGCCGCCGCGCTGATCGCCTCCGCCGGCACCGACTGGGAGCTGCGGTACCTGCTCAGCGGCCCGTACCGCGAACTGGCGGGCGAGGAGGACGGCTGGCTGCGGGCCTGGCGCGAGGCGGAGCCCGCGAACGCGGACGCCGCGGCGCTGCACGCCGATTCCCTGGTCGTCCTCGCCTGGGAGCTGCGCAGCTCCAAGGCGGCCGCCCAGGTGACGCGCGAGCAGTTCAGGAACTTCCACCGGGTGCTCCAGGAGGCCGAAGCCGTCTCCGAGGAGGCCGTCCGGCTCGCCGACCCCGCCGACCCGACTCCCTGGCTCTCCCGGCTGCCCATCGGCATGGGCCTCAACTGGTCGAACGAGACCTTCGAGGAGAACTTCGCGGAGATCACCAAGCGCGTCCCGCTGCACTGGGCGGCACACTTCCGCGCGCTGCAGTACTGGTGCGAGAAGTGGCACGGCAGCCACGAGCTGATGCACCGCTTCGCCGACACCGCGACCGCCGCCGCCCCGGCGGGCAGCCTGCTCACCGTGCTCAAGCTGGAGGCCTGGTACGAGCAGCTCGTCCGGCAGAAGGCGCTGGACGAGGCCTGGGCCGCGCCCAAGGTCCAGGCCGCGCTGGACGCCGCGCTGGCCGACCTGGCCGCCGCCGACCCCGCCCACCCGAAGCTCGACCACGCCCGTGGCTGGCTCGCCTACATGCTCGGCAAGGCCGGGCGGCCGGCCGAGGCACTGGAGCAGTTCCAGGCCCTTGGCGGCGTCGTCCCGCTCCCGTTCAGCAACTTCCACGACCCGGTCGTCGCGTTCGACCGGTACCGGACGCTGGCCGTGCTCAAGCTGCGCATCGCCGCGCAGTGACCTGACAGGGCGGTGCCGGACCACGCGACACATGACGCACGGCACCCGGCGGCACCGGGACCGGGGAGAATGGGGGGCATGCCTGTCGTGCCCATCGAACCCCGCCCGCTGAACGGCTCCGAGCGGGCCGTGCTGGAGCATCTTCTGGCAGCCGATTTCGACGGTGCCCCGGCGCTGCGCGGGCAGGTGGACCGGGCCGAGGTGGTGGCCGCCTGGGGGGTCGGGTCGGTGAGTGTGGATCTTCGGGTGCGCGGGCTGGAGCAGGACCCTGCGCCGCGGTCCACCCTGCTGCCGGTCGGCGCTCTCGTGTACGACGGCTCCGGCGAGTACATCGGGGAGCTGCTGGTCTGGGCCGAGGGCGGCACGGTGCTGTCGGCGCTGGAGTACGCCTGGGTCACCGACGAGATGCCGAGCTCCCTGCCGCCCGTCGACCAGATCCGGCGAGTTGTCGGCTGATCCGGTAGGAGCAGGTCAGTGGCCGCCGCCGTTGCCGCCGAGCTGGCCGCCACCGCCGGTGGGGCGGTAGTGCAGGCCGAGGTTCTGGTCCGGTGGCGGCGTGCGGCGGTGGGCGTCCGGGTGGGCGAAACGGTCCGGGTCGCGGTCGAGGCCGTTGGCGGTCCGGAACCTGGCCAGGAATGCCTTGATCGCGCGCTTCATCCGTACCCCCGTGTGACGACCGTGCCCAGAAGAGCTGCACCCGGAGAGTAGGGCGAACCAACGGGCGCCGCAGCGGACTTGAGCGGGATTTGAAGTCCGGGGGCGGCGGTCGGGAGGTCGGTGCGGACGGGTAGGGTCCGAACAGACATCGAATGCCGCGCCGGACGCGGCCAAGGGGGAATTCGTCATGCGCATCAACCGCAGAATCGGCGTGCTCGCCGCCGGAGCGGTACTCGCGGGTGGGCTGCTGCCGGTGCAGGCTGCCAGTGCGGAGAGCCAGTTGGGGCAGCTGGGGCTGACCTGTGACTCGGGGGCGGCCTACCGGGCGTGGTCGTCGGCTCAGCCGTTCGACCTGAAGGCCGGCGAGGACGCCGCCTCGCTCTGCCGGGTGATGATCTCGGGGCTGCCGGCCGAGGGCGTGAAGGGGCTCAAGGCCAGTTACATGATCTCCGCCGAGTCGGTGAAGTCCACCGGCCACACCCCGGAGGAGCTCGCCCGGCTGATCTCGGTCCGCGGCTGGGTCGACGACGCGGCCATGCCGCTCGTCTCCGGGGTCTGGGGCTTCGGGGTCGACCCGGACGGCTCGCTGACCCTGCAGTCGCCCAGCTTCGACCTGCTGCCGCACGGCTCCGTGCCGGCCCTCGGCCAGGTGGACTTCGAGTTCACGGCCGCCTCCACCAAGATCGCCGCCCTGCTGCACGGCGAGTTCACCATCACCAGCGACAAGGGCCTCAGCAACATGGCCCCCGCCGACCTGAACTACATCCCCGACGGCAAGACCACCACCGTGGGCACCGCGGGCACGTTCAAGCCCGTCACCCCCGTCCGCGCCCTGGACACCCGGCACGCGATCGGCGCCCCGAAGGCCCCGGTCGGCCCGGGCGGTGAGGTCACCCTCCAGGTCGCGGGCGCCAACGGCATCCCCGCCACCGGCGTGACCGCCGTCGTCCTCAACGTCACCGCGACCAACCCCACCACGGGCGGCTACGTCACCGTCTACCCCCACGGCCGCCCGCGCCCCACCGCCTCCAACCTCAACTTCACGGCCGGCCAGACCGTCCCCAACCTGGTCACCGTCCCCGTCGTGGACGGCAAGATCAACCTCTACAACTTCGCCGGCACCACCGACCTCATCGGCGACATCAGCGGCTACTACACCTCCGACGGCACCGGCTCCCGCTACACCCCCGCCGGCCCCACCCGCATCATGGACAACCGCACCACTCCGGTCGGCCAGGGCGGCCAGGTGGACCTCCAGATCACCGGCAAGAACGGCGTGCCCGCCACCGGCGTCACCTCCGTCGTCCTGAACGTGACCACCGTCGGCCCCACCACCGGCGGGTACGTGACGGTCTACCCGCACGGGCAGGAGCGCCCGACCGCGTCCAACCTCAACTTCGGCCCCGGCCAGACCGTGGCCAACCTGGTCAGCGTCCCGGTCGGCGCCGACGGCAAGGTCAGCCTCTACAACTTCGCCGGGAAGACCGGCCTGGTCGCAGACCTGGCCGGGTACTACTCCGGCACCGGCTCGGTCTTCGTGCCCTCGGGCCCGACCCGCATCCTGGACACCCGCTCCGGCCTGGGCCACGGCACCAGCACCATCGGCGCCGTCGGCGGCGGCCGGACCCTCAACGTGACGGCCGACAGCTGGGCGAACGGCATCCCGCCGGTCGGCGTCACGGCCGTCGCGCTCAACGTCACCGCCACCAGGGCCACCACCGGCGGCTACGTGACGGTGTTCGGCGGCGAGCAGGCCAAGCCGCTCGCCTCGAACCTGAACTTCCTGGCGAAGCAGACCGTCCCGAACGCGGTCATCACCCAGTCCCGCCAGGGCGTGAACTTCTTCAACGCCTTCGGCGACACCGATCTGATCGCCGACCTGGCCGGGTACTTCACCGCCAACTGACCGGCCTGACGACGGAGAAGGCCCGCTCCACGGCGAATGCCGGGAGCGGGCCTTCTGCTGTCGACGGTTCAGTTCGCGGTGAAGTAGCCCGCGGCGTCGGCGATCAGGTCGACGTCGCCCGCGAAGTTGAAGAAGTTCACGCTGGGGTCGAGCGGCGTGATCACGGCGTTCGGGACGGTCTGGCCCGCCGTGAAGTTGAGGTTCGAGGCGGTGGGCTTGGCCTGGCTGCCGCTGAAGACGCTGACGTAGCCGCCCGTGGTCGCCCTGGTCGCGGTGACGTTGAGCACGACCGCCGTGGTGCCGAACGGCGGGATGCCGTTCTTCCAGCTGCCGACCTGGACGTAGGCCTTGTGGCCGCCCGCGATCGGGGCGTGCACGCCGCCGGTGCCGTTCCGGCTGTCCAGCACGCGGGTCGGGCCGGTGGGTACGAAGACCGAGCCGGTGCCGGAGTAGTACCCGGCCAGGTCGGCGATCAGGTCGACGGAGCCGGCGAAGTTGTAGAAGGTCACCTTGCCGTCCACCACCGGCACCGAGACCAGGTTCGGGACGGTCTGCCCCGCCGTGAAGTTGAGGTTCGAGGCGGTCGGGCGCTGCCGGCCGTGCGGGTAGACCGTCACGTATCCGCCGGTGGTGGCCCTGGTCGCGGTCACGTTCAGGACGACGGAGGTGACGCCGGTGGCGGGCACGCCGCCCACCCCGGCCACCTGGAGGGTGACCTCGCCACCGGGGCCGACCGGAGCCTTCGGGGCGCCGACGGCGGACCGGGTGTCCATGATGCGGGTGGGACCGCTGGTGGTGTAGCGGGAGCCGGTGCCGTCGGAGGTGTAGTAGCCGCTGATGTCGCCGATGAGGTCGGTGGTGCCGGCGAAGTTGTAGAGGTTGATCTTGCCGTCCACGACGGGGACGGTGACCAGGTTGGGGACGGTCTGGCCGGCCGTGAAGTTGAGGTTGGAGGCGGTCGGGCGCGGCTGCCCGTGCGGGTAGACGGTGACGTAGCCGCCCGCGGTGGCGTTGGTCGCGGTGACGTTCAGGACGACGGCGGTCACGCCGGTGGCGGGGATGCCGTTGGCGCCCGCGACCTGGAGGGTGACCTCACCGCCCGGACCGACCGGGGCCTTCGGGGCGCCGATCGCGTGCCGGGTGTCCAGCGCCCGCACCGGCGTGACCGACCGATACGTCCCGGCGGTACCGGTGGGAATGCTCTTGCCGTCGGCGACGTAGTGCAGCCCAGCATCGGCCTGCACCGCACCCTGGGCTCCGGTGACCTTGAACTGACCGTGCAACTGGGCCGACCGCAGGCCGGAGCCGGCGGAGAACTGGAGGGTGATCGCACCCACGGCGGCACCCTTGGGGCCGTCCGGCAGCACATCGAACCGCGGGGACTCCATCGTCAGCGAGCCGTCGCCGTTCACCGCGAAGGACCAGGGCGCGGAGTTCTGCAGGCCGCGCCCGTCGGTGATGGCCACCGAGGCGACGATCATCCGGGCGAGCCGCTGAGCCGGGTAGCCGCTGGCGGCGACGGAGTCGGCGGGGATCGTGTAGCTCGCCTTGAGGCCGGTCAGGCCCCCGGGCTGCAGGACGTAGATGAAGGCCGCGCAGATCGGGTTGTAGTCCACCCCGCCCTGGAGCTGGAACGGGCGGTCCGCCGTCCACGGCAGGCCGACGTTCGGGTCACGGTCTCCGAAGCACTGCAGGTCCAGCGTCCCCGGGAAGCCCGCCGCACTCGCGGCCGGGACGGGCAGCAGCCCGCCCGCGAGCACGACCCCGGCCGCCACCAGCCCCACCCGACGGTTGACACGCATCGCCATCCCCCTCGCCCCGACAGGCCCTCGCCCGCCGATCGGCAAGATCGTACCGAGCGGACGTCCGACCGCCGGGGCCGCCAGCTGCTGATTGTCCTTATCTGACAGAAAGATGACACATCGTCAGCGGCGGGCGGCGCATGCAAAAAGGGGTGTGACCGCAGCTGCGGTCACACCCCCTCGACTCCTACCGTCAGCTCTGACCCTTCATGTCCGCCAGCGCCTTGATGTCCTCGTAGGACATGCCGCTCGCGTTCAGCAGCTTGAGCTGGTCCTCGGAGACGCCGAGCTTCTCCAGCTCCTTGAGCTGGTCGGCCGTCAGCGGCGCGGCCTTACCCGCACCGGCGCCGGCACCCGAGCCGGGGAGCGCACCGGGCTTGGCGCCGAGGCCGTCGGCCATGCCCTTGGTGAACATGCCCATCAGGTTGGTGAGGTCGGACATGCCGAACTCGGTGGCACCGGCGGGGGCCTGGATCTGGCCGGCGTCCTGGCTCAGGGCCAGCTTCACCGGGACGTGGACGTCCTTGCCGGCCTTGTCGTCCAGCTGGGCGAGGTCGAAGGAGAGCGAGGTGAGCGTGCCGTCCTTGAGGAACAGGTCGATGTCGACCTTGTTGTTCGTGAGGTCGCTCGGCGCACCGGTCGGCAGGTCCTTGAAGCCGGGGAGCTTGCCGGCCAGCGGCTTGGCCGCGTTGGCGAAGCCGTCGGCCAGCGCCTTGGCGTCGGCGATCGCCACGATGTGGTCGACGCCGTCCTTGGTGCCGCGGTCCTCGAAGCTGACGCTGCGGGTGAAGGTGTCCTTGAGCGACTGGACCAGCGACTCGGCCGCCTTCGGGTCCATCGAGGGGGCGGCGGAGGGCTTGCCCGCCGCACCCGGCATGCCCTTGCTGAGCTCGGTCAGCAGCTTGGGGTCGAGGCTGACCCACTTGTCGCCCAGCGCGTCCTTGACGATCTTCAGCTCGGCCGGCACCTCGTCCAGGAAGGACTTGAGCTCGGCCGAGTCCTGCCCGGTCAGGGCGAGCAGGCCCTCGGCGTCCAGCTTCAGGTAGGGCTTGCCGTCGATCGAGCGGACGTCGAGGTAGGCCTTGCCGTCCTTGGAGGCCAGCAGGTACTCGAGGCTCATGCCCTTGGCGCCGAAGGTGGCGTCGCCGCTCTGACCCTGCGCCTTGGCGGCCGACTCGGCCTCCTTGAGCGGCTTGTCGGAGGTGACCGCCACCGACAGCGTGGTGCCCGCGATGGCGGCCGCCGTCTTGGCGTCGATCTTGTCCTCGGAGCTGCTGGCCTTGTCGAAGGCGACCAGCTGGTCGGCGGTGGCGTTCAGCGAGAGCACGGCCTTGACCGACTTGCCCTCACCGAGCTTGCCGAAGGCCCCGGAGACCTTCTGTGCGGCGGTGAGCTCCTTGACCGTGCCGCACGCGGAGGCGCCCAGGGCGACCAGCCCGGTGCAGACGGCGGCGGCAAGGGCGGTGCGAGTCGTACGACGTATCGTCATGATGTCTGGCTCTGTCTCCTGTGAACTGCGCCCCGGACGTGGCCGCCCCGGGTGCCCCGCCACCACGGCGAGGCACCCAAGGCAAGCACAGATACCCCATAAGGACGCAAAGCGTTTTATCGGATGACCGTACCCAACCACCCGGAGCCGACAGCGCCCGCCCCGGGAGCTACCCGAGCTCGGCCCGGAGCGCGGCCACCAGCCAGTCGAAGGCGGGGGCCAGGGTCGGCGCCACCGGCCAGCCGTTGACGGTGGCGATCAGCTGCCAGTACCGCTCGTAGCGGGGGTCGTTGCCCAACACCATCCGCTCGAGCAGCCAGGCCCGGAACTCGCGGCCGTCGGTGCGCTCGAACAGCTCGGCGAAGGCCCCGACGAGTTCGTCCACCACCGGGCGGGCGGCCGCGCTGCCGGGCCGCACCCCGGCGGCCAGCGCCAGCTCGCCCCGCTCGCGGACCAGCTCGACCAGCTCCGCGTCGGCGGCCGTACCGGTCCGCGCGCCCGATGCACGTTCGTCGGCCTGGTAGGCGGCGGCCCGGCGGACGCCGGCCCGGAAGTCCTCGTCCTGCACCAGCTCGGCCAACTCGACCCAGGCGTCGGCCTGTTCGGGGGTCGGGTCGTCCGGCAGCGCGGGCATCGCCTGGCGCATCTTGCTGATGAACTCCGGGCCGACGTCCAGCCCGTCGAAGGCCTCGTCGATGAAGTCGGTGATCAGGCGGCGGCGTTCCTGGTCGGTCAGCTTGGCCAGCTTGTGCATGAGTTCCAGCTCCTCGGGTGTCGACCCGCGGCGGGCCACCGCCCTGAGCACCGCCCGGCGCAGCCGGAGGGTGCGGATCTGCACGTCCAGGGCCTCGGCGTGCACCGCGGCCACCTCGGCGACGGTGACCTCGCGCGCCAGCACGCGCTGGACGGTGGCGAGGTCGACGCCGAGGTCGCGCAGGGTGCGCACCAGGTCGAGACGGGCGAGTGCTTCAGGGCCGTAGCGGCGGTAGCCGGCGGGCGTGCGGTCGGTGGGCGGCAGCACCCCGCAGTCGGACCAGAACCGGATCGTCTTGACCGTCAGACCGGTCAGCCGGGCCAGTTCGCCGATGGTGCGAAGCGGTGCGTCGTCCATGGCCTCCACCCTGTGGTCTCCCGTCGCTGGAGACTCAAGCGTAGAGCCGGGATCAGATCGCGCTGCCGGCCTTCCAGGCGGCCCAGCTCATGTTCCAGCCGTTCAGGCCGTTGGCCGGATCGACCGTCTTGTCACCGGAGTTGACCACCTCGACCACGTCGCCGGTGATCGAGGAGGCGTAGAACTTCGCGGCGTTGGTGCCCGGGTCGCCCGCGCCCTTGACGTCGCGCAGCGCGATGCAGCCGTGGCTGGTGTTGGCACTGCCGAAGGCGGAGGCGGGCGACCAGTAGTTGCCGTGGATGAAGGTGCCGGAGCTGGTCAGGCGCTGGGCGTGCGGCACGTCCGGGATGTTGTACTCGTCGCCCAGGCCGACGGTCTGCGAGTCCATCTTGGTCTGCAGGTACTGCTCGGCGATCACCAGCTTGCCGGCCCAGGTCTTGTGCTCGGGGGCGCCGCCGATCACGGGGTAGGTCGCGGTGACCTGGCCGTCGGTGGTGACGGTGAGGGTGTCGGCGGAGAGGTCGGCGACGCTGACCTGGCTGCGGCCGACGGTGAAGGTCACGTCCTTGGACTGGGTGCCGTAGACGCCCTTCGCCCCCTCGACGTCCTTCAGCCGGAGCTTGAGGGTGACCTTGGTGCCCTTGGCCCAGTACCGCTCCGGGCGGAAGTCGAGCCGGGTGCTGGAGAGCCAGTGCCCGACGATCTCGACGCCCGGCTCGGCGGTCACGGTGATCGCCTGCTGCACGGCCTTCTTGTCGGTGACCGGCTTGTTGAAGTTGATCGACACCGGCATGCCGACCCCGACGGTGGAGCCGTTCTCCGGGGTGAAGTAACCGACGAAGGTGTTGGCGGGGCTCGCGGTGGCGAAGGACGTGTTGGCGTCCGCCTCCAGCTTCTTCGCGTCGGCGGCCGTGGCCGCCACGGTGTACTTGGTGCCGCTGGCGAGCGGGTCGGTGGAGGTCCAGCTGGTGCCGTCGGGCGCCAGCCGGCCGGCTATCTCCTTGCCCGCCGAATCGGTGACCTTGACCGAGCTGAGCCTGCCGTCGGCGACGGTGACCTTGACCGGCTCGACGAAGGGCGCGTCGGTGACACCGTCGGCCGGGGCGACGGCGATCTTCGCCGCCGAGGTCTTCGGGGTGTCCCCGCCGCCACCGCCGCCCGAGGCACCCCCGCTGGAGCCGCTGCAGGCCGCCACCAGGAGGACGGGAGCGCCGAGCAGGCCGGTGAGCACGCCACGACGGCTCCACTGGCCCTGGGCCCGGCGGTGCTGCTTCTCGGATGCCGTCACTTGGTGTTCTCCCTGCTCTACAGCTGCGCTACTACGGACAAACAACGCAGTTCAGGAGGAAACGGTTCCATCATCAACCGGTTGAGATCGTACGAGAGTACTTCTACTCATGCCATAAGAGGCACTCGTACCATAAGCAGCAAAAAGGACAGACCGCCCGCCCCGGTCGATCCGGGACGGGCGGTCTGTACGGCTGTGCGCCGGGCTCTACTCGACGGTGTACTCGTCCCAGCCCTCTTCGCTGGCCTCGAACTCGGTCGGGGCGGACTCCCAGGTGGCCGAGGCCAGCTCGACGCCGGGGACGTCGGCGAGCATCGCGACCGGGTCGATGAAGTGGGCGAGCGAGCCGGACGGGTCCAGCTCGATGGCCTCGATGGACTGGACGCGCTCCTCGTCGTCCAGGTAGTCGTCCTCCTTGACCTGGGTCAGGGCGGCGGCCTTGAGAGCGTCCTCGTCGGTGATCTCGGCGATGAGCTCGATGGTGAGGCGTACGTAGCGGGGAACGTCCTGCTCGGGCAGGTCAGTGCTGGTCATGTGTGCGAGGGTAGGCGCTCGCGGCCGGGCAGGCGAAACCCGTGGTCATGCGACCGGGCCGGGCCCCCGCGAACGGAGGGCCCGGCCCGGTCGGCCCCGCCCGCTCCCCCACCCGGGAGCCGCGGAGCCGCGCCTTGCGGCGCATGGGTGCCGCAGGGGCCGCCACACCCTGGCACCGGCCGGAGCCGGACCAGGGGCGGGACGACGGCAGCCCCCTCGCGGGCGGGCACCCGGCCGGTCAGGGCCGGCCGGTGCCCGAGGTGACCGCACGGGCGGGGAGCCGCTCCCTCCCGCACCGTCACCATGCTCGGCGTCTCGCCGTGCCCACTACATTGCCGCACGGTTGTTAACCCGATGCTGCGTGGACATGACGCCGGTGTACCACTTCGTGCCGGGAGGAGCGGCTCCCGGTAACACAGTTGAGCAGGCGTCAGTGGCGGACGGCCAGGAAGGCGAGCAGGTCCTGCCGGGTCACGATGCCCTGCGGCTTGCCCTCGACCAGCACGACGGCCGCGTCGGCCTTCTCCAGCACGGTCATCAGGCTGGTCACCGTCTCACCGGAGCCGACCACCGGCAGCGGCTTGGACATGACGTCCTCCAGCTTGTCCGTCAGCGCGATCCGCTTGGCGAACAGGCCCTCCAGCAGCTCGCGCTCGACCACCGAGCCGATCACCTCGCCCGCCATGACGTCCGGGTGGGCGGCGCCCGCCGAGACGACCGGCATCTGCGAGACGCCGAAGTCGCTCAGCACGCGGACGGCCTCGGCGACCGTCTCGGTCGGGTGCATGTGGACGAACTGCGGGATGCCCTCGTGCTCCAGCGCGTCCTTGCGGGCCAGCACCTCGCCGATGTGCGCCTCGTCGGTGGCGTTGGGCAGGAAGCCGTAGTCGGCCATCCAGTCGTCGTTGAAGATCTTGGAGAGGTAGCCGCGGCCGCCGTCCGGCAGCAGCACCACGACGACGTCGTCCGGGCCGAGCTCCTTGGCGACCTCCAGCGCGGCCACCACGGCCATACCGCAGGAGCCGCCGACCAGCAGGCCCTCCTCCTTGGCCAGGCGGCGGGTCATCTGGAACGAGTCCTTGTCGGAGACCGCGACGATCCGGTCCGCCACGTTGCGGTCGTAGGCGGTCGGCCAGAAGTCCTCACCGACACCCTCGACCAGGTACGGCCGGCCGGTGCCGCCGGAGTAGACCGAGCCCTCCGGGTCGGCGCCGACGACCTGCACCTTGCCGCCGGAGACCTCCTTCAGGTAGCCGCCGGTGCCGGAGATGGTGCCGCCGGTGCCCACGCCCGCCACGAAGTGGGTGATCTTCCCGTCCGTCTGCTCCCACAGCTCCGGGCCGGTGGAGTAGTAGTGCGAGGCCGGGTTGTCCGGGTTGGAGTACTGGTCCGGCTTCCAGGCGTTCGGGGTCTCGCGGACCAGGCGGTCGGAGACGTTGTAGTAGGAGTCCGGGTGCTCCGGGGCGACGGCGGTCGGGCAGACCACGACCTCGGCGCCGTACGCGCGCAGGGTGTTGATCTTGTCGGTCGAGACCTTGTCAGGACAGACGAAGATGCACTTGTAGCCCTTCTGCTGGGCCACGATCGCCAGACCGACACCGGTGTTGCCGGAGGTCGGCTCGACGATGGTGCCACCGGGCTTGAGCGCACCCGAGGCCTCGGCGGCCTCGATCATGCGCATCGCGATCCGGTCCTTCACCGAGCCACCGGGGTTGAAGTACTCGACCTTCGCCAGCACGGTAGCGCTGATGCCCTCGGTGACCTTGTTGAGCTTCACCAAAGGCGTGTTGCCGACCAACTCGATGATCGAATTGCTGTACCGCACGGGGGTCCTCCCGGTCTGTGGCGTTGCACGTGCTTTTAAGGGTGATTCAAAGCCTAGTGCCGCTCTCCACGGATGGCCGACGATCACCGATAGCGAGCCGCTCCGACGGGTACGTAGGGGGAAAGGCCCTGCTGAGGGGCGGCCGCGAAGGGGGTCCAAGGTGACAGGAGCGCAGGAGTCGCGGGCCCGGGTGGCCCGGCGGATCGCTACGGCGGCCGCGTACGGCGGGGGTGGCCTGGGGTTGTTGGGGGTGGGGCTGGCGGGGCTGCTGCTCACCGAGACCAAGTTGGCGGTGCGGGCCGTGGGGCTGCTGGAGGGGGACCCGCCGAAGGCCGACGGGGTGTACGGGGAGGGGTTCACCGACCCGCTGGCAGGGGCGCAGCCGCCGTTGGTACTCGCCTTCCTGGGTGACTCCACGGCGGCCGGGCTGGGCGTCACCCGGGGGCAGGAGACGCCGGGGGCGCTGCTCGCGGCCGGGCTGGCCGCGGTGGCCGAGCGGCGGGTGCGGCTGGCCAACGTGGCGAAGTCGGGGGCGCGCTCCTGCGACCTCGCGCGGCAGGTCGAGCTGGCACTCCCCCACCGGCCGGCCCTGGCCGTGATCATGATCGGTGCGAACGACGTGACCAGGCACGCGCCCGCCGCCCAGTCGGTGCGGCTGCTCGGCGAGGCCGTCCGGGCGCTGCGGGCGACGGGCTGCGAGGTGGTGGTCGGCACCTGCCCGGACCTGGGCACCATCAAGCCCGTCCGGCCGCCGCTGCGCTGGGTGGCCCGGCGGCTCAGCCGGCAGCTGGCCGCCGCGCAGACCATCGCGGTGGTGGAGAACGGCGGGCGGACTGTCTCGCTCGGCTCGCTGCTCGGCCCGGAGTTCGCGGCCCGCCCGGAGATGTTCGCGGCCGACCGCTACCACCCGTCCGCCCAGGGCTACGCCACGGCGGCGATGGCCATGCTCCCCTCGCTCTGCGCCGCGCTGGACCTCTGGCCCGCCGACACCGAGCCCCAGGCGCCCGCCGAGGCGGTGCTGCCGGTGGCGGTCGCGGCCGCGGCGGCCGCCGGGCAGTCCGGCACCGAGGTCGCGGCCCTCGAGCAGGGCACCGGCGCCTGGCGCTGGGCCCAGCTGCGGCACCGGCTGCGGGTCGGCCTGCCGGGGGCGGTCGGCACACCTGAGGCGGCGTCGGCGAACTCACACCCGGGGCCTGGTGACGCCTGAGGCTACCAGGCGGTAACTTTCCTCCCGAGCGTCCTGCCGGGGTGCAAGGCTTGAGTGCGGTACTGATTCGAGCAGCCACCCGGCAGCCGCCCAGTCCCGCCCGGTCACCTCAACCAGGAGCCAGCCATGCCCGAAGCCGTCATCGTCAGCGCCGCCCGTTCGCCGATCGGCCGGGCCTTCAAGGGCTCGCTGAAGGACGTCCGCCCGGACGACCTGACCGCCCAGATCATCGCCGCCGCCCTGGCCAAGGTGCCCGAGCTGGACCCGCGCGAGATCGACGACCTGATGCTCGGCTGCGGCCTGCCCGGAGGCGAGCAGGGCCACAACCTGGCCCGCATCATCGCCGTCCAGATGGGCATGGACTACCTCCCGGGTGCCACCATCACCCGGTACTGCTCCTCCTCGCTGCAGACCACCCGGATGGCGCTGCACGCGATCAAGGCGGGCGAGGGCGACGTCTTCATCTCGGCCGGTGTCGAGACCGTCTCCCGCTCGGTCAACGGCACCTCCGACGGCATGCCGAACACCCAGAACCCGCTCTTCGCCGACGCCGTCGCCCGCACCGCCGAGCGCGCCGCGAACGGCGGCGGCGAGTGGCACGACCCGCGCGAGGACGGGCTCGTCCCGGACGCGTACATCGCGATGGGCCAGACCGCCGAGAACCTGGCGGCGCTCAAGGGCGTCTCCCGCGCCGAGCAGGACGCCTTCGGCGTGCGCTCGCAGAACCTCGCCGAGGCGGCCATCAAGGCCGGCTTCTGGCAGCGCGAGATCACCCCGGTCACCACCCCGGACGGCACCGTCGTCTCGGCCGACGACGGCCCGCGCGCGGGCGTCACGCTGGAGGCCGTCCAGGGCCTCAAGCCGGTCTTCCGCCCGGACGGCACCGTGACCGCCGGCAACTGCTGCCCGCTCAACGACGGCGCGGCCGCCCTGGTGATCATGTCCGACACCAAGGCCCGCCAGCTCGGCCTCACCCCGCTCGCCCGGGTGGTCTCCACCGGCGTCTCGGCCCTCTCCCCCGAGATCATGGGCTACGGCCCGGTCGAGGCCTCCAAGCAGGCCCTCAAGCGGGCCGGCCTGTCGGTCTCCGACATCGACCTGGTCGAGATCAACGAGGCCTTCGCGGCCCAGGTCATCCCCTCCTACCAGGCCCTGGGCATCGACCTGGACCGCCTGAACGTCAACGGCGGCGCCATCGCCATCGGCCACCCCTTCGGCATGACCGGCGCCCGGATCACCACCACGCTGATCAACTCGCTGCAGTGGCACGACAAGCAGTTCGGCCTCGAGACCATGTGCGTGGGTGGCGGCCAGGGTATGGCGATGGTGATCGAGCGGCTCTCCTGAGTTAAGTACCGGCGCTTCACCACCCGTTCGGGGTGACATTGCGTAATTGAGGGGCGGATCACACCTCCGGGTGCGATCCGCCCCTCTTCCCGCCCCGGAAGGGGTGTTTTGTCGACGGTGCGAAGTCGGTCAACTCCGCTGCGTAGAACGGCACTACTTAACAATTCGGGGACAAGGACGTAAGTCACGGACAAAACGGACATCTGCCACTGCAGTAACTGGCATCCATGCGGCAGTGTGGAGACGTAACCCCGTTCCACTCCTCGCTAGGAGTACGTTCCGTGAGCGTCGTCTACACCACCCTGCTGCTGATCCTGATCGCCGTGTGTGCCGCCGTCCTGCTCCACGTCCGCGGACTCTCCCGTCGGCTCGAGGAGCAGCAGCGCGCCGCAAGTACCGCCGCCCCGGCCGTCGTTGACGAGGCCGTCATACGGCGGGCGGTGATCGAGGCACTGGCCGCCGACCGCGAGCGGGAGATCGCCGAGGCACGGGCGTTCTGGGCCGAGCAGGAGGCGCGGGCGGTGGAGGACGCTCCGCTCTTCGACTCCCCCTTCACCAGCACCGGCCTGACGGCCGCCGAGGAGTGGCCGCTCTTCTTCCCGCGCCCGACCGGGCCGCAGGAGGCCGTCGACAACTCCGGCACCATGGACCCGGCCTTCGGCGAGGCGCTGCGGTCGGCCCTGGAGGACCTGATCAACGAGGAGCAGCCCGGCGGCGGTCTCCCGGCCGGCGGGCACCCCGCGGGCGGGCACCCGGCGGGGCACCCCGCCGCGGAGGCGGCCGGTGAGGCCAAGGCGCGGCGTGAGGCCGACCTGCTCGCCACCGGCCTGGAGGCCGGGCTCCTGGACGCCGAGCCGGTGGCCGCCCCCGACCCGCGGCGCCACCCGTCGCACCCGGACTTCGTGCCGAGCCAGACGCCGTCGCGCGAGTGGACCGACACCCGCCTGGCCACCCTGGCCGAGGAGAAGATCGCGCTTACCGACGTCCGCCCCGGCCCGCTGGGCACCCTGGACGTCTACGCCTTCGCCGACGGCACCACCCTCTGCGTGGCCCCGGGCGACCGGGAGGCCGCCTACCGCCTCATCGACGCCGTCCGCGCCGGCGAGGACGTCCGCCTCCTGGGCGGCTCCCGCTTCTCGGGCTCGTACTCGCTGACCTTCTCCACGGACGACGAAGCGGTGTACGTCCTCGCGGACCGCGTGGTGGCCAGCATCTGAGGGCCACCCCCTCAGGGGCGCGAGGAACTGCGCGAAGTCGGAAGAGTCCGGGTCGGAGCCTTCCGCACTCGCGCGGTTCCTCGCGCCCCTTGGTCGTGCAACTGACTGTCAGCGAGAAGGATCAAGCCGTCAGGTCGGAGATCCGGGCCGTCTCGGCCAGGGCTTCGGCGAGGGTGGCCGCGTCCGTGACGGCGGCCAGTTCGTGGCCGGCGACGGCGAGTTGGTCGCCGACGGTGAAGTCGCCGACGGCCGGGAAGGGGCGCGGGGCCTGGCCGGCCAGGGTGAGGGCCCGGGTGGCGAGCCAGGCGGCCAGCCAGTGGGCCGCGGCGGCCCGGGACGCGTATCCCGGTACTGCTCCGGTCAGCCGGCTCTGCGGCATCGACCGGAACCGGTCCGCCAACGCCTCTACCGCCACCACCAGCATCTGTTCGTCGACCATGGGCCGAGAGCCTACGGCCTGAACGCGCCGAGGCCCCCACCAGCACGGCAGGGGCCTCGGCGGAGTCGGGGCAGGATCAGTCGTCGCCCCGCAGGATCGCGATCAGCCGCAGCATCTCCAGGTAGATCCACACCAGCGAGAGCGTCAGGCCGAACGCCGCGCGCCAGGACTCCTGCTGCGGAGCACCGCCCCGGATCGCCGCCTCGATCTCGGCGAAGTCCAGCGAGAGGAAGAAGGCGCCGAGCCCGATCCCGACCAGGCCGACCAGGATGCCGAGCGGACCGGCGTTCATCCCCAGGTCGGCGCCGAACAGCGAGGCCACCAGGTTGACCAGGAGCAGCAGCACGAAGCCCATCGCGATGCTGAGCCCGATCCGGGTGTACCTCGGGGTGACCCGGATCCGGCCGCTGCGGTAGGCGAAGAGCATGGCCGCGAAGACCAGGGCGGTGCCGAGGACCGCCTGGATCGCGATACCGGGCAGGGCGGTGTTGAAGACCCTGGTGAGCGCACCGAGGAAGAAGCCCTCCAGCGCGGCATAGGCGAGGATCAGCGGCGCGCTGACGCTCCGCTTGAAGCTGATCACCATGCCGACCACGAACGCGGCGAACGCCGCCGCCATGACGATGCCGTAGGTGGCGATCGGCAGCGCGAACCAGGCGACCGCGCCGGCGGCGACCAGCGTCAGCAGGGTGAGCGCCGTCCGGGCGACCACGTCGTCCATGGTCATCCGGCCGGTCTGCAGCGGGCCCGCCGAGGGGGCCTGGTACATCTCCGCCAGCTGCTGGTCCGTCAGACCGCCCGGCCCGGTGCCGTACGGGTTCTGCGCGTAGGGGTTCTGGGCGTACGGGCTCCCGGCGGACGGCCGCTGGGTGGTGTCGAATCCCGCGTATCCGGTGTCGCGGGTGAAGGACCCCTCCCGCGAGAAGACCGGGTTGCTGCTCCTCATGCTCATTCCCTCCGGGGCAGCACGGCACCGCCCACTTTTCCCAGGGTAATGCCTTGGCAAAGGAACGGGCCTCCACCGCAAGGATGAGTCGTCGGCGGGGCCGAGCACGGTGGTGCGGCGGAGCAAGGTGGTGCGACGGAGTTGGTGCCCGGAGCCGGACTCGAACCGGCACGGCCTCGCGGCCAAGCAGTTTTAAGCTGCCCGTGTCTGCGTTCCACCACCCGGGCGTGCTGCGACATGCCCCGGACCGGGCCGCAGTGGTGCTCGGGCCGGGAGGGACACCCCAGAGAGTAGTCGCCCGGCTCCCCCTTTCGCATGTTCCCAGCCAGGGAAGTTGTCATGTTTTCAAACCATCTGACGGACAGTCGGTGATTCGGCCATCGAAGGCCCCGGAACGAGACATCACAATCCTGGCGGCCGGTATTTTCTTTCGATCACGGCGGCCCTCAGGGTCGGTGTCATACCGAAGGAGGAGAGAACGCGGCCCGGATACACCCAGGGGCGGTGGGGCCAACCGTTCGCCGGAGCGACGAGTTCGGCCAGGTGTGCGGAAGAGGATGGAAGCCTGAACCGTCGACCGACCCACAGGAGAGTTCCGTGACCACGACGACCGCGTACGCCGTCCACACCGGCCAGGCGGCTGCCCGCGCCACCGGCCTGAACAAGGTCTACGGCGAGGGGGAGACGCGGGTGGTCGCGCTCGACGACGTCTCCGTGGCGTTCCCGCAGGGGCAGTTCACCGCGATCATGGGCCCCTCGGGCTCCGGCAAGTCGACGCTGATGCACTGCATGGCCGGGCTGGACACGGTGTCCTCCGGCTCCTCGACCATCGGCGACACCGAGCTGGTCGGCCTGAAGGACAAGCAGCTCACCAAGCTGCGCCGGGATCACATCGGCTTCATCTTCCAGGCGTTCAACCTGCTGCCGACCCTGACGGCGCTGGAGAACATCACCCTCCCGATGGACATCGCGGGCCGCAAGGTCGACCGCGCCTGGCTCGACCGGGTGGTCGACACGGTCGGCCTCTCCGGCCGGCTCTCGCACCGCCCCAGCCAGCTCTCCGGCGGCCAGCAGCAGCGCGTGGCCTGCGCCCGGGCGTTGGCCGGCAAGCCCGACATCATCTTCGCGGACGAGCCCACCGGGAATCTCGACTCGCGTTCCGGAGCGGAGATCCTCGCTTTCCTGCGCAACTCCGTCCGCGAACTGGGCCAGACCGTCGTGATGGTCACCCACGACCCGGTCGCCGCCTCCTACGCGGACCGCGTGGTCTTCCTCGCGGACGGCCGGATCGTGGACGAGCTGATCAGCCCCACCGCCGACAGCGTGCTGGACCGGATGCGCCGCTTCGACGCCAAGGGCCGGACCAGCTGACGGGCCGCTCTCCCGCCGCCCGCCGCCCGATCCGACCTTCCAGGACGCACCCCATGTATCGCACCGCACTGCGCAACGTGCTGGCCCACAAGGGCCGACTCCTCATGACGGCGCTCGCCATCATGCTGGGCACCGCCTTCGTGGCGGGCACCATGGTCTTCTCCGACACGCTCGGCCAGGCCATGAAGAACAGCTATGCCAAGAGCTACACCGACGTCTCCGTCCAGGTCACCGACCACAACGCCGTCGGGGGCAAGTCCGACCCGAAGAAGGGCGAGCGCAACACCGCCAAGCTGACCGAGGCGACCGTCAAGGCGATCGCCGCCCTGCCCGGGGCCGAGCACGCCACCGGTGTGGTCTCCGGCTTCACCGGTGTGGCCGACCGCAAGGGCAAGCTGATCGGCGAGTCCTGGTCGGCCCAGGGCGGCAACTACGCGCCCGACGCCTCCGGCAAGGACCCCCGCTACCCGATGGTCGAGGGCCGCGGCCCGGCCAAGGCCGGCGAGATCGCGCTGGACAAGGAGACCGCCGCCACCGGGGGTTACAAGGTCGGCGACAAGGTCCGCACCGCCGACACCGGGCCGGCCACCGACTCGGTGCTGACCGGCATCTTCACCACGGACGACCCGCAGGTCTCCTCCGGTGCCACGCTCACCCTGCTCGACACCGCCACCGCCCAGCAGCGGCTGCTGACGCCCGGCCAGTTCAGCAGCATCATCGTCAAGGCCAAGCCCGGCTTCTCCGAGCAGGCCCTGCAGGACCAGGTCCTGCCGAAGCTGCCCAGCGCCGGGTACCAGTTCACCGTGCAGACCGGCGAGCAGCTGACCGCCGACCAGTCCCGGATGATCGCCCAGGGCACCGCGAACATGAAGACGATGCTGCTGGTCTTCGCCGCCATCTCGCTCTTCGTCGGCATCTTCATCATCGCCAACACCTTCACCATGCTGATCGCCCAGCGCACCAAGGAGCTGGCCCTGCTGCGCGCGGTCGGCGCCGGCCGGGCCCAGGTCACCAAGTCGGTGCTGGTGGAGGCTCTGCTGATCGGCCTGCTCGCCTCGGTGGCCGGTCTGCTCGCGGGCATCGGCATCGGCGCCGGCATGCAGTCGCTGGTCCACTCGCTCAGCTCCGGCATGCCCACCGGCCCGCTGGTGCTCTCGCCGACCGCCCTGATCGTCGCCCCCGTGGTCGGCATCGTGGTGACGGTGCTCTCGGCCGTCCTCCCGGCGGTGCGCGCCTCCCGGATCGCCCCGGTGGCCGCGATGAGCAGCGGTGACCAGCCCACCAGTCAGAAGGGCCTGCTGGTCCGCAACATCATCGGCTTCCTGATCGCCGGCGGCGGCGGCGCGCTGATCGCGATGGGCTCGACGATGGGCAATGACGGCCGGATGCCGGTCGGCCTCGGCGCCGGGCTCGCCCTGATCGGCATCTTCGTCCTGCTGCCGCTGCTGTCCCGTCCGGTGATCGCGCTGGTCGGCCCGCTGCTGGCCAAGCTGGCCGGCACTCCGGGCAAGCTCGCCCGGCAGAACGCGGTGCGCAACCCGCGCCGTACCGCCGCCACCGCCGCGGCCCTCACCATCGGCCTGACCCTGGTCAGCGCGCTCACCGTGCTGGGCGCCTCGGTCACCGGTGCCGTGGACAAGGCCGTCACCAGCGCCATGGCGGCGGACTACGACGTCCAGATGGCCAACGGCATGACGATGACGCCGGAGATGGCCGCCAAGATCTCCAAGGCGCCCGGCGTGGCCGCCGCCAGCCCCTTCCAGGACATGTACTGGGACGTCAACGGCACCGGCACCGGCGTCAACGGCATCGACGCGGCCGCCGCGGGTGTGCTGCTCAAGCCCGAGGTGACCACCGGTTCGCTGGCCGCCCTCGGCCAGGGCCAGGCCCTGGTCGACGAGGACTTCGCCAAGAAGCACGGCCTGGCCGTCGGCACCAAGCTCGCCGTCGACCCCTACAGCGGCAGCAAGGCGGAGCTGACCGTCGGCGGCACCTACCGCGGCAACGCGATGCTGAAGCCGGTGCTGGTCTCCAACGCCCAGCTGGCCAAGCTGGACCCGACGGCGGACGTCCGCGAGGTGCTGGTCAAGGGCACCGACGGCACCTCCGAGGCCCTGCGGCAGTCGATCATGGACGCCACCGGCAACAACCCGGTGGTCGAGGTGAAGACCAAGCAGGACATCCGGGACCAGTTCAGCAAGATCATCACCTTCGCGCTGAACATGATGTACGGCCTGCTGGCGATGTCCGTCCTGGTCGCCGTCCTCGGCGTGATCAACACGCTGGCGATGTCCGTCTTCGAGCGCAAGCGCGAGATCGGCATGCTGCGCGCGATCGGTCTGGACCGACGGGGCGTCAAGCGGATGGTCCGGCTGGAGTCGGTGGTGATCTCGCTCTTCGGCGCGGCGATCGGCGTGGCCCTGGGCTGCTTCCTGGCCTGGGCGGTCAACGGCACCCTCAAGGACAGCCTGACCGGCCTCACCACCGTGCTGCCCTACGGCAAGCTGCTGGCCTTCCTGGCCATGGCCGGCCTGGTCGGCCTGGTGGCCGCCCTGTGGCCCGCCCGCCGGGCCGCCAAGCTGGACATCCTCTCCAGCATCAAGACCGACTGACCCCCGGCACGACAGAGCCCCGGCCCTCCCCCTTCGTCAGGGGGAGGGCCGGGGCTTCTGCTTGGGAACTTCTTGCTGTACTCCGCCCGGTCGCACAGGCCGGCTGAGCACCACGGAGGTCGTGGTCCGGCAACGCTGCCGGGCGGAGAGCCTCCGACTCATATGCCCCGGTGTTCCCACACCAAGGCCCAGGTCGTCGTTCCTACTTGCTGGCGAGCTCCTTGGCAGGGGCGGCGGCCTCGACCGGCTTGGGAGCCGGGCCGGCGGCGTCCTGGAACTCCTTGTACGGGTTCTCCATCTGCACCAGGCCGACGGCCTCGCGCTTGAGGAACATCGCGAGCGTCCAGTCGGTGAAGACCCGGACCTTGCGGTTCATGGTCGGGACCATGGCGCCGTGGTACAGGCGGTGGAACCACCAGGCCGGACGGCCCTTCAGCTTGTACTTGCCGAAGAGGATCGCCACACCCTTGTGCAGGCCGAGACCGGCGACCGCACCGAGGTTCTTGTGCTTGTACTCCTTCTGCGGGAAGCCCCGCATGCCGGAGATGACGTTGTCACCGAGGACGACCGCCTGGCGGCAGGCGTGCTGGGCGTTCGGCGGGCACCAGGCGCCCTCGCCGGCGGCGAGGTCCGGCACCTGGGCGTTGTCGCCGGCCGACCAGACGTAGTCGAAGCCCTTGACCTGCAGGGTCGGGGCGGTGTCCACGTGGCCGCGCGGGCCCAGCGGGAGGCCGAAGTTGGCCAGCACCGGGTTCGGCTTGACGCCCGCCGTCCACACGATGGTGGAGGCGTCCACCTCGACGCCGTTCTTCAGCACCACGTGCTGGTCGACGCAGGAGTCCATCGAGGTCTCGATGTAGATCTCGATGTTGCGCTCTTCGAGCTTCTCCTTGGTCCACAGACCGAGGTCCGGGCCCATCTCGGGGAGGATGCGGTTGGCCGCCTCCACCACGATGAAGCGCATGTCGTCACGGCTGACGGTCTTGTAGATCTTGGCGGCGTCGCGCGCCATGTCCTCGATCTCGGCGACCGTCTCGATGCCGGCGAAGCCGCCACCGACGACGACGAAGGTGAGGGCCTTGCGGCGCACCTCCGGGTCGGCGGTCGACTCGGCCTTGTCCAGCTGCGCCATGACGTGGTTGCGGAGGCTGATGGCCTCCTCGACCGACTTCATGCCGATGCCGTGCTCGGCCAGGCCGGGGATCGGGAAGGTGCGGGAGACCGAGCCGGTGGCGACGACCAGGTAGTCGAAGGGCAGCTCGTACGGGTCACCGGCCGACGGCGCGATGGTGGCGACCTTGCGGGCGTGGTCCACACCGGTCACAGAACCGGTGAGCACCTCCGCCTTCTTGAGGGCGCTGCGCAGCGGCGCGACGAGGTTGCGAGGGGCGACGTTGCCGCCGGCCGCCTCGGGAAGGAAGGGCAGGTACGTCATGTACGACCGCGGGTCGACGACCGTGACGGTCGCCTCCCCGTAGCGCATCTTCTTGAGGATGCGCATCGCGGCATACAGGCCGACGTAACCACCGCCGACAATGAGGATGCGAGGACGCTCCGTGGTGCTCATATCGGAAAGTATCCAGTACCGTCCGGCGGCGCTTTCGTGAGGCCCGTCACAGGACTCTGGACACCCTCTGCTACACTGCGCGGCCACACAACCGGCCCGGGACGGTCACCTCACCCGCCCCGGCCGCCCGCCGTGAGTACTCCGGCAGGAGCGGCCCGCTTGAGCAGCAACGATCCTTCTGCTGGCCGGGTTCCCAGCCACCATTTCGATTCCATCGCCCATCACGGGCCCACGCCTGCGATCCAAGGGGCCAGGGCGGAAAGTCACCTTCGGTGCCGCATATCGGACGGAGCGGGTACGAGAGTGCGACGAAAGGCTGGATCGCCATGTGAAGAAATTCACGAAGTTTCTTCGGGCGATCCGGCCCCCGCGTGTCGCAGGCACCCCAAACCGGGCGAAACCGCCCGGCCTAGCGGCCCTCGACCAGGCTCCAGGCGATGCCGTCGAGGATGTCGTGCTCGCTCACCACGAGCTCCTCGGCGCCGGTGCGGTCCATGATCTCGAGCAGCACCGTGGCGCCCGCCGCGATCACGTCCACCCGGCCCGGGTGCATCACCGGGATCGCGGCGCGCTCCTCGTGGGTCGAGGCCAGCAGGCGCTCGGTGACGGCCCGCACGGCCTCCCGCGTGATGCGGGCGTGGTGGATCGCCGCCGACTCGTACGCGGGCAGGTCGAGCACGATGCCCGCCACCGTGGTGACGGTGCCGGCCAGGCCCACCAGGGTGGCCGGGCCGGTCAGGTCGACCACCTCGGCGGCCTGGTCCAGCGCGGCCCGCACGTCGGCCTTGGCGGCCTCCACCTGGGCCGGCGCCGGCAGTTCGGTGCCCGCGAAGTGGCGCTCCGTCAGCCGCACGCAGCCGATGTCCACCGAGCGGGCGGCCTCGACGTCGGTGGTACCCCGGACGAACTCGGTGGAGCCGCCACCGAGGTCGAAGACCAGGTACGGCGGCCGGACGGCCTCGCCGGAGAGCTCCCTGGTGGCACCGACGAAGGAGAGGTGGGCCTCCTCCTCGCCGCTGACCACCTCGGGCTCGACCCCGAGGATCTCCTTGACGCCCTTGGTGAACTCCGAGGCGTTCTCGGCGTCCCGCGAGGCGGAGGTCGCCACCAGCCGGACGCGGTCCGAGCTGACACCGTAGGAGGAGATCACCTCGGCGTAGGTGCGGCAGGCCGCGAAGGTGCGCTCCAGTGCGTCGGGGTGCAGCCGGCCGGTGCTGTCGACCCCCTGGCCCAGGCGGTTGATGACCATCCGCCGGTCCAGGTCGGTCACGGTGCCGGCCTCGAGATCGAGGTCGGCGACCAGCAGGCGGATCGAGTTGGTGCCGCAGTCGATGGCGGCGACCCTGGTGGTGCTCACTGCCCCTCCTCCTCGGCCAGGCGCTTCTTCTCCGCGCGCTCGGCCGTCAGCTGCTCCTTCGCGGCGATCACCGCCGCGTGGTCGGGGCTCTCGGCCCGCTCGGCCTCGACCTTGGCCAGGTGCTCGGCCACGGCCTCGGGGCTGACGCAGGGGCCCTTGGCCCACCAGTCCTCCAGCATCCCGATCGCCTCGTCACCGAGCGGGTTGACGCCGGGCCCGGCGGCCAGCGAGTGGCCGACCAGCACGTGCAGGCACTTCACCCGGTCCGGCATGCCGCCCGCGCTCGGGAAGCCCTCCAGGACCTCGATGGCGTCGCGGCGGGCGATGTAGTCCTCGTGCGCCTTCTGGTACGCGGCCGCCAGCTCCTGGTCCTCGGCCAGCCGGGCGGTCTGCTCCTTCATCACGCCGTCGGCCTCCAGGGTGCCGATCAGCGAGGCGGCCTTGGGGCAGGTCAGGTAGTACAGCGTCGGGAAGGGCGTGCCGTCGGGCAGCCGGGGCGCGGTCTCCACCACGTCCGGGTTGCCGCAGGGGCAGCGGTGCGCGACGCCGCGCAGGCCGCGGGGCACACGGCCCAGCTGGGCGGCGATGGCGGCCACGTCGGAGTCGGCGACGTCAGGGGTGGTGTTCTCAGAAGTCATTGGGTGCTGTCTCTAGCGGGGGGCAGGGGCAAGGGTTGCGGCGGAGTCGGCCTCGTCGACCGACTCCCACACGCTGGTGTACCAAGGCTGGGCGGCCGCCTGGGGCTTGCCCGCCGAGGGCTGGCCGGCGGCGGCGGGGTGGGGGTCGACGGAGACGAAGGAGCTGTCGCCCGGCATCGCGTAGTGCAGCCGCTCGCGGGCCTGGGTGCGGACGAACGCCGGGTCCTGCCAGCGGGCGCGCTCCCGGCTCAGCTGCTCGACCTGCTGCTTCGCGTGCTCCGCCTTGGCCCGCTGGGCCGCGATCTCGGACCGCTGGGCGATGAACTGCCGGGTCGGGTAGGCGAGGATCGCGACGAGCGAGCAGAGCACCAGGACGAGGACGGTCGCCCGGCTGGTGAAGCGCGGGCGCGCCAAGCGGCCCGGGATCTTCCACTTGGCCATCTCGTCGCCCCTCCTCCAGTCGCACCGGTGCCCCGGCACCCACCCTACGGGGTGAGCGCCGGGGCACCGGTCAGGCGTGCTCGGGTGATCAGCCCTCGTACTTGTAGCGCGGGAACGCGCCGCGGCCCGCGTACTCGGCGGCGTCGTCGAGGATCTCCTCGATGCGCAGCAGCTGGTTGTACTTGGCGACGCGCTCGGAGCGGGCCGGGGCGCCGGTCTTGATCTGGCCGCAGTTGGTGGCGACGGCGAGGTCGGCGATGGTGACGTCCTCGGTCTCGCCGGAGCGGTGCGACATCATGCAGCGGTAGCCGTTGCGCTGGGCCAGCTCGACGGCGTCCAGGGTCTCGGTCAGCGAACCGATCTGGTTGACCTTGACCAGCATCGAGTTGGCGGTGCCGGTCTCGATGCCGCGGGCCAGGCGGGCCGGGTTGGTGACGAACAGGTCGTCGCCGACCAGCTGGACCTTGTCGCCGAGGCGGTCGGTCATGGCCTTCCAGCCGTCCCAGTCCTCCTCGTTCAGCGGGTCCTCGATGGAGACCAGCGGGTAGTTGGCGACCAGGTCGGCGTAGTAGTCGATCAGCTCGGAGGCCGACAGCGCCTTGCCCTCGAACTGGTACGCGCCGTCCTTGTAGAACTCGGAGGCGGCGACGTCCAGGGCGAGCGCGACGTCCTTGCCCGGGGTGTAGCCGGCCTTCTTGATGGCCTCGGTGATGAGGTCGAGGGCCTCGCGGTTGGAGTCGAGGTTCGGCGCGAAGCCGCCCTCGTCGCCCAGGCCGGTGGAGAGGCCGCGGTCCTTCAGCACGCCCTTGAGGGTGTGGTAGACCTCGACGCCCCAGCGGACGGCCTCGGAGAAGGACTCCGCACCGATCGGCGCGATCATGAACTCCTGGATGTCCACGTTGGAGTCCGCGTGCGAACCACCGTTGAGGATGTTCATCATCGGGACGGGCAGCACGTGGGCGTTGGGGCCGCCGAGGTAGCGGAACAGCGGGAGGTCGCTGGCCTCGGAGGCGGCGTGCGCGACGGCGAGGGAGACGCCCAGGATCGCGTTGGCACCGAGCGAGGACTTGTCCGGGGTGGCGTCCAGGTCGAGCATGGCCTGGTCGATCAGGCGCTGCTCGGTGGCGTCGTAGCCGACCAGCTCCGGGCCGATCTGCTCGATGACGGCCAGGACGGCCTTCTCGACGCCCTTGCCGAAGTAGCGGTTCTTGTCACCGTCGCGCAGCTCCAGCGCCTCGAAGGCTCCGGTGGAGGCGCCGGACGGCACGGCGGCACGGCCGGTGCTGCCGTCGTCGAGACCGACCTCGACCTCGACCGTGGGGTTGCCGCGGGAGTCGAGGATCTCGCGGGCTACGACGACATCAATGGACGGCACGAGGCATCTCCTATGGGGACGATGGCGGAGTCCTTACGCCCAGAGCCTAACCGCACCCGGCCCCGCAGCCGCGCTGACCTTGGCCCTGTCTCACCGTGTGGCCGCCTACTCACCGGTAGTTCACCGGCGGGCGGGCGGCCACGGCGCCGGCCGGGTCAGCCGAGCCGGAGCACCTGGCCCGGCATGATGAGGTCCGGGTTGCCGCCCACGGTCGGCTTGTTGGCGTCGTACAGCGCCTGCCAGCCGCCGTTCACGTGCTGGGCCTGGGCGATGCCCGACAGGGTGTCACCGCTGCGGACGGTGTAGCCGTGGCTCGGCGAGGCCGGCTTGGCGGGCGCCTGGGCCGGGGCCTTGGCGGCCTGCTGCGCCTTCAGCTGCTGAGCCGGGGCGGTGAACTGCCGGTAGACGCTCTGGTGGCTGGTCCAGTACCAGCCGCCGTCCTTCTGGTACCAGTACTTGCCGGTGGCGGCGTCGTAGCCGGCCTTGCCCGGGAAGCCCGGGGCGGCCTTGCTCTCGGCGGGCTTCGCAGGCTTCGCCGCGCGGGTGGAGGTGCCTTCCGAGGAGGTGTCCACGTCGGCGGCCGAACCACCCCCGCCCAGCCCGGCCTTGACCGAGCAGACCGGCCAGGCGCCGGGGCCCTGGGAGGCGAGCACCTTCTCGGCGACGGCGATCTGCTGGCCCTTCGAGGCCTGGTTCGCCTGCGCGGCGTACTGGCCGCCGCCGTAGGCCTTCCAGGTGCTGGAGGTGAACTGCAGGCCGCCGTAGAAGCCGTTGCCGGTGTTGATGCTCCAGTCACCGCCGCTCTCGCAGTCGGCGACCCGGTCCCAGGTCGAGACGGAGGCGGCCTGGGCGCCGGTGGCGGCCAGCAGCGGCAGTGCGAGGCCGACGCCCGCGACACCCGCGACGGCGATGGCCTTCTCGGCCTGGGTGCGGCGACGGTGACGGCCCGAACCGGTGAACAGCATGAAATTCCCTCTCCGCACGCCTACGAAGTGAGCTGTCGGGTTCGGACCGGGAGGTGGCCCGGCCGCTGGGCCTCGGCATTCCATGGCGGAACGTTTCGGCTGACGCGGCTTCACCCCAAGCCGTGGAGGACGGCACCAAACCTGGGTCCTCCGCCCCTGCCCGGGGTCAGGTCGGGTGCCCGGCGGCGCGGCGGGCAGGATTCGGCGTCCCGCGCCCCGGGGTTCGCAGCTGCGAACACCAGGGAGAGTAAGCAGAGCGAACGTCAGATCACAAGCTCATATCGCCTGTATCACACCGGAATTACGGGGCGTCATGGATTGCCTACAAACCGTGGGGATATGTCCGGTTCGATACGTATTCAGAGCTCCGGCCGGCGCCTCCGGCGACGCGCCCGGCGAAGCCCCGGGCGCACCTCCTGACTCATCGTCAACTCCCGTACCGGTGCAGCAGGGCGCGGGCTACGATGGGCCAAGCCGGAGGCTCACAACGCGGAGAGCAAGTGAACGGTTCCAGTCCTGACATCGTCGTGGTGGGCAACGGCGTCATCGGCACCTCGCTCGCGTTCGAGCTGGTGCGGCGCGGGATGCGCGTCGTCCTGGTCGGCGAGCGCTCACGCCCCTTCGCGGCCTCGGCCGCCGCCGGCGCGATGCTGGGCTGCTTCGGCGAGGTCACCACCTCCCTGCTCAGCACGCCGAGCGGCCGGGCCAAACTCGCCACCGACTACCGCGCCAGGTCCGAATGGAGCCGCTGGGACGCCGACCTGAGCGCGGCCTCGGGCGCCGAGGACAGCGTGATCACCGCACGTGGGACGGTGGTCCTGCTCAACTCGATCGGGACGGCCAAGGTCGACTCCGCGAACTTCCGCGCCATCGAGTCGGCGCTGCGCGAGTACCGCGAGCCGTTCGAGCACGTGGACCCGGAGGAGCTCGACTGGCTCTCGCCGGACGAGCTCGCGCGCCCCCTCCGTGCCCTGTACGTCCCCGGGGAGCACGGGGTCGACGCCGACCGCCTGCTGGCCAGACTGGACCGCGCCTTCACCGCGCTCGGCGGCACCACGGTGGACGCGGCGGCCGTCCGGGCCGAGGTCAGGAACGGCCGGGTGACCGGGGTCCGGCTCGCCGACGGCGGGTCGCTGCACTGCGACCGGGTCGTCATCGCCGCCGGGGCGCAGTCGCTGAGCCTGCTCGGCGAGGCCGAGGAGGTGCGCCGAAGGATCCCGCCCATGGTGAGCGGCTACGGCGTCTCCGCCCTCTTCGGCATCAAGGACGGCACCACCAGCTCCTCCGTGCTGCGCAGCCCGAACCGGGCCTTCGCCTGCGGGATCCACTGCCTGCCGCGCGGCAACGGCGTGCTCTACGTGGGCGCCACCAATGTGCTCGTGGAGCAGCCCCGGAGCCACGGCACCGTGCGGGACGTGCAGTTCCTGCTCGAGTGCGCCGTGGACCAGCTCTACTCCAAGCTGCCCGAGGCCTCCCTGCTCGCGATCCAGGTCGGCAACCGGCCGGTGCCCGCGGACGGGTTTCCGCTGATCGGCCCGGCCGGGGTCGACGGTCTCTGGCTGGTGACCGGCACCTACCGGGACGGTCTGCACCAGTCACCGCTGCTCGCCAAGCACGTGGCCGCCATGGTCGAGGGCGGCGGGCCGCTGGTCGAGGAACTCGCACCGTTCACCCCGGTCCGCCCGCCGCTGTCCGCCGGCACCCGGGCCGAGATCGTCGACGGCTGCGTCGACCAGATGATGGCCTCCGGCTACGAGACCCGCTGGCGGGTGACGCCGGAGTGGCCGGTGCGGATCGAGGAGCAGCTGCGCCGCCACTACACCGAGGCCGTGGAGTCGCTGCACCCGGTCTTCTCGCCGCCCCCGGAGTTCGTCCCCAAGCTGACGGAGAGCCTGCGCGCCACCCTCACCGGGTACTACGCCGCCTGGAGCTGAGCCGCCGGGCGCCCGCTCAGCCTTCGTCCGTCCGATGGAGGCGGACCAGCGTGTGCAGGTCGATCTTCCCGTACTTGCGCCGGAAGGCGGCCAGCAGCTGCCCGTGGTTCTCCGTGTCGTCCGGGTCCAGCACCACCACGTCGTAGGCGGCCGAGCCGTCGTGCACCTGCAGGGCCCGCTCCCGGTGGAGCGCCTGGGCCGCGATGATGCCGGGCGACGCCACGAACACCGCGCCGTCGACCGTCACGTAGTGCCCCGCGAGCGGCGTGCCCGGCCTGCCGTCGCCCAGCAGGGTCAGCCTGGTGGTCATGAACTCGTCCAGGCTGATGGTGGCCGCGTCGCTCCACAGCTCGCTGTAGCGCGCCTCCACGAAGGCTCCGATGGGCGAGTTCATGGGGATCTCCAGGTGCGAGCCCTCCTCCGCCAGGCGGTCCGTCGGCAGGAAGGAGATCAGGCTGCGGTCGTCCCAGCGGTGCATGATGACCGACGCGCTCGCGTCGTAGATCCGCACCGAGAGGTGGGCGGCCTCCTCGGCGGGCAGCTCGGAGACGAACCGGTGGAGCGTCTGGATGTTCTCGTGGATGCCGCCCATCACGTCGTCGCCCCGCACCGCCAGCTCCCGCTGCCGCTGCTGCATGGTCAGCGAGTCCGGGTTCGCCACCAGTACCTCGACCTGGACCTGCGACCGCAGCAGCCTGCGGACGTTCAGCAGGAAGCGCTCGGCGTACCCCTCCTGGAGCAGCGGGGTGAACGTCGTGAGGATCTGCACCTGCCGGCGCGCCTGCTCGGTCTGCTCCAGGAACCGGCGGTAGTTGAGGCTGGGGTGGAAGCGGAAGATGCCCTCCTGGTTGCTGCGCACCAGCGGGCCGATGACGGCGATCGCCGTCAGCGTGACCATGCCCTCGACGCCGATGTTGAGCGCGAAGTTGCCGAACCCCTGGTCCACCGTGCCGTAGGCGGTGAGGCCGAGCGTGACGCAGCCCACGAGAACGAGCCCCGCGGCGGACGCCCGGGCCCCCCGCTGCCTGCGCAGCCAAGCCGGCCGCCTGCGCGGCCGCCCGCCCCCTGAGCGCATACCTCCCCCTTCGCCCTCCCCGTCCGATTGAAGACCACTTCGTTGCCATACGCAATCGCCTGCGGCACAACAGATATGACGGTATGTCAGACGACTCCCGGACCGGGCCCGAGGCCTGGCGGGCCCAGGACCGCCACGGCGGGATACCGTCGGGGTATGTCTGATCGGCCTGAGCTCTTCACCTGGGGATTCGCCGCCAATCCCTACCCGGCGTACGCGTGGCTGCGCGAGCACGCACCCGTGCACAAGGCGCAGCTGCCGAGCGGCGTCGAGGCCTGGCTCGTGACGCGCTACGCCGACGCCCGCCAGGCGCTCGCGGACAGCCGGCTCAGCAAGAACCCGGCGCACCACGACGAGCCGGACCACGCCAAGGGGAAGACCGGGATCCCGGGCGAGCGCAGCGCCAACCTGATGACCCACCTGCTCAACATCGACCCGCCGGACCACACCCGGCTGCGCCGGCTGGTGTCGAAGGCGTTCACGCCACGCCGGGTCGCGGAGTTCGAGCCCCGGGTGCAGGACCTCGCGGACCGCCTGCTCGACGGGTTCGCCGCCCGTGGTTCGGCCGAGCTGATCCACGAGTTCGCCTTCCCGCTGCCGATCTACGCGATCTGCGACCTGCTCGGGGTGCCGGCCGAGGACCAGGACGACTTCCGCGACTGGGCGGGCATGATGATCCGGCACGGCGGCGGCCCGCGCGGCGGTGTGGCGAGGGCCGTCAAGCAGATCCGCGCCTACCTGGCCGACCTGATCCACCGGAAGCGGGCGGAGCTCGGCGACGACCTGATCTCGGGGCTCATCCGGGCGAGCGACCACGGGGAGCACCTGACCGAGAACGAGGCGGCGGCCATGTGTTTCGTGCTGCTCTTCGCGGGGTTCGAGACCACCATCAACCTGATCGGCAACGGCACCCTCGCCCTGTTCCGCAACCCCGGCCAGCGGGCGCTGCTCCAGTCCGCGTTCGCCGAGGGCGACGGCCAGCTGGTGGACACCGCGATCGAGGAGATGCTGCGCTACGACGGACCGGTGGAGCTGGCGACCTGGCGGTTCGCCACCGAGCCGCTCGACATCGGCGGGCAGCGCATCGCGGTGGGCGACCCGGTGCTCGTCGTGCTGGCCGCCGCCGACCGCGACCCGGCCCGCTTCAGCGACGAGAACACCCTGGACCTGGCCCGCGCGGACAACCCGCACCTCGGCTTCGGCCACGGCATCCACTACTGCATCGGCGCACCGCTGGCCCGCCTGGAGGGGCGCATCGCCTTCCGGACGCTGCTGACCCGGCTGCCGGACGTGGAGCTCGCGGTGGACCCGGAGGAGCTGCGCTGGCGCGGCGGGCTGATCATGCGCGGCCTGCGGGAGCTGCCGGTCACCTTCACGCCGGAGGAAGGTATCCCGCCCCGGCAGGCGTGAGCCTGGTCACCTGGCGGGTATTCCCTGTTGCGGGGGGTCGTCGCGTGCCTACGATCCTCCGACAGTTCCTTGGCGGCGGTGCGGTGCCACCAGGGGCGGATTGCTCAAGGAGGAGCAGGTCATGCGGGTAGCCGGGGCAGTGGTGGTGATCGCGGTACTCCGCGGTGGGTCCGGGGCCGATCTGGCGCGCCGGTTCGCGGCCGCCGGGGCGAAGGGCATGCTCATCGCCGACCAGCTGCCGGGGGTGGCGGAGGACCTCGCCGCCGAGCTCGACCGGCCGGGCTGCCCGGTGGTCGGCGTCAGCAGCGACGTCCACCAGCCCAGCGACGTCGCCGCGCTGGTGGCCACCGCCGCCAAGCACCTCGGCCCGATCGACCTGTTCTGCGTGACCGGCCCCGGCGGGGAGCGGATCGTCTCCCTCGACGAGCTGCCCCGCCACCTCGACCCGCTGGCCGAGCTGCTCGCCCTGGTCGGCGAGGCGATCGGCGAGGTCGTGCCGCCGCAGCGTCAGTCCTCCGGCAACCCCTCGGCCGCGCGCACCGCCCTGCGGTAGCCCCGAGCGGCGGCCCGCAGCGCGGCGTCCACGTCCACACCCTCGTCGAACGCCCGCTGCGCCACGGCCAGCAGCAGCGTGCCCGCCGAATCCGCGGTCAGCTCGGCGGGCAGCTCGTACGGCGCGTCCGGCACGCCGGTGAAGCCCGCCCGGCGGACCCGGGAGACCAGCTTGGCCGCGTACGCCAGCGCGGGCAGCCCGCCGGGCACCCCGTCGAGCACCGACTCGCGCTGCTTCTCCGCCTGCTTCAGCTCCTCCCAGTTCGCCTCGACCTGGGCGGTCTCCGTCGCGTCCACGTCCCCGAAGACGTGCGGGTGGCGGTACATCAGCTTCTCGACGATGTCGCCCGCGACGTCGTCGATGGTGAAGGCGTCCTCGGGGTGCTCCTCGGCGATCCGGGAGTGGAAGAAGACCTGCAGCAGCACGTCGCCGAGCTCCTCGCGGAGCGTTTCGCGGTCGCCCTCCTCGATCGCCTCGACCAGCTCGAAGGCCTCTTCGACCAGGTACTTCACCAGGCTGTCGTGGGTCTGCTCGGCATCCCAGGGGCAGCCCCCGGGCGAGCGCAGCCGGTCCATCACCGAGACCAGGTCGAGCAGCCGGGCGCCCGGCAGGTCGTACGAGCCGGGCAGCACCTCGATCTCGGGCACCTGCCCGGCCTGCTCGACGGCGATCCGGGCCAGCGCGTCGGTCAGCCCCGGGTCGCCGTCCGGGCTGCCGAGCCAGACCACGCCGCCGCCGGCCTCGGCCCCGCCCTCCGTCAGCAGCCGGGCGAGCGCGGGGGCGCTGCCGCGCTCCACCAGCTCCACCGCGACCCCGGCCTGGCGGACGGGCCCCAGCTGCGGGTGCGCCGGATCGGCGGCGAGCACCCGGGCGGCGCCCCGCAGCGCCTCCCAGGCCGGCCAGGAGAGCAGGCCGGGGGCGACGCGGTGGGTGGTGGTCAGCAGGATCAGCTTCGGAGTCTCCACGCTCCGAACCTAGCGGATCCCGCTCCGGCCTCAGGCCGAGGCGGCCGGCTGCGGCAGCCAGGCGTCGGCGCTGTCGACCAGCGAGATCTGCTTCGAGTCCCACGAGCCGTAGCGGGGGTTGACCTGGATGCTCAGCTCCTCGCCCGCGGTGGCCAGCGCGCTGCGGATGGCCGCGACACCGTCGGCCGTGCGGGAGTCCTTGCCCGCGGCGGTGGCCAGCTTCTGGATGCCCAGCTGCTGGTGGTAGAAGGCGTCGATCTCGCCCGCCGGGACGTACTGCTTGAGCACCAGCGCGCGCACCAGGCCGTCCTCGCCGCCGAGCAGCTTGCCGTCCGCCTCCCGCGCCTGGGCGATCTCCCCGGCGGTGACCTCCAGTTGGTGGTCCGCCAGAGCACGGTCGACCACCTTGTCCAGCACCAGCTCGTGCACCATCCGCCGGCTCAGCCCGGCGGGCTCCGCCCCGCCGCCCTGCTGGGCCGCCGCGGCCGTGCGCACCGCGCCCACCCGGGCCTCGACGGTGGCGATGCTGATCCGCTCACCGCCGACCACGGCCGCCGACCCCTGGTGGGCCGGGCCCGTGCCGCAGGCCGACAGGGCCGCGGTGGCCAGCAGCACCCCGGCTGCGGCGGCGAGACGGCGGCGGACGGAGCTGGTGCGGATCACGTGGGGCCTCCCGGAGTGTGGGCGGTGGTGTCCGATGGCAGGAGAGTTGTTCCTGATCCCACCAGACAATAGGGACCGAGTGGCCGCCTTGCCCAGACCTTGACCCGAACGGCTCAAAGCTGAACTCCTGTACGGGAGTCGGGCGCTCCGCTACCGCGTGGTGAGGTAGTAGTCCGGCCCCACGGCCAGGGTGGCCGCCGTCGCCGCGGCCTGCGTCCAGTCGTCGCGCTTGGTGGAGTTGTCGAAGTACAGCGCCGTCGCCTCCAGCACGTACCGCTTCCGCACGGCGAGGTGCTGGTGGTAGCCCTGCCGGCCCCAGCCGCCGTCGGAGCAGACGTTCTTGCCGGTGCCGGTGGTCGGGCACCAGAAGCCGAACTCCCCGTTGTCGTCCGGCTCGCCCGGCGCCCACATGCCGTCGTAGAACCGCTGGGCCTTGGTCGCGTTGTCGAGCGGGAAGATCTGGACCGAGACCATGACCGCCTCCGAGCCGTCGGCGCCGGGCCCGAGGTAGTCGGCCGTCAGGGCCGAGGTGCAGCCGTCGGTGCTCAGCAGGCCCTTCACGTCATCGCTCATGCGCGGGGCGGCACAGGGCTGCACGCCGCTCGCCACCCGGTGGAACTTCCCGTCCTTCTTGGTGGTGAAGGTCGCCGGCAGCATGGCGGCGGTGCTCAACGGCGCCGGGTCGGTGGAGCTGTCGTTCAGCAGCGTGGCGTCGAAGGAGGCCGAGGCGCTCGGGCGGACCGCGGGCGTACTGGGGCTCGAACTCTCCACCGGGGCCGGGCTGGTGGCCGGCGCCGAGCTGGGCGGCGGGCTCGCCGCCCGCTGCCCGTCGGTGCCGTCCTTGTTGCCCGCGAAGTGGACGGCCAGCACTGTCGCCACGGCGGCCAGCGCCAGGGCGAGCGCCACGCCGCCGGCCACCTTGCCCGCCCGGGGGCCGGCGGCGGGCGCCGGCTCGAACTGCGGGACGTCGAGCACCGTCGGCGGGTGCTCGGGCGGCGCCGGGGCGGGGGCCGGCCCGAGCAGGGCCAGGGCGGTGGCGACGCTCGGGCGCTGTTCGGGGCGGCGGGCCATCAGGGCGGTGATCAGCGGCCCAAGCGAGCCGGCCCGTACCGGCGGCGGGGCCTCGCCGAGCATCACCGCCGCGAGCGTGCCGGTCGGCGTCTCACGGCGGAACGGGGACGTCCCCTCGACCGCCTCGTAGAGCAGCACCCCGAGCGAGTAGAAGTCACCGGCCGGGGTGTCCACGCCCTCGAACCGCTCGGGGGCCATGTACTCCAGCGAGCCGATCAGGCTGCCCGTGGTGGTCAGCCGGGTGTCGGCGGCCTGCACGGCGATGCCGAAGTCCGTGAGCAGCGGCCGCCCGTCGGCCGTCAGCAGCACGTTGGCGGGCTTCACGTCCCGGTGGGTGATCCCGGCCGCGTGCGCGGCGCCGAGCGCGGTGAGCAGCACCCGGGCGAGCTCGGCGGCCCGCTCGGGCGGCATCGGGCCGTACCGGTCCAACTGCCGCTGCAGCGAGGCGCCGTCGACCAGCCGCATCACGATCCAGGGCGCGTCGCCGTCCACCACCACGTCGTGGACGGCCACGATCCCGGGGTGGTCGCGCAGGGCGGCGGCGTTGCGGCCCTCACGCTGGGCCCGGGCCAGCCGGGCCGCCTGGTCCTCCGGCGAGGACGCCGGGGGCAACCAGACCTCCTTGACGGCGACTTCGACCCGCAGCATCTCGTCCACCGCCCGCCAGACCCGCCCGAACCCCCCGGCCCCGAGCTCGGCCACCAGCCGGTAGCGCCCACCGACCAGCCGCCCCGCCCGCCCCTGCTCCGCCACGCTGCTCCCCCACCTCTCCCCTGGGAACGACAGCGTACTGAGCGACTCAGCCGGTCGCGTAGGGGTTGCCGGGGATCGGGCGGCCGGGGGCGGTGGTGGTGCGGTGGGCGTTCAGCTGGTCGAGGGTCTGGCGCAGGCGGCGGACCTCCGGGTGGTGCGGGCCCAGGCGGCGTTCGCGGTCGAAGAGCAGTTGGACCAGGCTCTGCCAGGCGCCCTCCAGATCGCCGCCGGAGGCGGTCAGCAGACCGACTTTCTCGCGGAGTTCGAAGACCCGTTCGGGGTCGGTGTCGAGACCGGCCGCCAGCCTGGCGCCCCAGTGGCCGAGCAGCACCCCGTACTCGGCCAGCGCCTCGGCGCCCTGCCCCAGGTGCTCCAGGCAGAGCGCGGCGCCGCGCCGGTGGTCGAGCACCACGGGGTGCTGCGGGCCGAGTTCGGCCTCCGCCGCGGCGGCCAGCCGGCGGTACTCGGGCAGCGCCGCCCGGTACTGCCGCTCCTGCAGCAGGGTGTGCGCGTAGATCGTCCGGATGGTGCGCACCGGCGGCGCGGCGGGCCCGAGTTCGGCCTCCGCGCGGGGCAGCAGCCGGGCCGCGAGGTCGATCACCTCGGCATTGCGCCGGGCCGCCACCAGATCGGCCAGCTCGGCGCAGGCGGCGTTGACGTCCGGCGCCTGCGGCGGCGCGGGCACTGCCGCAGGCGGCGTGAACTCCACCCGGCGGGGCTGGGGTTGGTGCGGGTGCCGGTACGGGGCGGTCGGGTCCGGCAGTGCGCCGTACCGGGGCTGCGGGGCCGCCGCCGAGGGCGGGAGCAGCGGGAGCAGCCGCTCGTACACCTGCTGGACGTCCGCCGGGCGGTCGTCCGGCCGCTTGGCGAGCAGGTCGAGCACCAGCCGCTCCAGCGGCTCGGGCACCTCGGGGCACAGCTCCCGGACGGAGGGCGGCGGTTCGCCGATGTGCCGGTGCAGCAGGCCGATCGCGGTGGGCGCGCGGAACGGCGCCTCGCCGGTGAGCAGTTCGTGCAGCATGCAGCCGAGCGCGTAGAGGTCGCTGCGCGGGTCGGCCGTCGCGGAGAGCGCCTGCTCGGGGGCCATGTAGGCGGGGCTGCCGACCGGGGCGCCGGTCAGGGTGAGGCGGGTGGTGTCGGCGTCCAGCGCGGTGGCGATACCGAGGTCGAGCACGACGACGCGCCCGTCCGGGCGGACCATCACGTTGCTGGGCTTCAAGTCCCGGTGCACCACCGGGACGGCGTGCACCACGGCCAGGGCGGCGCAGATCTGCGCGGCCACCGCGGCGGCCCGGGCCACCGGGAGGCGGCTCTCCTCCGCCAGCAGGTCGGCCAGGCTCAGGCCGGGCACCCGCTGCATCACCAGGTACAGCTCGCCCTCGTCCTCCCCGGCGTCCAGCACGGTGACCAGGCCCGGGTGGTCCAGCGCGGCGGTGATCCGGCACTCGCGCAGGAAGCGGCGGCGCAGTTCCTCGCCCCGGCTGCCGGTCACCCCGCCGGCCGTGGCGGCCAGCAGGCGGTCGGTCCGCAGCAGCTTGACCGCCACCCGGCGGTCCAGCCGCTCGTCGTAGGCGGCCCAGACCTGGCCCATGCCGCCGTGGCCGATCTTCTCCGCGAGGCGGTAGCGCCCGCCGATCAGACGGCTCACTGCGGCCCGCCCTCCCGGACCTGACGGCGCAGCAGCTCGCCGAGCTGCTGCAGGTCGTCACCGGCCCGGGCGGGCCCGGGGGCAGCGGCAGCCGGGGTGGCGGGGGCCGGGGCGGCGGGGGTCTGGGCGGCGGCCTGGGGGCCGTAGCCGAGCGGCGGGCCGTAGGCGGCGGGAGCCTGGTAGGGCGGGTAGCCGTAGCCGGGGGCGAGCACCTGCTCGGCCTTGGGCTGCGGCCAGAAGCGGGGCAGGTCCAGCACCAGGTAGTGCACCGGGGCCAGCAGCCAGAGCGTGACCACGGCGAAGCCGGCCAGCACGCTGGCGTTGCCGTGGTCCTCGGTGGGCACCAGGCCGAGGGCCACGTACACCCCCAGCTGGAGCAGCCCGAACACCACCGCCCAGATCACGTCCGCCGGCCGGCGCCGCCGGACGGCGAGCACCACCGAGGGCACCACCCCGGCCATCCCGAGCGTCAGCACCGGCACCAGGCAGCACACCAACCGGCCGGGCCACCCCAACCGCGCACCACTCGCCAACGCCGCCTCCCCTACCGGCTCGATTCCCCGGGGAAACGGTACAGCCACGCCGGACGCGGCAGCAGGTGCGCAGGCCCGGGCGGGCGGCCGGACGGCGGGCGGAACCGACCCCCCGGGCGCCCGAGTCTCCTCCGGCGGACGGGAGTTCGGGTTCGACATCGAAGGGGGCCGGAATGCGCCACGGTCGGCCGACCGACCAGGAACTGCGCCAGATCTTCCACCGGGAGCTGGAGCGGGTGATCACCGGCGGCGGACCGCGCTCCTGCACCGGGCTGGACAACGACACCGCGCGGGCGCTCTGGGCGATCGCCTCGGCCGGGCCCGCCGACCGCGCAGCCCTGGCCCCGGCCGCCTACCGGGCCTTCGCCGGCCAGCTGGACGGCAGCAACGCGGCCCGCTGGCGCGCAGGCCTCGAGCGCTGGTTCGAGGAGCGCCAGCAGCGGCGGGACGAGCCGGGGTAAGCCGCACGCTCCGACCGGACCGCGCGCTCAGGCCGTGCGACCACCGCCGGCCAGCTGGACGGCAGCAACGCGGCCCGCTGGCGCGCAGGCCTCGAGCGCTGGTTCGAGCAGCGCCAGTAGCGGTGGGACGAGCCGGGGTGAGCCGCACGCTCCGACCGGATCGCGCGCTCAGGCCGTGCGACCACCGGACCTGGCGACCGCGTCGGTCAGCTCCTGGGCCAGCAGGGCTCCCAGGGCGGCGGCCTGCTGGAGGGTCTCGTCGAAGGCGGCGATCCGGGCGAAGCCGGCGCCCAGGTCCCGCTGGGCCTGGAGCGGGAGGCGGGGGAGCTCGGCCCGGCGCAGGTCCAGGCGGGTGGTGGTCGAGGCGTGGCTGGCCGCGCGGCGGGTGACGGCGGTGGAGCGGAGCTGGCCGGCCAGGTAGTCGGGGTCGACCGCCTCCGGGTCGGGGCGCAGCAGGTGGAGCTGGCGGCCGAGGGCGATGCCGTCGTAGGGGCCGCCGGCCCGGACGGTGCGGGCGGTGGCGCCGCCGAGCGCGTGCACCAGGACGTCGCCGGGGCGGGCCAGCACGGCGGGCCGGTCGGCGCCGGGGGCGAGGAAGGCGGTGGGGTGCGTGCCGGCGGCCAGCTCCTGGCCGTCCAGGACCCGGATGCCGCCGCTGCCGCCGGTCGGGGCCCCGGCGCCGGCCGAGTGGAGTTCGAGCGCGCCACTGCGGATCAGCTCGCCGACGGTGACGGTGGGCACCGGCTCGGGGTGGTCGGTCTCGGGCAGGTCGGGCAGGTCGGGCAGCGCGGTGGCCGGGTCGCCGAGGCCGTCGAGGAGCTCGGTGAGCCGGGCCCGCAGGTGGCCGAGGCCGGCGGTGCGGGCGGGCGGGGGGAGGTGGCGGGCGGGTGAGAGGTCGGTCTCGTCGTCCAGCAGGTCGATCGCCGGGACGGCCCGGGAGCGGCCCGGGCGGTCGGCGGGCAGCGGCGCGCCGCTGCGGGCGGCGGCGTCGAAGGCGCGCCAGTCGCCGGTGACGGTCTCGTGCAGCTCGGGCCAGTTGATCCGCTCCCGGCCGCCCTCGGCGCCCGAACCGGCGTCGAGCAGCAGGACTTGGCGGAAGTCGTCGCCCGGCTCGGGGCGCCGCAGCACCCAGAGGTGGAGCGGCACACCGTACGGCGGCGCGGCCCCGGCAGGCAGGGCGACCACCGCTCGCAGCGCGCCGGTGCGCAGCAGCTCGGCCCGGACCCGGCGGCCGGCCCGGCGGGATGCGACGGTCGGCGGCAGCAGCAGGGCGGCGGTGCCGCCGGGGCGGGTGCGGGCCAGACAGTGCAGCACCCAGGCGAGCTCGGACTCGCCGCGCGGCGGCAGCTGCCCGGCGGGCCAGCGCGGGTCGTACTGGAGCTCGTCGTGGCCCCAGTCCCGCTCGTTGTACGGGGGCTGGCAGAGCACGGCCCCGGCGGTGAGCCCGGGGTGGGCGTCGGCGCGGAGCGAGTCACCGGGGCGGACGGTGAGGGCGAGCGGTTCGGCGGCGTCGAGCGGGGTGTGCAGGGCGAGCCGCAGCAGCGCGAGGGCCGCCAGGACGGGGTCGAGCTCCTGGGCGTACCGGGGGGTGGCCGGCGCCACGGCGAGCAGCACGTCGGCCAGCCCGCAGGCGGGGTCGAGCACGCTCCCGGCGCCCTCGGCGAGCGCCGCCAGCAGGGCGGCGGCCTCGGGCGGGGTGGGGCTGAGCTGGCGCGTGTTGGCCTCGGCGTAGCGGGTGAGCAGCTGCTCGTACGCGGCGGGGGCGCCGTGCGCGAGGGCCAGCTCGGAGAGCCGGCGGGCGAGCTCGGTCTCGGTGCTGCCGAGCAGCCGGGGGAGGGCGAGCAGCTCGGTGGCCTCGGGGCCGAGCAGCCGGGTGGTGAAGCGGGCCAGGGTGCGCGGGAGGGCGGTGGCGACCCGGGTGTCGTCCTCCGCGGCGAGCACGGCCCAGCTGGTGAGTTCACGGTGGTGCAGCAGCAGGAAGGCGCCCGCGCCGACCAGCGGGGCGGCCGGGTGGCCGGCCGGGTCGCGGACGGTCTCCAGGAGCTGCCAGACGCGCTCGAGCAGCGGGAGCTCGGCGAGTTTGCCCTGGGCGCGCAGCCAGCCCTCGACCTGGTCCAGCCGGAAGGTCGGGCTGCTGTCGGTGCCGCCGACCGGGCGGGGGAAGTCGGCGTGGCGACGGCGCCAGTTGCTGACCGCGGCGCGGCCGACCCCGGCCAGGCGGGCGATCTCGACGGCGGTCACCTCGGGACGGTCCGGCATCCGGCGCCTCCTCTGCTGAGCGGGTGTGATCACACAGCATAGTCAGCGCCACCCCTCGACGAGTTCACATGTGAACAGAGCAGTTTCGCGAATCAGTGTTGACAGCGTTCACAGCTGATGGTGTGATCTACCCATCGCCGGAAACGCCGGCCGCCCGACTCGCTCAAGGAGCAATCGCCATGCGCCGCACCGCCGCCCTGCTGCTCACCGCCGGCCTCGTCACCCTCGGCGCCACCGCCTGCGGCCCGACCGACTCCTCGGTCTCCACCACCGCCAAGACCTCCGCCGCCGCCCCCGCGAAGAGCTCCGCCGCCAAGAGCGACGCCAAGGGCTCGGCCGCCAAGCTTGGCGACACCATCGCGCTCAAGGGCAGCGAGGCCGGCACCACCGCCGACGTCACGGTGGTCAAGCTGGCCGACAACGCCGAGGGGGCCGACGAGTTCACCAAGCCCGCCGACGGCAAGCGCTTCGTCGCCGTCCAGTTCCGGATCAAGGCCACCGGCGCCAAGGGCTACAACGACGCCCCGCAGAACAGCGCCAAGCTGATCGACGCCCAGGGCCAGGCCTACGGCGCCGGCGTGGAGGACACCAAGGCCGGCCCGGCCTTCCAGGTGCCCGCCACCATCGCCTCCGGCGAGAGCGCGCTCGGCTTCGTCACCTTCGAGGTGCCCGCCGACGCCAAGCTCGCCAAGGTCCAGTTCGCCCTCGACAGCGGCTTCGCCCAGCAGACCGGCCAGTGGGCGCTGTGAACAGAGCCGTCGCACACAGCAGCGGCGGCCCCAGGAAACACCCTGAGACCGCCGCTCACCGAGGAAGCAGTGACTACTACTTCTTCGTCCCCGCCAGATCGTCGAAGATCGTGGTCAGGAACTCGGTGCACCACTGCAGCAGCTCCCGGCCGACCAGCGGCTTGCTGCCGATCCGCCCGCTGCCCGGCCGCGGCACCAGCGCCTGACGGGCTGTCGCCTTGACCTGGCTGCGCGGGTAGAGCCGGTTCAGCCGCAGCTCCTGCGACTCCCGCAGCTCCACCGGCCCGAACCGGACGTTCGAACCCTGCAGGGTGATGTCCGAGATCCCGCAGCGGCGGGCGTACAGCCGCAGCCCGGCCACCATCAGCAGGTTCTCCACCGGCTCCGGCAGCTTCCCGTACCGGTCCTTGAGCTCCTCGCGGACCTGCGCGATGTCCTCCTCCGAGTTGACCGCCGCGATCGAGCGGTACGCCTGCAGGCGCAGCCGCTCGCCGGGGGCGTAGTCGTGCGGCACGTGGGCGTCCACGGGCAGCTCGATCTTCACCTCCAGCGGCTCCTCCTCCACCACCGCTCCGCCGCTCGCCAGCGAGTCGCGGAACTCCGCGACGGCCTCCCCGACCATCCGCATGTAGAGGTCGAAGCCGACCCCGGCGATGTGCCCGGACTGCTCGCCGCCGAGCAGGTTGCCCGCGCCGCGGATCTCCAGGTCCTTCATCGCCACGTACATACCGGCACCCATCTCGGTGTGCTGGGCGATGGTGGCCAGGCGCTCGTGGGCCGTCTCGGTCAGCGGCTTCTCCGGCGGGTAGAGCATGTACGCGTAGCCGCGCTCGCGCCCACGGCCGACGCGGCCGCGCAGCTGGTGCAGCTGGGAGAGGCCGAAGGTGTCACCGCGCTCGACGATGAGCGTGTTGGCGTTGGAGATGTCGATGCCGGACTCCACGATCGTGGTGGAGACCAGCACGTCGAACTCCTTCTCCCAGAAGTCGACCACCACCTTCTCCAGCTGGCTCTCCCCCATCTGCCCGTGCGCGGTGGCAATCCGCGCCTCGGGCACCAGGTCCTTCAGCCGCGCCGCCGCCTTGTCGATCGACTCCACCCGGTTGTGGATGTAGAAGACCTGGCCCTCGCGCAGCAGTTCGCGCCGGATCGCCGCCGAGATCTGCTTCTCGTCGTAGGGGCCGACGAAGGTCAGCACCGGGTGCCGCTCCTCCGGCGGGGTGGTGATGGTGGACATCTCCCGGATGCCGGTGACGGCCATCTCCAGGGTGCGCGGGATCGGCGTGGCCGACATGGTCAGCACGTCCACGTTGGCCCGCAGCTTCTTCAGCTGCTCCTTGTGCTCGACACCGAACCGCTGCTCCTCGTCCACGATCACGAGCCCGAGGTCCTTGAACCGCGTCTCGCTGGAGAACAGCCGGTGCGTCCCGATCACGACGTCCACCGAGCCGTCGAACAGCCCCTCCAGGACGGCCTTCGCCTCGGCGTCGGTCTGGAACCGGGACAGCGCCTTCACGATCACCGGGAAGTTGGCGTACCGCTCGGCGAAAGTGGAGAAGTGCTGCTGCACAAGCAGCGTGGTCGGCACCAGGACGGCGACCTGCTTGCCGTCCTGCACGGCCTTGAAGGCGGCCCGCACCGCGATCTCGGTCTTGCCGTAGCCGACGTCGCCGCAGATCAGCCGGTCCATCGGGACCGACTTCTCCATGTCCGCCTTGACCTCGGCGATGGTGGTCAGCTGGTCGGGCGTCTCCGCGTACGGGAAGGCGTCCTCCAGCTCGCGCTGCCAGGGGGTGTCCGGGCCGAAGGTGTGGCCGGGGGCCGCCATCCGGGCCGAGTAGAGCTTGATCAGGTCGGCGGCGATCTCCTTGACCGCCTTCTTGGCCCGCTGCTTGGTCTTGGCCCAGTCCGCCCCGCCGAGCCGGTGCAGCGTCGGGGCCTCGCCGCCGACGTACTTGGTCACCTGGTCGAGCTGGTCGGTGGGCACGAAGAGCCGGTCGCCCGGGTGCCCCTTCTTCGCGGGGGCATACTCCAGCACCAGGTACTCGCGGGTCGCGCCCTGCACGGTGCGCTGCACCATCTCCACGTACCGGCCGACACCGTGCGCCTCGTGCACCACGTAGTCGCCGGCCTGCAGGGCCAGCGGGTCGATCGCGTTGCGGCGCCGGGAGGGCATCCGGCGCATGTCCTTGGTGGAGGACTTCTGGCCGGAGAGGTCGGTCTCGGTGACGACGGTGAGCTTGAGCGTCTCGTCCACGAAGCCGTGCTCGATCGAGCCGCAGGAGACGTGGACGACGTCCCGGGTCGGCGGCTCGGTCAGGTCGGCCACCAGGCGGGCCGGGATGCCCTCGTTGCCGAGCAGCTCGGCGAGGCGGGTGGCCGGGCCGTGGCCCTCGGTCACCATGACGACCCGCCAGTCGGCGGCCAGCCGCTCCTTGGCGTCGGCGATGGCCCGCGCGGTGTCGCCCCGGTAGGCCTCGACGGCGTGCATGCCGATGGTCAGGGTGGACGCGTCGAACTCCAGCGGGCCGTCGAGGGCCGAGTCGCTGGTCGCGAACGGGCTGACCGACCACCAGGGCAGGTCGATCTCGGCCGCGTGCTCGCGCACCTCGGCCAGCGAGCGGAGCGACGCGGCGGAGACGTCGATGGTCTCCAGGTCGATCGGCCGGTCGCCGCCGGCGGCCGCGGCCACCCAGGAGGCGTGCAGGAACTCCTGGCTGGTCGCCACCAGGTCGGCCGCCCGGGTGCGCACCCGCTCCGGGTCGCAGACCACGGCCACCGAACCGGACGGCAGCACGTCCATCAGCAGCTCCATGTCGTCCACCAGCACCGGGGCCAGCGACTCCATGCCCTCCACGGCGATGCCCTGGGCGATCTTGTCCAGGATCTCGCCCAGCTCCGGGTGGCTCTGCGCCAGCGCGGCGGCCCGCTCCCGCACCTCGTCGGTGAGCAGCAGCTCCCGGCACGGGGGCGCCCAGACGCCGTGCTCGGCGATCTCCAGCGAGCGCTGGTCGGCCACCTTGAAGTACCGGATCTCCTCGACCTCGTCACCCCAGAACTCCACCCGGAGCGGGTGCTCCTCGGTGGGCGGGAAGACGTCCAGGATGCCGCCGCGCACGGCGAACTCGCCGCGCTTCTCGACCAGCTCGACCCGGGCGTACGCGGCCGCGGCCAGCCGCCGGGCCACCGCGTCCAGGTCGTGCTGCTCGCCCCGCTGCAGCGCGACCGGCTCGAGCTCGGCCAGGCCCTTGACCTGCGGCTGCAGCACCGAGCGGACGGGCGCGACGATCACCTGCACGGGCCCGGCGGCCGGATCGTCCGCGCGCGGGTGCACGATCCGGCGCAGCACCGCGAGGCGGCGGCCGACCGTGTCGGAGCGGGGGGAGAGCCGCTCGTGCGGGAGGGTCTCCCAGGCGGGGTACTCGGCCACCGCGTCCGGCGGGAGCAGCGAGCGCAAGGAGGCCGCCAAGTCCTCGGCCTCGCGGCCGGTGGCGGTCACGGCGAGCACCGGGCGGCCGCGCTCCCCGGCCTCCCGGGCCAGCGAGCGGGCCAGCGCCGCCACCGCGAACGGCCGCGCGGCGGGCGGGCCGACCAGATCCAGGTGCTGTCGGCGCCCGGTGGCCGCGGCCTCGATCGCCTCGGCGAGGGCGGCATCCCGTACGACGACATCGAGCAGTCCGGCAAGGCTCATCGAGTTATTCGTCCCGTTGGCTCGGATGGTGCCCAGGCGCCGACTTCACCGGCCGGGCAACGCGAACAGCCCGGCACGCGGCGCGCCCGGGGTTCTCAAGACTACGCCGCGGAGCCGACGCCGGGTGGGGAGCGGGGCCGAGACGGTCGGGCGGGGCGAGCGGCAGGAAGAAATTTCAGCGTGATCTTGCGAGGAACCCCGGCCGTTCACGGCCGGAAGGTCCGCGACGCCTGCACCACGCTCGCGGCGAACATCCGGGCCGGGAACCTCGGCAGGCCCGGTTCCAAGCGCCGGATCAAGGCGGAGTCCAAGCCGGTCACCTTCCGGCCCGAGGCCGCGCAGCCGTATGACGACCGCTGCCTGTCCTGGCAGTTGGACCGGCAGACCGTCTCCGTCTGGGCCACCAGCGGCCGGTTGAGGAACGTCCGTCTCGCCTGCTCCCCAGGCGCGAGCGACCTTCGTGTGCCGCTCCTGCGGGACTGTCATGCACGCGGACGAAGGGGGCACCTCCCGGCCGAAGGCTGGGGGAGCGTCCCACAACATCGCCCGCAAGGGCGCTGCGGTGTGGACCGCGGGGCGTGAGTCACGCGTCCCAGCCACCGCACCATAGGTGGCTCAGACGGAGGAGGCCACGCAACAGCCAGCTGCGCCCCACCTCCGAGCCCGGTCCTTCAGGGCCGGGTCACGTTGACATCACATGGAATGGACATATTCCTGTCACTGTCTGTCCATGGTCGCCGTGCAGGATGGTGTTCGTGCCCGCCGCACCCAACCGTGGGGGATGGCTGCGACGGAGCCGGGTGCACCCCGATGGGGGTCGGGAGTGCACGAGGCCGGGCGGCCCTGGGTGGGGGCGCCCTGCCCATTCGCCGGGAGTCGTGGCGCCCTTTCCTGGCGGGCGCCACGACACCTGGTGACCTGCGGTTCTGCCGCCGCGCCGGGCCACCGGAATCCGGCCGCCGCCGGGGCACCCGAACTGTTTCGCCCGCACCCTTTCGCGGATTTCCCGAATTGCCGCCACCCGGGCTTTCTCTGACGCCTCGCCGGATCCCCGGACTCATATATCACGTACATGCCAATTCGGCGGCGGGAACGGCCGCGTGACGCAGCTCACCCCCGAGGCGCCGTTAACCGCTGGAGCCCCCGGAACGAGCGGGCTAGGGTCCGAACGGGCGCGGCCGCACTCCCCCATCCACGCCGCGCGGATTGGATCGTCAGCGTGGACCACCCAGCCCGCCGGAGCCGCCTGACGGCCGCCGTGCTCGCCGCCACGCTCGCCGTCCTGCTCACCGGCTGCGCCGCCGACCGGCACAAGGCCCCCGCCGACCGGCCGACCGAGCCGCCGGTCACCGGCACCCCGCAGGCCCCCGAGTCCGGCCAGGCCGGGATGGCCGCGCTGCCGCTTGCCGCCTACCAGCCCGACGACCGCACCCTCGAGGAGCAGGCCGGCATCCGCACCTCGCTGGCCGTCTCCTGCATGCACCGGGCCGGCTTCGGCTCCTTCACCGCCGACAACTACCGCAGCGGCGCCACCCCGGACGGCACCACCGCCCTGCCCGCCGGCGCCTGGGGCTACCTGGGCCCGGCCGACCAGGGCTTCCACCCCAAGGCGGCGGTCAAGGCGGCCCCGAAGGTCACCGACGACTCCGAGGCGTACGCGAGCGCCCGGGTCGAGTGCGACCGCCGGATAGCCGACGACTTCAAGCCCACCGACCAGCTCGGCACCGAACTGGTCAACCGGCTCTTCGCCGAGTCCCTCCAGGCCGCCGAACAGGACACCCGGGTGGTCGACGCGACCCGCGCCTGGTCCGCCTGCATGACCACCGCCGGCTTCCCGGCCACCACCCCCGAGGCCCTCCTCCAGCGCTACCGCACCGCCCCGGCCGTCACCCCCGCCGAACAGTCCGCCGCCCGCGCCGACGCCACCTGCACCACCAGCACCGACCTGGCCGGCCGCTACTTCGCCGTCCTGGCCGGCTACCAGCGCCAGCAGATCGCCAAGAACACCACGGCCCTGACCGACCACCAGCAGGCCCTCAAGGACCAGAACGCCCGCCTGGCGAAGCTGCTGAACCCGTAGGCCTAGGAGTTTGCTGAAGGTCTTTCTCCGGCCGCCCGCCTTGCCCGAGTTCGCCGGTAAATGTCGATCGGGGCAATCTGGTGCAAGCTGGGCGCGATTTCAAGATCGCCAGTGCACTCCTAGGCCCTCTCTTTCGGATCACGTCGGATCAGCGGGCGTCGTTGGGGTGCGTGCATCGGCGGCGCCCGCCCGGCGTGATCCGAAAGAGAGGGCCTAGCTCCGGCGGCGGCCCACCGTGTTGGGCAGGGTGTCGTAGCCCGAGGAGCCGTCGTCCACGATCACGATCTTCGGGACGATCCGGGTCTCCGGCTCCGGCTCGGTCACGGGCGGCGCCGGGGGCTTCGGCGGCACGGTCGGCAGCACCATGGTCCCGTCCGCCTCCGCCTTCTTCTCCCACGGCTTCTCCGGCACCGGCGCGATCTCCGGAGCGGCGGCAGCCTCCAGCGCGAGCGGCCCGGCCGCCGCCTCCGGCTCGATGGCACCGACCGCCGCACCCGTCAGCGCTGCCAGGGTCCCCTTGATGTGGTCCAGGTGCTGCTGCACGATCTCGTGCCGTGCCGCGAACTCCTTCTGCTCCCGCTCGCTCGCCGTCCGGATCCTGTCCGCCTCGCGCCGGGCCGCGTCCACCAGCTGGTCGGCCTTGGCCTGGGCCTCGACCTCGGTCTGCTTGATCTGGCCGAGCACCGTCTCCCGGTGCTGCTCGGCCTCCTTGAGCCGCCGCTCGGCCGTCGCCGAGATCTTGGTGTCCTCCGCGTCGGCCCGCGTCTCGGCCGCCGCGAACATCTCGTCCGCCCGGCGGCGCAGCTCGGCCAGCTTGCCCTCGGCCCGCTCCTCGGCCTCCGCCGCGCCGACCCGGATCTTGGCCGCGTCGGCCGTCGCGGCGTCCCGGATCGCCCGGGCGTCCGCGTCCGCCTCCGCCCGGATCCGCTCAGCCTCAGCCCGGCTCCGCTCGTCCGTCCGCCGCACGGCCTGGTCGGCCTCGCTGCGGGTGGTGACGGCGTACTCCTTGCTCTGCGCGTCCAGCAGCTGGCCCGCGTCGTACGTCGCGTCCCGCTCGTCCTCGGCGGCCCGCTCGGCCGCCTCCCGGACGGCCAGCGCCTCGGCCTCGGCGATGCCCATCAGCTTGGCGGCCTGCTCGCTCAGCACGCCGTAGTCCGGCTCCGGGGCGTCGGCGGCGGCCTGCCGCACGTCCGCGAGCCGCTTCTCCATCTCCCGGATGCCGGCGCCGAGCACGGCGAGGCGCTCCCAGGCGTTGTCCCGCTCGGCGGTCAGCGCCGCCAGCGCTTGGTCGACCTGCTCGGGCGCGTACCCCCTGCGGGCAGCCGTGAAGCCGGTCTGGGAGACGTCACTCATGGGCTCTTCCCCTCGTGCTCGCGGGCTGCGCAGCCCATCGCCGGATGATGATCGGAACGGCCTACTTCAGACCGTCCTCTTGACCTATTTTGCGCAGATCAACTCGAAACCCCAAGCAAGCCACCACCGCCCGCCCCGTCAGAACCACCCCGGGGGCAGAGCTCGGGCCCGGCCCGGCATCGCTGATCCATGTCGTACGACGCCGGGCCGGGCCCAGGGGGTTTCGCGGAGTGCCGCGGACTACATCACACCGTCCCAGAACTGCTCGATGAGCACGCTCCACCAGGTCTCCGGAGTCTGCAGCGCCGCCGGGTCGACGGCGGCCAGCTGGGCCTGGAAGTCGGTGGTCCAGCGGGCGGCCTGCTCGGGGGTGAGGCCGTAGCGCAGCGGCCACATCCGGCCGAGCAGGGCCAGGCTGCGGACGAACTCGGGGACGCCGGTGTTGACGAAGCGCGGCGCCTCGCCCGTGCCCGGGGTCAGGTCGACGGCGACCACGGCGGCCGTGCCGTACTGGACGCAGAGCTGACGGCCGTAGTCGTTGCCGAGCACCAGGTAGCCACCGAAGTCCGGCCCGGCGGGCAGCCCGCGCTCGGCGGCCAGCTCGGCCAGGGTCGGGATCGGGCGCCCCTCCTGGGCCTGGGCCCAGAAGAACGGCGTGAAGTCCCGCGGCAGCCCGGCCCACATCAGCGTCTGGGCCACCGCCTCAGGCACTCCCTGCCGCGCCACGGCCCGCTGCTCGAACCGGAACACGCCCGGCCCGAACCACTGCGTCAGCTCCGCCGCCAGCTGCTGCGGCGGGATCGGCGGCAGCGCGGGCACCGCCCCCGGCCCCGGCGGAGCCACCCGCACCGGGCGCGGCCGCTGCGGGGCGGCGGCCACCTGGTGCAGCTGGTCCAGGTGCTCGAGCAGCATCACCATCCCGGCCTGCCGGGCCTGGTGGTCCCGGCCGTACGGGGCGGTGTGGCTGATCCGGACGTTCGGCCAGGAGGCCCGCACCATCCGGCCGCAGTACCCGCCGGGCAGCTCGCAGCACTCCAGATCGGTGTGCAGCTCGAGCACCTGGTCCGGCGGCACGCCCAGCCGGCGCAGGTCCTGCATCGCCTTCCACTCCGGGTGCGGCGTGCCCGGCTCGCTGCGGTGGATCAGCTTCTGTTCCGAGCCGTCCGGGCCCCGGTAGCTGACCACCGCCACACTGCCCGGCCCGATCGAGGGCACGCCGGACGGCACGGCGGCCTGCGGCGCCTGCGGCACGTTCGGGTACCCGTACCCGGCGCCCGGCGCGGCATCGGCCACCGCCGGGGCCGGTACGGCGTGGGCGAGCTGGGTCGGCTCATGGGCGAGCGCCTCCGCAGGCGCCACCGGAGCCGACGGCACCCCCGGCGGCGGCGTGGCGCCGAGCGGACGGGCCGGCTCGGGTACGGCGTGGGCGAGCTGGGTGCTCTCGTGCGCGATCGCGGCGGCGGCCGGGTTCGGCCCGGTCAGCAGCGCGGCGGGCGGCGGTGGCGGCGGCGCGGTCGGATCCGCCTTCCCGGCCATCGCCGGCTGCGGCGGGGCCGGCACTCCAACGCCGACCGGCGGCGGCAACGGCACCGCCACCGCCCCCGGCGGAGGCGGCGGCGCAGCAGCCAACTCGGCCGCCGACGGCACATGCGGCCCCGCCACCCCACCGGCCCCGGGCTGCCCGGGGAACGGCGACGACGCAGACACACCGGGCTGCCCCGGCTGTCCGGGGAACGGCGACGACGCACCGGGCACCGGCGGCACACCAGGCTGCCCGGTCACCCCGGCGAGCGGCGGCACACCACCCGGCCCAGGCTGCCCAGGGAACGCCGGCGCACCGGGCACCCCGGGAACCGGCGGCACGCCGACGCCACCCGGCCCGACCGGCACAGCCCCTGCACCCGGCTGCCCAGGGAACGCCGGCACACCCGGCACCCCGGGAACCGGCGGAACATCAGGAGCCCCGGCACCGACCGTCGCACCCGCACCGCCCGGCTGCCCGGCAAACCCAGGCACCGGCGGCACACCAGGCACGCCCGCACCCCCCGGCACCGGCGGCACGCCGACGCCACCCGGGCCGGTCGGCGCAACACCTGCACCCGGCTGCCCGGCGAACGCCGGAGCGCCGGGGCCTCCCGGCATCCCCGGACCAGCGGGCACGCCAGGCGCACCAGGGAACGGCACCCCGCCCGGCCCCCCGGCAGCCCCAGGCATCCCGGGCACCGGCGGCACACCGGGAGCCCCGGCCACCCCAGGCCCACCCGGCTGGCCCGGAACACCCGGAACACCCGGAACCGGCGGCACAGCCCCGGGCCCACCAACCATCGGCGGCATGCCCGGCACCCCGCCACCCGCCGTACCGCCCTGCGACTGCGCGCCCTCCGGCGGAGCCGCGAGCATCGTCGGGGCATACCCCGCCGGCCGCTCCGAAGCGGGCGGTGCCGTGAAGACCTTCGGCTCCTCCTCGACGGCGTCCGCGGCAGCGTCCGCGGCGGGTTCCTCCGCCCCCGGCGGCGGGCCCAGCCGGGCCGCCTCGGCGGCGATCGCGGCCTCGCCCGCGTCCTTGACCCACTGCGGGGGGCTGAGCCGGAAGGAGGTGGCCTCGACCGAGCCCGTCACGGGCTTGGCCGCACCGGCCGGGTTCGGCTCACCGGGAGTCCCGTAGGTCTCCTCGAAGAGCTGGACGACCTCGTTGACCGGCAGCGGCGGCCAGAGCGTGCTGGCCCCGCCGTCCCGCGCGATGACCAGGCGAGGGCCGCCGTCCCCGGGCTCCCCGGCCCAGCAGACGAAGCCCAGGTCGAACTCCCGGACCCGCACCTCCCGCAGACCGGACCGCGGCACCCCGGCGTTGACCCAGTCCTCGGCCAGCTCCTTCGCCTGCGCGTACGTCACCACGACCGGCCCACCCCACCCTTCAGAAGAACGAACATCAGCCGGCCGCCACAGCCCGGGCGAACCCGCCGTCCACCATCATCGCGGCCACCGTCTCCAGCTCCGGCGGGCTGCCCGCCAGCCGCAGCAGGAACTCGTCGAAGTCCGCGCCGCAGGGCAGCAGCAGCCGCTCCACCCGCGCCTCGGGGCTCTCCGCCGGATCGCCGCCGTCCCGCGCGTCGTCGTAGAGGCAGAACCACACCGACCCGACGCCCTCGCCCCGGACCTTGAGCGCGAGCAGCCCGCCCTGGACGTACGCGATGCCCAGGTAGTCCTTGGTGAGGTGGTCGCGCAGGCACTTGTTCGCGTACACCAGGTCCTGGACGCCGTACTCCTCGCTCAGCGTCAGGAACGGCTGGTCGAGCAGCAGCCCGAGCCCGGTGTCCAGCGCGACCCCGACCGGGGCTCGGCCGCCGGCCAGCTTCAGGAAGGAGCGGTAGGCGGGCGGCAGCTCGTGGCCCAGCCGCTGCTCGGCGCTCTGCACCAGGTCCTCGGTGACGGCCAGCGGGTCGCCGCCGTCCTTGGCGAGGGAGAAGTGCGCCGGGCGGTGCTGCTGCAGCGGGCTGGTGCCGCGGCGGCCGTGGTCGGCCTGCGAGCGGGCCAGGCCGCCGTGGTGGCGCAGCAGGGCCTTGACCTCGACCGGCACCAGCTCCATCCGGCGCCAGCCGGGGGCGGCGCGCCCGGCCACGTGGTGCCAGGTCCAGCCGGCGGGCGTGCCCACGGCGGTGTCCTGGTCGGCCCAGAGCGGGTGGCCCTGGGTGTAGAGGGCGGCGTTGGCCGAGACGTAGTCGGTGAGCCGCAGCTCGTCCACGCCGAGGCCGGGCGGCGGGTCGGCCACCTCGGCGACGGCGGCGGCGTACGGGCTGAAGTCCGGGTGACCGTACTCGTCGATCCGGACCCCGGCGGGGTGCTTCGCGGCCCGCACCGGGTCCGGGAAGTTCACCACCTGGCCCGCGTACGCCCCGTTGGGCGCCAGGGCGCCGGGCTGGCCTGTCGTCATCTGCGTGCCCCCGCTGCGTGCATCCGGTCTGATGCGCACCAGCCTATTGGGTGGCGGCCAGGCCGCAGGCCGCCACCCAAGGGACGGTCAGATCCGGGCCAGCGCCTTGGCGAGCACCTCCGCCACCCGGGTCTGCTGGTCCTCGGTGATCTGCGGGAAGAGCGGCAGGGTGAGGATCTCGCCCGCCGCCTTCTCCGTGACGGGGAAGCTGCCCGCGCCGTGGCCGAGGTGGGCGAAGGCGGGCTGGAGGTGGACCGGCACGGGGTAGTGCACGCCCGCGCCGATGCCCTCGGCCTGCAGGGCCGCCAGCACCTCGTCCCGGCCGCGCTCCAGCCGCACCGCGTACAGGTGCCAGACGTGCTCGTTGCCGGGCATGGTCAGCGGCGTGGTGAGGCCGCCGAGCTCGTCGAGGCCGCTGAGCAGCTCGTCGTAGCGGGCGGCGGCGGTCCGGCGGGCCTCGTTCCAGGCCGGCAGGCGGCGCAGTTTGGCCCGCAGCACCACCGCCTGCAGGGTGTCCATCCGCGAGTTGAACCCGAAGCGCTCGTGGACGTACTTCACGCCCGAGCCGTGGTCGCCGATCAGCCGCACGGCCTTGGCCAGCTCCGCGTCGTCGGTGACGACGGCACCGGCGTCGCCGTAGGCGCCGAGGTTCTTGCCCGGATAGAAGCTGGTGGCGGAGATCCGGCCCCAGGAGCCGGAGACCCGGCCGTGCCGCAGGGCCCCCTGGGACTGCGCGCCGTCCTCGATCACCGGCAGCTCCCCGGCGACCTCAAGCAGCTGCTCCATCGGCGCGAGCTGCCCGTTGAGGTGGACGGGCATCAGTGCCGCCGCCTCGCCGAGCCGGTCGGCCACCGCGGCCGGGTCGGTCAGCAGGAACGCGGGGTCGACATCGACCAGCACCGGCCGCAGCCCGGCCCGCACCACGGCCTCGGCGGTGGCCACGAAGGTGTTCGCGGGCAGCACCACGCCCGCGCCCTCGGGCAGTTCGAGCGCGCGCAGGGCGAGCTCCAGGGCGTCGGTGCCGTTGGCCGTGCCGACGGCGTGCCGGACGCCGCTGAAGGCCGCGTACTCGGCCTCGAACTCGGCGACGTCCGGCCCCTTGATGTAGGCCCCCGAACTCAGCACCCGGTCGAAGCCCTCCCGCACCTCCTCCGCGACCTCGGCGTGCGCGGCTTGCAGATCGACCAGCGGGACGGCGGCGGCCATACAGGGGCCTGACCTCTCTTGAGTGGACGGGGCTTCCTATGAAGTGGAACGGTCAGAGCGCGGCGCGCAGCGCGGCCACCACGGTGTCCTGCTGCTGCTCGGTGAGCGAGTGGTAGAGCGGCAGGATGAGCGACCGGGCGGTGAGCAACTCCGTGGCGGGCAGCGGCACTCGGGTCGTGCCCTTGTACGGCGCCTCCAGGTGGGCGGCCATGATGCCGCGCCGGGCCGAGACCCCCGCCTCGGCGAGCCGGGCCAGTACGTCGGTGCGGTCCGGGGCGCCCTCGGGCAGCAGCAGCCAGCAGGACTGGTAGTTGCCCTGGCCGTGCTCCGGGTCGGTGACCATCCGCTCGGCCAGCCCGCCCAGCAACTCGCGGTAGCGGTCCGCGAGTTGGCGGCGACGGGCGACCATCTCGGGCAGCTTGCGCAGCTGCACCAGGCCGATCGCGGCCTGGATGTCGGTCATCCGGTAGTTGTAGCCGATCTCGTCGTAGGTCTCGACCACGGCCGCACCGCCCCCGGCGGCGTGCCGGTCGGCGGCCGAGACGCTCATCCCGTGCTCGCGCAACCGCCGCAGCCGGGCGGCGAGTTCGCCGTCCTGGCAGGTGATCATGCCGCCCTCCCCGGTGGTGAGCAGCTTGCGGGGGTGGAAGGAGTACGCGGCGAGCTCGGCCGTGGCGCCGGCCGGGCGCCCCCGGTAGAGCGCCCCGGCGGCGCAGGCGGCGTCCTCCACCACTGGGACCCCGAGCGCCCGCAGGGCGTCCAGGTCGACCGGCACGCCGCCCTGGTCCACCGCGAGTACGGCCTTCGTCCGGGCGGTCAGCAGCGGCTGGACGGTCTGCGCGGTGAGATTGCCACTGGCCGGGTCGACGTCGGCGAAGACCGGGGTGGCGCCGAGGTAGGCGACGGCATTGGCGGTGGCGATGAAGGAGAGCGAGGGCACCACGACCTCGTCGCCGGGGCCGACACCCGCGCCGATCAGGGCGAGGTGCAGGGCCGTGGTGCAGGAGGAGACGGCGACGGCGTGCGGTGCGCCGAGGTGCTCGGCGAAGGCCCGCTCGAACTCGGCGACGCGGGGGCCCTGGGCCACCCAGCCGGAACGGACGGCCTCGGCGGCGGCCTGGGCCTCCTCCTCGCCGAGCCAGGGGATCATGACGGGGATCGTGGACACGCGAATTCTCCGAAGGTCGATGCCGAGAGGACTACTGCTCGCGCCACCAGGCGACGAGCTTGCGCAGGCCGTCGTCCAGGCCGAGCTCGGGCTTCCAGCCGAGGTCCTGCTGGGCGGCCGATATGTCGGCCAGGCGCCGGACCACACCGCCGGCGGTGCCCCGGGCCGGGCCGTGCTCCACGTCCAGGTCGTCGCGGTCCATCGCCTGCAGCAGGGCGTCGGCCAGGCCGCGCAGCGAGACCTCGGTGGAGCTGGCGATGTTGTAGACCCGGTCGGTGACGGGCGCGGCGGCGGCCAGCAGGTTGGCCCGGGCGATGTCCTCGGTGTAGACGAAGTCCATGGTCTGGGTGCCGTCTCCGAAGATCAGCGGCGGCTGCCCGGCGTTGATCCGCTCCATCCAGCGGATGAAGACCTCGGTGTACCTGCCGTGCACGTCCATCCGGGGGCCGTACACGTTGAAGTACCGCAGTGCGACGTAGTCCAGGCCGTACATGGCGTGGAAGCTGCGCAGCAGGCCCTCGTTGAAGACCTTCGCGGCGCCGTAGAGGGTGTCGTTGTTGTACGGGTGCTGGGTCTCGGGGGTCGGGAAGGTGTCGGCCAGCCCGTAGACCGAGGCGGTGGAGGAGGCGACCACCTTGCGGACGCCGCACTCGGCGGCGGCCTCGACCACGTCGAAGGTGCCGTCGACCATGATCTCCAGGGCCAGCCGGGGCTCGGTGGCGCACTGGGTGATCCGGATCGCGGCGAGGTGGAAGAGCAGGTCGGTGTCGGTGCCGAGCAGCTCGCGCAGCAGGGCACGGTCGCGGATGTCCCCGTCCACCACCCGCAGCTGTCCGGGGGCGGCGGCGGCCTGGGCGGCGGCCAGGTTCTCCATCCGGCCGCGGACGAAGTTGTCGAGGACGACGACCTCCCGCGCCCCGGCCTCGATCAGCTGGTCCACGACGGTGGAGCCAATGGTCCCCGCCCCGCCGGTGACCAGACAGCGGGATCCCTCGATGGCGACTGCGTTCATGGGGCGCTGGCCCTCTCCTGAGCGGTGATCAGTTCGGTGTCAGCCGTGACGGGAGGGACGCGGACGTGACGGAGAGGACAGGCGGCGCACAGTGATGTTCGCGACAGCGGACGCACCGCTGCCAAGCCCCCACCCGTACGCCCGCGCAAGACCCCCCTTGCCCAGCCGCTGCCCCCCGACGGCATGCCGAGCCCGGCCCGAATCCGCTCCCCCGCGGCTCGGAGCCCCCTGGCCCGCTGCTGGAACGCTACCGTCCGCCCCGGCCGACCGGGGGCCGAATCCACAAACCCGCCAGCAGAGTTACCCTCCCGGCCGGGCCGCCCGCGGACCCCGGCGCGCCGAATGTCGGAGGCATTTGGCAGGCTGGACCCCTACCGTGTCCCTACGTCACGTCCTCACCGTCCGTCAGCCCGGCCGCGCCGGCCCGTCCCGCACCGAAGGAGCAGCCAGTGGTCACCGTGGAGACACCGCTCCCCACCGCCCCGGCCGTCCCGGTGCCGCGCCAGAGCAGGGACAGTCTGTTGCCCGCCGTGGCCGCCGCCCTGTCGCTGCGCAGCGGGGACGTACGCACCCTCGCGGGCGACAAGGCCGACGCCCGGCCGCAGCTGCACCCGCTGGTGGGGGACTTCCTGGCCGCCCTGCCGCTGGACCAGCGCGAGCGGTTCGTCGGCCGCTGCCCGGAGGCGGTGCTGCTCTCGCAGTACCTCATCGGCGTGGACGAGGGCCGCTCCAAGCGGGCCGTGCGCAAGCCGCTGACCATCCAGGAGGCGCGCAAGGCCCTCAAGGGTGCCCGGCTGACCACCGTCCGGATCCGCGAGGAGGGCGATCCGGCGCACGGTACGCACGCGCCGCCGTGCCGGTCCTGCGTGCCGCTGCTCGACCACCTGAACGTCACGAGTGTCACCCTCCGGAGCAAGTCCTGAACCCGCCCACCCTCTCCTCCGCCCGCACCCAGCCCCGGTTCAGCGCCGACGTGGCCGCCGCCCTCAAGCAGGCCGGCTGGCACCCCGGCCGCTGGGAGATCCGCCAGGCCGAGGCCTGGGCCGACCAGCTGGTCGGCCACGGGGACGCCGCGGGAGTGCAGCACGCCGTCTTCCCGGCGGCGATCGAGGCCTGGGCGGAGTTCGGCGCCCTCGCCTTCGACCTCGCGGGCGCCGGCCTGCGGATGGCCCGCACCCCCTTCCTGCTCGACCCCCTCTGCGGCCTCCACTCCCCCCGCACCCTCGCCGACCTCGGCCGGGCCCTCGGCACCCGCATGGCCCCCCTCGGCGAGGAGGCCTACGGCCAGGCCCTGCTCGCCATCGACGAGGAGGCCCGCGTCTACAGCCTCGACCACACCGGCGAGTACTTCCTCGGCCACTCCACGGACCAGGCCATCACGACGTTGATCATGGGCCACACCCCGCCGAGACTTTCCAGCTGAGAATGCGTTGCACCGCCCAGGGGCGGCCGGCCCGGCACAGCGGATCCTGGCGTCCCGAGACAGTGCAACCCACTCGGAGTGCGTCCGTACGGCAAGCTGCCTACTCGGCCGCGCCGTTCCCCGCGCCCCTGGTGGTGACCGCCAGCCGCGACGGGAGGACGGCCTCCACCAGGAAGCCGCCCTTGCCGTCCGGGCCGGCCGAGAAGCTGCCGCCCAGGGCGAGGACCCGCTCCCGCATGCCGACCAGTCCGTTGCCGCCGCTCGGGAGGGCGACCTTGACACCCAGGCCCGGGCAGTCGTTGGCCACCTGCACCCGTACGCCGTTCGGCACGTACGCGAGCAGCACCGAGACCCGGGCTCCGCTCGCGTGCTTGTGGGCGTTGGTCAGACCCTCCTGCACCACGCGGTAGGCGGTCTGCTCGGCCTCCGGGACGAAGGCCCGGGTCTCGCCGCTGACCGCCAGGGACACCCGCATGCCCGCCGCCTCCGACTGCGCCACCAGCCCCGGCAGCTGCGCCAGCCCGGGCGTGCGCTCGACCGTCTCCTCGGACATCCGCAGTACGCCCAGGATCTCCCGCAGCTCGTTGAGCGCCTGCCGCCCGACCTCCCCCATGAGCGCGGCGCTCTGCCGCGCCTTCTCCGGGTCCCGGTCGACGATCCGCTCCAGGGCGCCCGCGTGCACCACCATCAGGCTGACCCGGTGGGCGACCACGTCGTGCATCTCGCGGGCGATCCGGGTGCGCTCCTCCAGCCGGGCCCGGCGGGCCCGCTCCTGGGCCTGTTCGGCCAGCAGGTCCAGCTCGGTCTCCAGACCGTGGGCGCGGTCCTTGAGCGACTCGATCAGCCGCCGCCGCGCGCCCACGTACAGACCGGTGACCACCGGCGGGACGGTGAGCGCCACCGCGACCAGCACCGCGACCAGCACCAGCACCCAGGCCGGCGGCTGCACCTCGCCGGGCTGCGAGTCCACGCCGAGGAAGGAGAGCAGCAGCATGCCCACCGACTCGACGTAGGCCAGCGCCGCGAGCCCGACCACCCGCCAGCGCCGCGAGGGCCACTCCCAGGTCGCCGCCAGGCTGTACAGCGAGACGACCAGCAGCACCACCCCGAACAGCGCGGGCACGAAGACCAGCGCGACCACGGCCGGCACCAGCGGCCAGCGCCGCCGCACCACCAGGGTCAGCCCGGCGAGCACGCCGAGCAGCGAGGCGGTCAGCGCCGCCCCGAACCCCCAGTGCAGCCTGTCCCCCACCAGCGCGTACGCACCGACCGCACACTCCAGTGCGGCCAGCCCCGCCAGCCCCACGTCCAGCAGCGCGCTGCGGCGCCGTCTCCACCACCACAGTGCTTGGCCGTCCCCCGGCGACTTCCCCATGGGCCACAGCCTAGGCGGGACTCTTTCCGGTCTCCCAGCGACTTACCGACAAGTCCTGCGGCACCTGTCCGCCATCCGGCCAGGTCACCTTCGCGGCACCCGGTGCCACCTATGCTGGGGGCGTCCGGACAGCGCGGTCCGCACACGTCACCACCACGCAAGGTGACGAGAGCCGTTGCAGACCCCACCACATCAGGGAGCCAGCCGTGACCGCTCAGGTCCCCACTCAGGCGGACAGCCCCAGCACCACCGCTACGGACTCCGTAGCCGCCAACGCCGCACTGCGGGCGGACATCCGCCGCCTCGGCGATCTGCTCGGTGAGACCCTGGTCCGGCAGGAGGGCCCCGAGCTCCTCGGGCTGGTGGAGCAGGTACGGATGCTCAGCCGCACCGACGGCGAGGCCACCGCCGAACTGCTCTCGGACATCGACCTGGAGACCGCCGCCAAGCTGGTACGGGCCTTCTCCACCTACTTCCACCTGGCCAACGTCACCGAGCAGGTGCACCGCGGCCGGGAGTTCACCGGGCGCCGCGCCCGCGAGGGCTCGCTGCTCGCCCAGACCGCCGACCAGCTCGCCGAGGCCGACCCCAAGCACCTGGCCGACACCCTGGCCAACCTGGCCGTCCGCCCCGTCTTCACCGCGCACCCGACCGAGGCCGCCCGCCGCAGCGTGCTCAACAAGCTCCGCCGGATCGGCGAGCTGCTCGAGCGCATCCACCGCGACCACGTCGCCTCCGGCCTCTCCACCGCCGACCCGGCCCGCCACAGCTCCGCCAAGCGCAGCGCCGACCGCCGCCTGGCCGAGGTGATCGACCTGCTCTGGCAGACCGACGAGCTGCGCATCGCCCGCCCCGAGCCCACCGACGAGGCCCGCAACGCCGTCTACTACCTGGACGAGCTCTACCGCGAGGCCGTCCCCGAGGTGCTCGAGGAACTGCACGAGGAGCTGGCCCGGGTCGGCCTCACCCTCCCGGACGGCGTGCGCCCGCTGACCTTCGGCACCTGGATCGGCGGCGACCGCGACGGCAACCCGAACGTCACCCCCCAGGTCACCTGGGACGTGCTCAACCTCCAGCACGAGTACGGCATCAAGGACGCCCTGGCCGCCGTCGACGACCTGCGTGCCTCCCTCTCCACCTCGGTCCGCCTGGCCGGCGCCTCGGCCGAGCTGCTGGAGTCGCTGGACGCCGACCTCAAGGCGCTGCCCGAGCTGAGCCCGCGCTACAAGCGGATGAACGCCGAGGAGCCCTACCGGCTCAAGTCCACCTGCGTGCGCCTCAAGCTGGAGAACACCCGCGACCGCCTGGCGAACGGCACCCAGCACATCCCCGGCCGCGACTACCTGGGCACCCGCGAGCTGGTCGCCGACCTGCGGCTGATCCAGGACTCGCTGCGCGCCCACCGCGGCGGGCTGATCGCCGACGGCCGCCTCGCCCGGGCCATCCGCACCATCGAGGCGTTCGGCCTGCAGCTGGCCACCATGGACGTGCGCGAGCACGCCGAGGCCCACCACCACGCGCTCGGCCAGCTCTTCGACCGGCTCGGCGAGGAGGCCTGGCGCTACGCCGACATGCCGCGCGAGTACCGCCAGCGCCTGCTCGCCAAGGAGCTGCGCTCGCGCCGCCCGCTGGCCCCGAGCCCGGCCCCGCTGGACGCGGCCGGCACCAAGACGCTCGGCGTCTTCACCACCATCCGCGAGGGCTTCGAGCGCTTCGGCGACGAGATCGTGGAGAGCTACATCATCTCGATGTGCCAGGGCGCGGACGACGTCTTCGCCGCCGCCGTACTGGCCCGCGAGGCCGGCCTGATCGACCTGCACGGGGGCATCGCCAAGATCGGCATCGTGCCGCTCCTGGAGACCACCGAGGAGCTCCAGAAGGCCGACCTGATCCTCGACGAGATGCTCTCCGACCCCTCCTACCGCCTGCTGGTCTCGCTGCGCGGCGACATCCAGGAGGTCATGCTCGGGTACTCGGACTCCTCCAAGTTCGGCGGCATCACCACCTCCCAGTGGGAGATCCACCGGGCCCAGCGCCGGCTGCGCGACGTCGCCCACCGGTACGGCATCCGGCTGCGGCTCTTCCACGGCCGCGGCGGCACCGTCGGCCGCGGCGGCGGCCCCTCGCATGAGGCGATCCTGGCCCAGCCCTGGGGCACCCTGGAGGGCGAGATCAAGGTCACCGAGCAGGGCGAGGTGATCTCCGACAAGTACCTGATCCCCTCCCTGGCCCGGGAGAACCTGGAGCTGACCGTCTCCGCGACGCTCGCCGCCTCCGCCCTGCACACCTCCCCGCGCCAGGCCCCCGAGGAGCTGGCCCGCTGGGACGCGGCGATGGACCAGGTCTCCGAGGCCGCCCACACCGCCTACCGTGCGCTGGTCGAGCAGGAGGACCTGCCGAAGTACTTCTTCGCCGCCACCCCGGTCGACCAGCTGGCCTCCCTGCACCTGGGCTCCCGCCCGTCCCGGCGCCCCGACTCGGGCGCGGGCCTGGACGGCCTGCGGGCCATCCCGTGGGTCTTCGGCTGGACGCAGTCCCGCCAGATCGTGCCCGGCTGGTACGGCGTCGGCTCGGGCCTGGCCGCCGCCCGCGAGGCGGGCCTGGGCGACGTGCTGGCCGAGATGCACGGCGAGTGGCACTTCTTCCAGAACTTCCTGTCCAACGTCGCCATGACGCTGGCCAAGACGGACCTGCGGATCGCCCGCCACTACGTCGAGCAGCTCGTCCCGGCCGAACTGCACCACATCTTCGACCAGATCACGGCGGAGCACGACCTGACCGTCCGTGAGGTGCTGCGCCTGACCGGCGAGTCCGCGCTGCTGGAGTCCAACCCGGTCCTGAAGCAGACCTTCGTGGTCCGCGACGCCTACCTGGACCCGATCTCCTACCTCCAGGTCGCCCTGCTGCGCCGCCAGCGCGAGCTGGTCGCCCAGGGCCGCCCGGAGGACCCGCTGCGCGCCCGCGCCCTGCTGCTGACCGTCAACGGCATCGCGGCCGGCCTGCGCAACACCGGCTGACGCCGAGGTGGGGGCGGCGACGGCCGCCCCCACCGTCAGGACGCGACGGCCGGGGCGTGCTCGACCACCGAGACCATCCCGCCGTACCGGGCGAGCATGGCGGCCCGGGCCGCGTCCGCCCCGACCACGCCGACCACCACTCCGGTGCCGTCGTACCGCGCGCTGCTGTCCGTGACCTGCACGCCCTTCGACCGCCAGTACGCGCCGTCCTGGACGATGCGCTGGACGAGCGCGTCCTCCTTCTGCTTCGAGTACTTGGCGTCCACGAACCGCAGGGTGACCCCCGGCTCGGTGACCCGCGCCGTCAGCGCGGAGTCGAAGTCCGACCCGCGCACCCGGTACACGAAGAGGGTGTGCGTCCAGTGCTCGGCGCAGACACCCGTGTACGAGGCCCGGTACGCGCTGCGGCCGAGCTCGTCGGCCACCTTCGCGGCCGCGTCCACCAAGGGGTCGCCCGGCAGCCCCGACGGCCCCGCGAGTACCGGCGCCCGGTCGCTCCCGGTGCAGTAGGACGGGTCCACCACGTACGTCGGCGAGGGCGTCCCCGGCAGGGTGCTCGGGACCGCCGGCCGGCCACCGCCCAGGCCCGAGCCCAGTGCCGCGCCGCCCGCGACCAGCACCACCACCGCCGCCAGCTGCCACCCCCGCCGGGCCCGCAACCGCCGCTGCCCGGCCCGGCGCAGCTCCGCCAGCGGCGGCGCCGCCCGGCCCGCCCCGGCCTCGGCCCGCGCCGCCAGCCGGGCTCCCAGGTGCTCCTCGAACTGCTCGTCAGCTGCCATCGGAGACCGCCTCCTTCTCCGCCGCGAGCCCACGCCGGAGTGTCGTCATCGCCCGGGTCAGGTGCGTCTTCGCGGTCGCGTGCGAGCAGCCCAGACCGGCGGCCACCTGGGCCACCGGCAGATCGGCGTAGTACCGCAGCACCACCGCGGCCCGCTGGCGCGGCGGCAGCTCCCGCAGCGCCGCCGCCAGCTGCTCGTCCGCCACGGCCGCCTCCGGCGCCCCGGTCTCGGGCGGCCGGTCGGTGAGCACCTCCCGCCGGGCCCGCCGCCACCGCGAGACGTGCGCCCGCACCATCGCGGTACGGACGTACGCCTCCGGCTCACGTATCGACCGCCGCCGGACGTACACCTTCGCGAGGGCGTCGTGCAGCAGGTCCCGGGCATCGTGCAGGTCCCCGGTGATCAGGTACGCCCCCCGCAGGAGTGCCTGGTATCTCGCTTCGACGAACGCGTCGAACGGATCACCTTCCATCGTCATACCCCTCAGACGCACGACAGCACCGAAAGGGATGACAAGGGGACCAATCAGGGGCACGGGGAACTGCGCGCAGCGGGAGGCCGCAGGCCGTGCGTGGTTGGCGGCGCAGTTCCCCGCGCCCCCGGTGATGGTTGCCCTAGTGAGTACCGGCGCGCCGCTTGCGCAGCCATGTCGCCGCTCCGCCCGCCGCGACCACCAGGCCGCCGGCCACGGCGTAGAGGCCGGCGGAGCCGCCGACCTCGCCGGTGGCGGGCTTCAGTTGGGCGGCGGCGGGCTCCGGTGTGGCGGTCGGCGTGGCCGCCTCCGCCGCGGGGGCCCCGGTCAGGGCCACGGCGGTGACCACCGCCGCTCCACCGACGATCCGCACCATCCGGCCCCGATCCGACCGAACCACGTCTACTACCCCCAGCCAGTGCCCCTCAACCCTGCGTACGGGCAAGACCGTAGCCGATCCCGGCGGTCGTTCCCATACGTTTTGATCGTCAGCGCCCAAGCGTTGCACGACCGTTGTGGTTCAGGGGATTGGCAGCTGACGGATGTTCAGGAGTTGTACGTGCTCTGTGCGCGTTCCAGACCCTCGGAGATCACGGCCTCGACCGCGTCGGCCGCGCGGTCCACGAACCAGTCCAGTTCCTTGCGCTCGGCGGAGGAGAAGTCCTTGAGCACGAAGTCCGCCACCTCCATCCGCCCCGGCGGCCGGCCGACCCCGCAGCGGACCCGGTAGTAGTCCGGCCCGAGCGACTTGGTGATGGACTTGAGCCCGTTGTGCCCGTTGTCCCCGCCGCCGAGCTTGAGCCGCAGCGCCGCGTAGTCGATGTCCAGCTCGTCGTGGACGGCCACGATCGAACCGGTCGGGGCCTTGTAGAAGTCCCGCAGCGCCGTGGTCGGGCCGCCCGAGAGGTTCATGAAGGTCATCGGCTTGGCCAGCACCACCCGCTGCCCGGCCAGCCGGCCCTCGGCGACCTGCGCCCGGCTCTTGTGCGCCTTGAACTTGGCGCCGATCCGCTGCGCCAGCAGGTCGGCCACCATGAAGCCGATGTTGTGCCGGTTCCGGGCGTAACTCTCCCCGGGGTTGCCGAGGCCGACGATCAGCCAGGGGCCCGTGTAGTCGCTCATCTCAAGCGCTCCTCAAACTCGACCGGGATCTCACAGACATACCACTGCCCCGGCGGCTCCGCGCAGGAGCCACCGGGGCAGACGGTCAGGGAGTGCGGGAGGCTCAGGCCTCGGCGCCCTCAGCGGCCTCCTCGGCCGGGGCCTCGGCGGCCTGGGCGCCGATGACCTGCAGGACGACGGCGTCGGCGTCGACGGCCAGGGCGACACCGGCCGGGAGGACGATGTCCTTGGCGAGGATGGAGGCGCCGGCCTCGAGGCCCTCGACGGAGACGGTGACGGCCTCGGGGAGGTGGGTGGCCTCGGCCTCGATCGGGAGCGCGTTCAGGACGTGCTCGAGCAGGTTGCCACCGGCGGCCAGCTCGCCCTCGGTGTGGACCGGGATCTCGACGGTGACCTTCTCGCCACGCTTGACCAGGAGCAGGTCGACGTGCTCGATGTTGCGCTTGATGGCCTCGCGCTGGACGGCCTTCGGCAGGACGTACTCGTCCTTGCCGTCGATCGGGACGACCAGGAGGGCGTTCGGGGTCTTGAGAGCCATCATGAGGTCGTGGCCCGGGAGGTTCAGGTGGACCGGGGCGTGGCCGTGGCCGTAGACGACACCGGGGACGAAGCCGGCGCGGCGGGCGCGACGGGCGGCACCCTTGCCGAACTCGGTGCGGGACTCAGCGGCAAGACGGATCTCGGACATGCTGCACTCCTTGAGGAAAACGGGTGCAGAAAGCGAAGAACCGCCCACACCCTCAAGTATCTGGGGCAGCTCGGCGGTCGGAGATCACAGCGCGTGGAAGTCCAGCGCGTCGATCACGGAGGCAGAAGGCATCCCTCGCCGAGCAGTCTCCCGAGTCTAACCGCACCTACCTGCCGACATGAAATCGGCCCCGTCGCGGCGAGCGCGACGGGGCCGGTCTCACGACACGTCAGACGGGTCAGTGCACGCCCTCGAACAGGCTGGTGACCGAGCCCTCCTCGAATACCTCGCGGATCGCGGCGGCGATCGACGGGGCGATGGAGAGGGTGGTGACCTTGTCCAGCTGGAGCGAGGCCGGGGTCGGCAGCGTGTTGGTGAAGACGAACTCGCTGACCCGGGAGTTCTTCAGGCGGTCCGCGGCCGGGCCGGAGAGCACGCCGTGGGTGGCGGCCACGATGACGTCCGAGGCGCCGTTCTCGAACAGCGCGTCGGCGGCGGCGCAGATGGTGCCGGCGGTGTCGATCATGTCGTCCACCAGGACGCAGACCCGGCCGCGCACGTCACCGACGACCTCGGCCGACAGGATGGTGTTGGCCTGGGTCATGTCGCGGCGCTTGTGGATGATCGCCAGCGGGGCGTCGAGACGGTCGCACCACTGGTCGGCCACCTTCACCCGGCCGGCGTCCGGGGAGACCACGGTCAGCTTGGTGCGGTCGACCTTCTCGCCGATGTAGTCGCACAGCAGCGGGAGCGCGAAGAGGTGGTCCACCGGGCCGTCGAAGAAGCCCTGGATCTGCGCGGTGTGCAGGTCCACGGCCATCAGACGGTCGGCGCCGGCCTGGCGCAGCAGGTCGGCGACCAGGCGGGCGGAGATGGGCTCGCGGCCGAGGTGCTTCTTGTCCTGACGGGCGTAGCCGTAGAAGGGCAGGATCGCGGTGATGCTCCGGGCGGAGGCCCGCTTCAGAGCATCGATCATGATCAGCTGCTCCATGATCCACTGGTTGATGGGAGCCGTGTGGCTCTGCATCACAAAGCAGTCCGCGCCACGCGCGGAGTCCAGGAAGCGGACGTAGATCTCGCCGTTGGCGAAGTCGTGGGCCTTGGTCGGGACGAGCTCGGTGCCCAGCGCCGCGGCAACCTCCTTCGCCAGCTCGGGGTGGGCACGGCCGGAGAAGAGCTTGAGCTTCTTCTCACCCGACGTCGTGATCCCGCTCACAGAACCGTCTCCTCGCATTGCTGACGCACATGAACCCGCCGCGCCGCACCCGGGAGAGCCGGGCCGGTGGTCAACGGGGGGAAGGGAGGTACGCCCGGACAACGAGGCAGAGGCCGGTGGCGCACGTCTGTACTCCAGGTTACGCGCCCGGCCCGGAAGCGTCCCCGCCGGGGACACCTCCGGACCTGCCGACTAGGCCGTTCAGGCCTCCTGGGAGCCCGCCGCCTCGGCCGCCCGGGCGGCCTCCGTGCCGGGCCGCTTGCGCGCCACCCAGCCCGCGACGTTGCGCTGCTGCGCGCGGGCCACACCCAGTGATCCGGCCGGAACATCGCTGATGATGACGGATCCTGCGGCCGTGTAGGCGCCGTCCCCGACGGTGACCGGGGCGATGAACATGTTGTCCGAGCCGGTGCGGCAGTGCGCCCCGATGGTGGTGCGGTGCTTGTGCTGGCCGTCGTAGTTCACTGTGACGGACGCCGCACCGATGTTGGTGCCCTCACCGATGGTCGCGTCCCCGATGTAGGAGAGGTGCGGCACCTTGGCGCCCTCGCCGAGCTCGGAGTTCTTGATCTCCACGTAGGTGCCGACCTTCGCCTTGCGGGCCAGCTTGGCGCCCGGCCGCAGGTAGGCGTACGGGCCGACGGTAGCGGCCTCGCCGATCTCGGCGGAGTCGGCCGTGGTGTAGCTCACCTTGGCGTCGGCGCCGACCACGGTGTCGGTCAGCGTGCTGGACGGGCCGACCTCGCAGCCCTCGCCCAGGTGGGTGGTGCCGCGCAGCTGGGTGCCGGGGTGCACCACGGCGTCCGGCTCGTAGGTGACCTGCACGTCCAGCCAGGTGGTGGCGGGGTCGACCACGGTCACGCCCGCGCGCATCGCGCGCTCCACCAGACGGGTGTTCAGCATCCGGCGGGCCTCGGCCAGCTGGACCCGGTCGTTGATGCCGGCGATGTCGCGGTGGTCGCCCGCCGCCACGGCGCCGACCCGGTGACCGGCGGTGCGCAGGATCTCCAGGGTGTCGGTGAGGTACTCCTCGCCCTGCGAGTTGTCGGTGGTGATCCGGCTCAGCGCCTCGGCGAGCAGCTTGGCGTCGAAGGCGAACACGCCGGAGTTGATCTCGGCCACGGCGCGCTGCGCCTCGGTGGCGTCCTTCTCCTCGACGATCGCGGCCACCGCGCCCTGGTCGTCGCGCAGGATGCGGCCGTAGCCGAAGGGCTCGGGGACGACGGCGGTGAGCACGGTGACGCCGTTGCCCTGCTCGGCGTGGGCGGCGGTCAGCGCGCCGAGGGTGGCGCCGGTGAGCAGCGGGGCGTCGCCGGTGGTGATGACCACGGTGCCGTCCAGCTCGACCCCGTCGGCGGCGAGCTGGGCGAGCGCGGTGCGCACGGCGTGGCCGGTGCCGTTCTGCTCGCGCTGCTCGGCGGTGCGCACGCCGGGGCAGTGCGCCGCGAGGTGGGCCTCGACCTGCTCGCGCAGGTGGCCGACCACGACGACCAGGTGCTGGGGCGTCAGTTCCTGGGCGGCGGCGACGGCGTGCCCGACCAGCGAACGGCCGCAGACCTCGTGCAGGACCTTCGGCAGACGCTTGGACTTCATCCGCGTACCGCCACCGGCGGCGAGCACGATCACGGCAGCGGGGTTGTTGGCACTCACGCGGGAGGCTCCTCGATGTGGCGACAAGGGACCCGAACAATACCCGCGGGGCAGGAGTGGACCCGATCATCACAGGTCAGAAGGGCTCCGCCGCTAGGATTCGAACCCAGACAAAGGCCTCCAAAGGGCCCGGTGCTGCCATTACACCACGGCGGATCGAGCATCAAGCCGACCGCTCGGAGCAGCCGACGATCCCCGCACAGCCTACGGCTTGCGGGCCCTCAGCTCCACCACCATTCCCGGCCTCTCCACGGCCCCCGCCGCGACACCGCGTGCACCGCCGGACGACACGGCGTGCACCGCCCGTCTTCCCTTGCGCGGCGGCAGTACCTACGATGCCGTAAGTTACGGACTCGTAAGTCTGCCGCGCAGGTCCGCCTCGCGCCCTCACCGAGGAACGCCTCATGACCATCCAGGCAAGCGAAGCGCCGCCCCAGGCTTCCGGACTCCCGCTCTCCCAGGTCTCCGCCACCCTCGGCGGGGAGAAGCAGGGGCTGGCCGAGCGGGTCACCCTCGGGCTGTTCATCGCCGTCCCCTTCCTCGCCCTGCTGGCCGCCGTCCCGGCGGCCTGGGGCTGGGGGCTCGGCTGGACGGACCTGACGATCGCCGTGGTGATGTACTTCGTGACCTGTCACGGCATCACCGTCGGCTACCACCGCTACTTCACCCACGGCTCGTTCAAGGCCAACCGCCCGCTGGTGATCGCCATGGCGGTGGCCGGCAGCCTGGCGATCGAGGGCCCGCTGGTGCGCTGGGTGGCCGACCACCGCAAGCACCACCAGTTCAGCGACAAGGCCGGCGACCCGCACTCCCCCTGGCGCTACGGCGAGACCCTGCCCGCCCTGCTCAAGGGCCTGTGGTGGGCACACATGGGCTGGCTCTTCGACGAGGAGCAGACCTCCCAGGCCAAGTACGCGCCGGACCTGGTCAAGGACCCGGCCATAAGGCGTATCTCCCGCCTGTTCTGGCTCTGGACCACGCTCTCGATGCTGATCCCCCCGCTGGTCGGCGGCCTGGTCTCGATGAGCTGGCACGGCGCGCTCACCGCCTTCTTCTGGGGCTCGCTGGTACGGGTCGGCCTGCTGCACCACGTCACCTGGTCGATCAACTCGATCTGCCACGCGGTGGGCGAGCGCCCCTTCAAGTCCCGCGACAGGTCCGGCAACGTCTGGTGGCTCGCGGTGCTCTCCTGCGGCGAGTCCTGGCACAACCTGCACCACGCCGACCCGACCTCGGCCCGGCACGGTGTCCTGCGCGGCCAGATCGACACCTCCGCCCGGCTGATCCGCTGGTTCGAGCAGGCGGGCTGGGCCCGCGACGCCCGCTGGCCGGACGCCGCCCGGATCGCCGCCCGTCGCGCCACGTGAGTCGGCTACAGCATGATGTAGGGGTGAACGGGAGCAACGGAGACAGCGCAGACGGCCACCGGACCACCCGGACGGGGGCGCCGGAAGCGCCCGCACCCCGCTCCCGCTCCGCCGCGCCGGCCCGCCCCGCCAAGGGCGGGCGGGTCCGGATGACCGGCAAGCAGCGCCGCGAGCAACTGCTCGACATCGGCCGCTCGGTCTTCGCCGAACGCGGCTACGACGGCACCTCGGTCGAGGAGATCGCCGAGCGGGCCGGCGTCTCCAAGCCGGTGGTGTACGAGCACTTCGGGGGCAAGGAGGGCCTGTACGCGGTGGTGGTCGACCGCGAGATGCAGCTCCTGCTCGACATGGTGACCGGCGCGCTGACCGGCGGGCACTCGCGGGAGCTGCTCGAGCAGGCCGCCTTCGCGTTGATGGACTACATCGACACCTCCACCGACGGTTTCAAGATCCTGGTCCGGGACTCCCCCGTCGCCCAGTCCACCGGCACCTTCGCCTCGCTGATCAGCGACATCGCCACCCAGGTCGAGGACATCCTGGGCCTGGAGTTCAAGGCCCGCGGCTTCGACGCGCGCCTGGCCCCGATGTACTCGCAGATGCTGGTCGGCATGGTCGCGCTGACCGGGCAGTGGTGGCTGGAGGTGCGCAAGCCGCAGAAGGCGGAGGTCGCCGCGCACCTGGTGAACCTGGCCTGGCACGGTCTGGAGGGGATGGAGCGCCACCCCAAGCTGGTGGGCGAGCGCCAGCAGTGAGCGGGCCCGGGGCCGTTCACGTCGAGTTTTTCTTGACGTCAAGAGGCTTCATATCGACAGATCCCCCGATACACTGATCCACATGGAGGACGAGGTCGACCGGCTGGTCGCTGCGTGGCGCCGCGAGCGCCCGGACCTCGACGTGCGTCCGCTGGAGGTGCTCAGCCGGGTCAGCCGGCTCGCCCGCCACCTCGACCGGGCCCGCCGCACCGCCTTCGCCGAGCACGGTCTGGAGCCCTGGGAGTTCGACGTGCTGACCGCCCTGCGGCGGGCCGGCTCCCCGTACCAGCTCTCCCCCGGCCAGCTGCTCACCCAGACCCTGGTCACCTCCGGCACCATGACCAACCGGATCGACCGGCTCACCGGCAAGGGCCTGGTCAAGCGCCTGCCCGACCCGGACGACCGCCGCGGCGTGCTCGTGCGCCTCACCGACGACGGCCGCGACCGGGCCGACCAGGCCCTGGCCGGGCTGCTCACCCACGAGCGGGCCCTGCTCGCCGAGCTCAGCGGCGACCAGCAGAACGAGCTGGCCACCCTGCTGCGCCAGCTCGTCGCCCCCTTCGACCAGGCCGGCTGAGCCCGGCGCACCACGGCGCGCGCACCCGCTCAGATGCGACGGTCCGAGCGCGCCTCCTAGCGTGGAGAGAGGGCATTGTCGACCCGACGATGACGTCCTTCCCCTAGGAGGCGTATCCGATGTCCGCCCACACCCTGCTGCCCAGAGAGGTGGCCCTGCCCACCCGTCAGGCGTCCCCGCCCGAACTCGGGGCCGTCACCAGGCTGATCGCCGAGGAGGAGTCGGCCGTGACCGACGCCCCGGCGTACTGCCCCGAGGCGTCCGGAGAGCTGCTGCTCCTGGCTCTCCTCTCCCCCCGCACCCCGAAGCGACCCAAGGACCCCCGGCGCTGACCGGCCGTCAGCACCGGGAACCGACCGACATGCCGTCCACCGAGACCTCGCCCCGGCGGGAGTACGCTGCCGCGACCGAGTGGCTGGCAGGCCGGGCCCTCGACGCCCTGATCGGCGCCGGAGGCCCGGCCCTCCTGCTCGACACCCCCGACGCGCCCGCCCACCGGGCCCTGCTCGCCGCCGCGCACGTCCTCGGGCCCGATCTGCTCGCCCCGGCCCTGCTGGCCGGCCGCCCGCCCGACCCGGCCACCACCAAGCTGGCCGCCGAGGCCCACCAGGTCTTCGCCGCCGCCGACCCCGCCGCCCCGCCCGCCGCCGCGCTGGTCCGCGCCTGGCGCGGCTGGACCACCGCCGGACTCCTCGCCCGCGCCGGACACGCCGGCCCCGCCGAACTCCCCTCCGGCCCGCCCGACGACCCCGCCTGGGCACGCTGGTCCCAGCCGATGGCCCAGCTCAGCCCACTCGCCCTGCCCGGCCTCGACAGCCCGGTGCACCTGCTGGCCCGTCAGCGCGCCCTCGACCTCGCCCGCGGCGCCACCCGCGCCGCCCTGCGCCGCGACCACCGCACGGCGCTGCGCCTGGCCCGCTGGCTCGCCTGGCTCGGCCCCGCCGACTGCCCGCTGGACCTCCCGCCGCTGCTCTCCCACCTCACCCTCACCGGAGACGGCACCCCCCGCAGTGCCCTCGACCTCGCCCTCTGCCGCGCCCTGGGCGGCCCTCGATGACCGACGCCGTCGTGCTCGGCACCGCCCACCAGCTGGCCGGGCGGGCCCTGGCCTGGCTGCACCGGGCCCACCAGGACGGGCTCGGCGGGATCGGCTGGGACGCGGGCCCCGACCTCTCCGACCCGAACGAGGCCTACAAACCGATCGGCGAGTGCGCCCTGGCCGCCTCGCTGGTGCTGCGCGAGCCGGTCGCCGGGCCCGCCGACCGGGAGCGGGCCCGGGCACTGCTCGACTTCGGCTGGGTCCAGCTGCAGGGCGGCGACCTGCTCTACGAACGCCAGTTCCGCCACCTGCTGCTGACCGACCCGGCGGAGACGTACGCCCCCTTCCACCGCGCCGGGTACCGGCACTCCCGGCTGGACGCGCTGCTGCGGGAGCTGGCCGGACTGCGGTCCGCCCGGGCCGTCGAATGCCGCCCCAACCGGCGGCTCGCCGTGGCCAACGCCCGCTCGGTGCTCGGCCTGCCGCCCGCCCCCGACTGGCCCGCCCTGGCCGCCGCCACCTGGCTCGGCGCCACCCCCGAGCCCTGGGCCGTCGACTGGCTGACCGGCTACGACCTCACCCACGCCGTCTTCCACCTCACCGACTGGGGCGCCCTCCCCGACCGCCTGCCCGCACCGCTCCGGGACTACCTGGCCGCCTGGCTCCCGGTCTGGGCCGACGTCTGGCAGGAGACCGGCCAGTGGGACCTGCTCGGCGAACTCCTCACCGTCGACGCCTGCCTGCCCGCCCCCGTCTGCGGCCGCTCCGGCTGGCAGGCGCTCGCCGCCGCCCAGCACCCCGACGGCCTGCTGCCCCGCGACGCCGAACCGGTCGACCCGGAGACCGCCTTCAAGGACAACGAGCACACCGCCGTGGTCGGCGTGCTGGCCGGCACCCTGACGCTGGCCCAGGCGCTCCGGTGAGCCTCGCCGCGCTGGTGCGGGCGGTGCCGCCCGGGGCAGCCGTGGTGCTGGTGTGTGACGGCGAGGTGCACTGCCACGGCCGGACGGCCTTCTCGGGCGGGGAGCCCGTCACCCCCGCCACCGGCTTCGAGACCGGGTCCGTCTCCAAGACCTTCACCGCCCTGCTGCTCGCGGAAGCCGTCCACCGGGGCGAGATCGCCCTGGACGAGCCCGTACCGGTCGGCGGCGCCCTGGTCACCCCGCTCCGGCTGGCCACCCACACCGCCGGACTCCCCCGCCTCCCGCCCGGCCTGCTCCGCTCCGGCCTGGCCAGCTGGGGCTCCAACCCGTACGCCGCGTACTCCGCCGCCGACCTGACGCAGGCCCTCGACCGCACCCGGGTCCGCCGCCACCCCGGCGTGCACTACTCCAACTACGGCGTCGGCCTGCTCGGCCGGCTGCTCGCCGACCGCGCCGGGCTCGACTACCCCGCACTGCTCGCCACCCGGATCTGCACCCCGCTCGGCCTCACCGGCACCACCTGCACCCCCGGCACCGCCGTCGGCCACCACCGGGGGCGACCGCTTCCCCCCTGGGAGATCCCGGCCCTGCCCGGCGCCGGTGCCGTCCGCTCCACCGGCCAGGACCTGCAGCGCTACCTCGCCGCCCACCTCGCGCCCGGCGGGCCGCTGGCCCCCGCCCTGCGTGACGTCCAGCTCCCCCGCCTCCGCCGGGGCCGCACCGGTCCCGCCCTCGGCCTGGCCTGGCACCTGCGCGACGGCTGCTGGTTCCACTCCGGCGCCACCCGGGGCTTCACCGCTCTCGTCGCCTTCAACCCCGGCACCGGCCGTGCCGTGGCCGCCCTCACCAACACCGGCCCGGCCCGCCGCTTCCTCGACACCGCCTACGGCCTGCTCTACCGAACCGAGCCGAACGCCTGACCAGCTCGTCAGCTTCTAGGACCGATCCCAGCGGACGCGACGCAGCCCGAGGTCCGCCAGCAGGTACGTCGCGTCGTCCCCGCGCACCGCGTCGGTCGCGGCGATCGTCTCCAGGTCACCCAACAGACGGTCGCGGTCCGCCGCAGGCAGCCGGCCCAGCCACTGCACGATGCGCGGGAAGTCCATGTCGAGGTTGGCGAAGTCGAGCGAGACCAACAGCTCGGCCCGCACGGACTCGTAGGTCAGCATCCGCGCATCATGCCACCGCCCCGGCCGACCGCTCCAGCTCCTGAGGCGGCAGGGCGCCACCGATGCTACTTTCCGCTGTTTCGCCATCACTCAGTGCTTCCGCGTGCCATGATCGTCTCGGCTCTCGTCGAGACCGACACCGACCGCTAATGAGGAGGCACCCGTGGCCGAGCGTCAGAACGGCACCGTGAAGTGGTTCAACGAGGAGAAGGGGTACGGCTTCATCACACCGGAGTCCGGCCCCGACCTCTTCGTGCACTTCCGGGCGATCGAGGGCAACGGCTTCAAGTCACTCATGGAGGGCCAGAAGGTCACCTTCGAGGCCGTGCAGGGCCAGAAGGGCATGCAGGCCGACAGGGTCCAGGTGGCCGGGTAGCGGTCGGGCCGAGCTGGGCAGGTCGACCCGCCCGCACGGGGAGGGCGGGCCACCGCGTCGGCCCGTCCGCCAGAGCACCTGACGGCAGGTCAGAATTGGCTGGCGGCACCTCGAGGCGGTGGGTTACCTTGCCGCCATGACTACCGGGACGGCTTCGCGCCACACACGGATCGGTGACCCGGTGCTCCGCTGAGCGCCGTACGGGCCGGGTTCGGCCCGCCCGGTCCTGCCGCGCGGGCTCCGCCCTTCGTCGTGTTGATCACAGGCTTGCCTCATCAACCACGACAGGAGACCTCATGCCCATCGAGACGCTGCAGATTCCCACCGCGGACGGCCAGGCCGACGCGTTCGCCGCCTCCCCCGAGGGTGGCGGCAGGCACCCTGGGGTGCTGATGTACCCCGACGGGTTCGGGATCCGGCCGGTGTTGCGGGAGATGGCCCGCGAACTGGCCGGGCACGGGTACTACGTGCTCGTCCCCAACCCGTTCTACCGGCACGGTCCGGCTCCGGTGGTCGAACTGCCCGAGTACATCGGGGAGAAGGACCGCGCCGCCCTGTTCGGCCAGGTGATGCCCCTGATCGAGGCGCACACCACCGAGCGCGTCCTGCGCGACGCCGACGCCTACCTGAAATTCCTCACCACCCGGCCGGAGGTCGCCGCCGGGCCGGTCGCGGTGACCGGCTACTGCATCGGCGGCCTGCTCGCGCTGCGTACGGCCGCGGCCCACCCCGGCCTGGTGGCCGCCGTCGCCGGGTTCCACAGCCCCGCCGTGCCCGAGCTGTTCACGGGGCTCACCGCGAAGGTGCACCTCGGCCATGCCGAGGGCGATCTGACGCCCGAGGCTCTCGGCGAGCTCAGCCAGGCCCTGGACGCCGCGGGGGTCGACCACAGCTCCGAGATCTACCCCGGTACGGTCCACGGCTTCACCATGGCCGACACCGACGCCTTCGACCCCGCCGCGCTGCGGCTCCACTGGGACCGCCTGCTGGCCCTCCTCGGCAGCGCCCTGGCCTGTGCCTGAGGCTCAGGCCACCGGCTCGGCGGACAGTTCGAGCACCTGGGCGGGCCCCGCCCGGAACGCCGGGCCGGCGGCGTCGGCGGCGAGCATGTGCGGGGTGGCGTCGTGGGCGGCGAGGGCCTCCTGCGACGTCCACTGCTCGACCAGGACGAAGCGGTCCGGGTCACCGGCCACCCGGTGCAAGTCGTACTGCAGGCAGCCCTGTTCGGCCCGGACCAGGGGAGCGAGGCGCTCGTACGCGTCGATCTGGTCCTGGCCCCGGCCGGGCTGGGTGGTGATCAGGATGTGGAGTCGCACTGGCTGTGACATGCGGGTGAGGGTACGGCGGCCGGGCCCGGCGGCGGAACGGCCTGTCTCATTTCCGGGCGCTCAATTGCCTTGCAGGGCCTGTACGTCGGCGTAGCTGGGCACCGGACGGACCTGGCCGCCGCTCCGGACGGCGCGGGCGGTGTCGACGGCGGCGGCCAGGGCCGTGCGGTAGAGCAGGGAGCCGAGGCTGACCCGGGCCACGCCGAGGGCGGCGAGTTCGGCCAGGCTCGGGCCGGTGGGGGTCCAGAGGATGTTGAGCGGGGTGGCGAACTCGGCGGTGAGGGCGGCAATGGCCGCCGGATCGGTCAGACCCGGAACGAACATTCCGTCCGCTCCGGCCTGCTGGTAGGCCGTCAGGCGGCGGCGGGTCTCTCCCTCAGCCTCCGGCCGGGAGGTGCCCCCTTGGCCGGCCTGGCCCGGGAGCCAGTAGGTGTCGGTGCGAGCGTTGACGAACAACTCCGGAACGGCGGCCTTCACCGCGGCAACCTTCGCGGCGTGGAGCTCGGCCGGGGCGAGCGTGCCGTCCGCCCGGCCGTCCTCCAGGTTGATGCCGACCGCCCCGGCGTCCGCCAAATCGGCCGCGAACTGGGCCACTTCCGCCGGGTCGTCGCTGAAGCCCGACTCCGCGTCGACACTGAGCAGGTACCGGCCGCCGCCCAGGCGGCGGGCCAGCCGCAGTGTCTCGTCCCGGGTGGCGGCGGCGCCGTCCGGCAGCCCGGCCGCGGCGGCCACGCCGAGGCTGGTGGTGCCGATCGCGGTGAAACCCTCGGCGGCGAGCGCGGCGGCCGAGCCGTGGTCCCAGGCGTTGGGCAGCAGCAGCGGCTCGCCGGGGCGGTGGTGCAGGGCGGCGAAGTTCATGACTGCTCCGTTCGGGAGAGGTCGCCGACGGCCTCGGCGTAGTAGACGGATTCGGCGGCGTGGGCGGCGAGTTGGCGGAAGGTCCAGCCCGCGCCCGGGGAGGCGTCGAGCAGGTCCGGCGGGAGGGTGGCGAGGCGGTGCTGCCAGAGCCGGGCGAGGCGGGTCAGGCGGCTGCGGGTCTCGTCGAGGTCGGCGGGGGTGAAGGGGGCCAGGTCGGCGGGGGTGGTGGTGGCGGAGGCGTGCCAGTGGTCGGGCTCGGTGGGGGCGCCCGCGAGGCGGGCGTCGATCTCGGCCAGGTGGTCGATGAGGTGGTCCGCGACGCGGCGGACGGCCTTGTGCGGCGCGTACGTCCGGCCGTCGGTGGTGACCGGACGCCCGTCCCAGGCCGTCCAGGTCGCGGCGAGGGCGAGCACCCGCTCGACGGCCTGCGGCACCAGCTCGGCAGGCGCCTGCCGGTCGGTCTCCGGACCGCCCTCCGCGCCGGGATCGGAGGCCCCGCGCAGAATCCCGGCCGCGATGGCGAGCGCCTGGGCCTGCCCGGGACAGGCCCGCGGCCCGGCCCCGAAGGTCAGCACCGACAAGCCAGGCCGAAGGCCGGCGCCCCCGGCCACCGGATCGCCGAAGGCGTCCGCCACGCCATCGCCGGGCCGCACCACCGGATCGGACCGCAGATCACCACCCAGCCCGACCGCCCGACCACCCGGCACAGCCACGCCGGAAGCGACCGCCACGCCGTGGCCCCGCTGCGCCGCTGGCAGGTCGAGCACCACCTCCGCCCCCGCTGCCAGCCGCACCCCGCCGACCACGGTGTCCCGCGCCGCCACCCGCCGTATCAGGCGGACCGGCGGGTCGGCCCGCAGGACCTCGCCGAAGCCACCGTCCGGATCGCCGGGCGCAGCCGGGCCTCGGGCGCCGGCGGGGCGCTCCGGCCCGGGGGCCGGGGCCGCGGCGGCCGCGCGGGCGTTGGCGACCAGGGTGGCGGTGGCGTCGCAGGCCTGGACGAGGAGGGCGATGCGGTTGGCGGCCAGCTCCTCGTCCGTACCGGCGGCCGTCCGGGGCAGCAGCCAGGCGACGGCCGCGTCCGCCGCCGGGTCGGCCGGGGTGTCGGTGAAGTAGGCGCCTGCCACGGTGGCGACGGCGTGGGCGATGCCCGAAGGCTCGGGGAGGCCGAGGGCTTCGGCCAGGACGTGGACCGTGCGCAGCCGGGCGTCCGGTTCGAAGCCGCGGGCGGCGGCCGCGCGGAGGGCGGCGGGGTCGAGCCGGGCGAGGTCGGCCTCGATCAGGGCGCGGCGGCGGGCGTGCGGCTCGCCGGTGGCGAAGCGGGAGACCCGGGCCCGGAGCCACTGGACGCTGCCGGCCGGGCCGTCGGTGGCGGGCGGCGGCACCAGTGCGGGGTCGGTCAGGGCGGCGAGGACGTCCTCGTGGCGGTCGAACACCTGCGGGTTGCTCATGACCGCCACGCTGGGCCCGGGATGTTTCGGGGCGGCCCGAAACGTGCCGGGGGCAGGATGGAGGCATGTCGCTCGCCCAACTCGCCGGTCTGCTCGCCGAGCCCACCCGGGCCGCCATCTGCCTCGCCCTGATCGACGGCCGGTCCTGGACGGCCGGGGAGCTGGCCCGGTACGTGGGGGTGGCGCCGTCCACGGCCAGCGAGCAGCTGACCAGGCTGATCGAGGGCGGCCTGCTGGCCGAGGAGCGGCAGGGGCGGCACCGGTACGTCCGGATCGCCGGGCCCGCGGTGGCCACCCTGGTCGAGGACCTGGCCTCCTTCGCCGAGGGCGGCACCGCTCCGGCCCGGCCGGGCGGCCTGCGGGAGGCGACCAGGCGCGGCGCGGAGGCCCGCGCGCGCACCTGCTACGACCACCTGGCGGGGCAGCTCGGGGTGGCCGTCACCGAGGCCCTGCTGTGCCGGGGCCTGCTGAGCGAGGAGGACGGACTGACCGTCACCGAGAGCGGCCGCGGCTGGCTGGCCGAGCAGCGGATCGACCTCCCCGCCCGCGGCTCCCGCCCGGTCGTCCGCAACTGCCTCGACTGGACCGAGCGCCGCAACCACCTCGGTGGAGCCCTCGGCGCCGCCCTCTGCCGCGCGGCCTTCGACCGCAGCTGGGTCGAACGCATCGGCACCGGACGGGCCCTGCGGGTGACTCCGGCCGGACAGCAGGCGTTCCACGACCTCCTCGGTGTCCGGGCCGGCTAGGGCCGGTCCGGGCGCGGCGGCTCACCTGGCGTACAGGGAGGCCCCCGGGACGGTGTGGGTGGTGCCGTCGGCCAGGGTGAGGGTGACCGTGTCGATGACGCCGCCCCTGTCCTGGTCCGAGCCGGGCCACCAGGCCGTCCAGCACTGGTACGCCGCCCCGGCGGGTTCCCGTGGCGTGCGTCACACCGCCTGCCCCGGGGCCGGCTCAGGGCTGCGGGCTGACCCCCGCCCGGCGGGCCACCGCGACGGCGGCGAGGGTGGAGTGGACGCCGAGCTTGCCCAGCACGTTCTGCATGTGGGTCCGGACGGTGTGCGGGGAGAGGTAGAGGCGCTCGGCGACGGCCTGGCGGCCGAGGCCGGCGACCATGCAGCGCAGCACCTCCTCCTCACGGGGGGTGAGTGTCTCGACCAGGCGTTCGCTCTCGGTGCGGTCGCGGCGGGCCGCCGTGAGTTCGCGGACGACGCCGGTGAGCAGGGCGGGCGGCAGGTGGGTCTCCTCGCCGAGGACGCCCCGGACGACGGTCAGCAGCTGGTTCAGCGAACTGTCCTTGGCGACCCAGCCGCTGGCGCCGGCCTGCAGGGCCCGGACGGCCCGGCGGGCGTCGTCCTCGGCAGCGAGGACCACGGCCCGCAGCTCCGGGTAGGCACGGCAGATCCGGGCGACCAGCGCGATCCCGTCCACCGGCCCGGCCGGGCGGGCGGCACCGGCACCGGCACCGGCACCGGCACCGGGGGCAGGGGCGGGCACGTCGGGCCGACGCTGCGGCGGCACGGTGGAGGGCCGCCGTACGGGGCCGCCCGGGGCCGCGGCGACCGGGGCGAGGTCGGCGTCGACCAGCACGACCTGGAAGGGGCGGCTCTCCGCCTGCGCGCGCTCCAGCGCGCGCTCGGCGGCGGCGGCGGACCCCGCCGCGCCGACCTCGACGTCGGGCTCGGCGGCGAGCGCCGCGGCGAGTGCCTCGGCAAAGATGCGGTGGCCGTCCACCACCAGGACGCGTATCCGGGCCACAGTGCTTCCCCCTGGTCAGGAGCGGCGTCACCGATGTCGCACTCAGAGTACGGTCTCGGCGACTGCCCAGAGGGAGAGTTGGCGAAACAGTCGACCTGAGGCCGACCGGTGGCGGAGCGGCGGCCGTGCGAGCCGCCGCCCGGGCACAGGGGGGACCCTCAACCTCCCCGCACCCGGACGGAATCCGCCACCGGCGGCCTCAGGAGATCCGGTGCGCGCCCGCGGCCGGGGTGGCCGCGAAGGTGCGCGGCTCGGCGTAGCCGGCCGCCGTGAAGGCGGTGGTCACGGCGGCGGCGACCTGCTCCAGCGCCTCGGCGCGGACCAGCGCCAGGACGGATCCGCCGAAACCACCGCCGGTCATCCGGGCACCCAGTGCCCCGGCCTCGACGGCCGCGGACACCGCGAGGTCGGTCTCGGGGCAGGAGACCCGGTAGTCGTCGCGCAGCGAGGCGTGCCCGGCCGTCAGGATCGGTCCGAGCTCGGCCAGCTCACCGGCCGTCAGGTGTTCGACGGCCCGCTCGACCCGGCGGTTCTCGGTGACCACGTGGTGCACCAGCGGCCGCAGCTCGGCGGGCAGCTGGTCCAACGCCCCCGGCAGTCCGTCCAGGGACAGCTCGCGCAGGGCCGCGAGGCCGAGCAGCGCGGCGGCCCGTTCGCACCCGGCGCGCAGCTCCGCGTACGCGCCGTCGCCGAGGTCGTGCTTGACCCGGGTGTCGATCACCAGCAGCCGCAGGCCCTGGCCGACCAGTTCCAGCGGGACCTGACGGCTGCTCATGTCCCGGGTGTCCAGGAAGAGTGCGGCGCCCTCCTCGCAGGAGGTGGAGGCCATCTGGTCCATCATCCCGCAGGGCACGCCCACGAAGGCGTTCTCGGCCCGCTGGGCGAGCAGCGCCAGCTCGGTGGCGTCGAGGCCGAGCCCGTGCAGGTCGCGGTAGGCGATCGCGATCACGCACTCCAGGGCCGCCGAGGAGGAGAGCCCGGCCCCGCCGGGCACGTCGCTGCTCAGGTAGACGTCGGCGCCGCCCACGTCGTGCCCCGCCTCGCGCAGCGCCCAGACGACCCCGGCGGGGTACTGCGCCCAGCCGGGGACGCTGCCGGGCGCGAGCGAGTCGACCGCCACCGAGGTGACCTCGCCGTCGCCCTGCTCGCTGAAGAACCGCAGCACACCGTCCGTGCGCGGGCGGACGGCCGCCCGGGCGGCGTACGGGATGGCCATGGGGAGCACGAACCCGCCGTTGTAGTCGGTGTGCTCGCCGATCAGGTTGACGCGGCCGGGCGCCGCCCAGACCCCTGCCGGGGCGGCGCCGTAGGTGGCCTCGAAGGCCGCCGAGAGGTCAGACACGGTTCTCCAGGGTGAACTGCCAGGCGTCGGCGACGATGTCGTCGAGCTCGGGGCGGCTGGGGGTCCAGCCCAGCGCCTCGTGGGCGCGCTGGGCGGAGGCGACCAGGGTGGCCGGGTCGCCGGGGCGGCGCTCGGTGGTGACGACCTCGAACTCGCGGCCGGTGACGCGCCGGACGGACTCGATCACCTCGCGGACGGAGAAGCCGCTGCCGTTGCCGAGGTTGCAGATCAGGTGCTCGCCCGCCTTCGCGGCGCCCAGCGCGAGCAGGTGCGCCTCGGCGAGGTCGGCGACGTGGATGTAGTCGCGGATGCAGGTGCCGTCCGGGGTCGGGTAGTCGTCGCCGTAGACGGAGATGTGGGGGCGCTGGCCCAGGGCGGCCTGGAAGACCAGCGGGATGAGGTGCGACTCGGGCTCGTGGCGCTCGCCGAAGACGGTGCCGGCGGCGCTGCGGTACGCCCCGGCCACGTTGAAGTAGCGCAGGGAGACGGCGGCCAGGCCGTGCGCGATCGCCTCGCTGGTGATCAGGTGGTCCACGGCCAGCTTGGTGGCGCCGTAGCAGTTGGTCGGCGCGGTGCGGGCGGTCTCGGCGATCGGCGAGAGCTCGGGCTCGCCGTAGACGGCGGCGGTGGAGGAGAAGACCAGCTTGCGCACGCCGGCCTTGCGCATCGCGGAGACCAGCTCGAGCGAGCCGGCCACGTTGTTGCGCCAGTACTTCTCCGGGTCGGCGACGGACTCGCCGACCTGCGAGGAGGCGGCGAAGTGCAGCACGCCTTCGTACGAGCCGTCGAGCACCTCGGCGGCGTCCTGGATCCGGCCCTGGACGAACTCGGCGCCGGCGGGCACGGCCTGCTGGAAGCCGGTGGAGAGGTCGTCGAGCACGGTGACCTGGTGGCCTGCCTCCAGCAGGTGCGCGGCGACCACGCTTCCGACGTAGCCGGCGCCACCGGTGACCAGGTACTTACCCATGTGATGCAACCTCCCGCAGGCGGTGTGCCGCCGCCTCGGGCGACACATCGTTGACGAACGCGTCCATGCCGGACTCGACGCCGGCGAGGAACTTGAGCTTGCCTACCGTACGCCGGATGGTGAAGAGCTCCAGATGCAGCGCCAGCTCTTCCCCTCGATGAGCCGGTGCCTGGTGCCAGGCGGCGATGTACGGGGTCGGCCCGACCGGCTGACCCGGCTCCGCGAAGAGGCGGTCGAAGCGGCGCAGCAGCTCCAGGTAGACGCCGGGGAACTCGGCCCGCTCGGCGGGGCTCAGCTCGGTCAGGTCCGCCACCCGGCGGTTCGGGTAGAGGTGCACCTCGTAGGGCCAGCGGGCCGCGAAGGGGACGAAGGCCGTCCAGTGCTCGCCCGCCAGGACGACCCGCTCGGGCTCGGCCAGCTGGGCGGCGAGCAGGTCCTCGAAGAGGTTGCGGCCGGTGCGCTCGCGGTGGAGGTCGGCGGCCGCGATCATCTTCAGGGTGCGCGGGGTGGCGAACGGGAACGCGTAGATCTGGCCGTGCGGGTGAGCCAGCGTCACCCCGATCTCGGCGCCGCGGTTCTCGAAGCAGAAGACCTGCTGCACGCCCGGCAGTGCGGCCAGGCAGGCGGTGCGGTCGGTCCAGGCCTCGAGCACCAGGGCGGCCTTGGCCTCGGTCAGGTCGGCGAAGGAGACGGCGTGCTCGGCGGTGAAGCAGACCACCTCGCAGCGGCCGACGCCCGGCTCGCTCTCGTGCAGCGGCTCGTCCTCGGCGCTGCCCGGGCTCTGCTCCTGGTCGGCCCCGCCGACGAGGTGCGCGGCGGTGTCGGCGGAGAGCGAGGGGAAGCGGTTCTCGAAGACCACCACGTCGTAGTCGGCGCCGGGGATCTCGCTGAGCCGGCCCTCGCGGGAGGGGCAGAGCGGGCACTCGTCGGCCGGGGGGTGGTAGATCCGGCCCTGGCGGTGGGCGGCGATGGTCACCCAGTCGCCGGTGGCGGCGTCGCGGCGGATCTCCGACAGCGCGCCGGGGGCCTCCAGCGGACGGGCGTCGACGGCGTCGCGGACCGCCGACTCGTCCGCGTCGTAGTAGATCAACTCGCGGCCGTCCGCGAGTTTGGTCGTGGTCTTCTTCACGCCCTCCGCCTTCCGTGTCTGTCGGCGGGAACATAATCAAACAGAAACCACCACAGGTCAACACTCTGTCATGGGCAGGGTCGAGTTCCGGACGTACCCAAGCGTGCGCCCGGCGGACGGTTCGAGGACTACCGGCGCTCCACACGCTCCAACAGGCCGGTGCGGGCCGCCACCGCGGCGGCCTCCAGCCGGGTGCGGGCGCCGAGCTTCATCAGGACCCGCTGCACATGGGTACGGGCCGTGCTGGGCGCGATGCCCATCCCCTCCGCTATCGCCGTGGTGTCCTCCCCCTCGGCGATCCGCACCAGCACCTGGACCTCCCGCTGGGTCAGCATCCGCAGCAGGCGCAGCGCCTCGCCGTCCCGCTCGGCCACCGGGCGCAGCAGGCGGTCGAAGGCGAGCTGGAGCATCTCGACCGAGACGGCCGCCTCCCCGGCCCGGACACGGGCGATCGCCCGCTCCACCACCTCGATCCGCTCGTCGCTGCGGACGTACCCCGCGGCCCCCGCCGCGAACGCGGCCGCCACCCGGCCCGGCTCGTCGCAGGGCCCGAGCACCACCACGGCCACCTCGGGCCGCTCCCGGCGCAGCCGCCGCACCGGCTCGAAGTCCTCCGGCTCCCCCGGCCCGTCGACCCCGAGCAGGCACACCTCCGGCCGCCGGCCCGCGACCACCTCGCAGACCGCCCCGGCGGGGGCACCTGTCCCCACCACCCGGTGGCCGCGCTGCTGCAAGGCCGTCGCCAGGGCCTCAGCCAGTAACCGGTGGTCGTCGACCACCACGAGCCGAACGCCCAAGGCGCCCTCCACTCCCGTCCGGGCCACTCGCCCGCGCAGCGCCGGGAGCCGCCATTGACGAACCATCACAGCGCATCCCGGCCCCGGGCGCCAGGGAGCGTGCGCGAGCTTCGCCCGAATGATCCCGGAAACGACGAAAGGCCCCCGCCGCGATGGCGAGGACCTTCGTGCTCCTGCTGGAGCCCCCATGCGGAATCGAACCGCAGACCTTCTCCTTACCATGGAGACGCTCTACCGACTGAGCTATAGGGGCGGGCCGGTCTTTTTCCTGCTGACCGGTCCGGTTCAACGAGGAAGACATTACATGGTCATCGGCCCAGTTGTGAAATCCGGCGCCCGCCCCCGGCCGGCGCTCAGCCGCCCGAGGTGGAGGGCAGTTCCCGGCCGGCGGCCGGGCCCAGCAGACCGCCGGCCATCTCGGGCAGACCGAACAGGCAGAGCAGCGAGACCAGGCCGACCCCGGCCAGGTACCAGCCGACCGGCTCGGCCGTGCCGTAGGCGGCGGTGAGGCGGGTGGCCACCAGCGGGGCCGTCGCACCGCCGACCACCCCGCCCAGGTTGTACGCCAGCGCCGCGCCCGTGTAGCGCACCGAGGTCGGGAACAGCTCGGGCAGGAAGGCCGCCACCGGGCCGAACAGGCAGCCGAGCACCACCATGCCGCCGCACAGCGCCACCGCCACCAGCACCGTGCGGCCGGCCTCGAGCAGCGGGAAGAAGACCGCCGACCATGCCACCGCGAGGGCGCCCGCGTACTGCAGGGTGCGCCGCCGCCCCCAGTGGTCGCTGCGCCCGGCCACCCACCAGGCCGCCAGGCCCTTGCCGACCGCGCCCACCAGGAGCAGGCCGAGCACCAGGCCCCGGTCCACCCCGAGTTGAGCCGTCGCGTAGGCCAGCGAGTACGTGGTGGTCAGGTAGAACAGCGCGTACCCGATCATGATCGCGCCGCCGCCGAGCAGCACCGCCCGGCCGTGCCCGCGCAGCACCGCCACCACCGGCGGGTGGCTCGGCGCGGAGCGCTCCTCGAACAGCGGGCTCTCCTCGATCCGCAGCCGGACGAACAGGCCGACCAGCACCAGCACCGAGGAGGCCAGGAACGGCACCCGCCAGCCCCAGCCCTGGAAGGCCGCCTCGCTCAGCCCCTCGGAGAGCGCCAGGAAGCCCCCGGTGGCCAGCACGAAGCCCACGCACGGCCCGAGTTGAAGGTACGCACCGTACCGCCCGCGCCGCCCGGGCGGGGCGTGCTCGGCCAGCAGCAGCGCGGCACCGCCCCACTCGCCGCCCAGGCCCACCCCCTGACAGGCCCGCAGCAGCACCAGCGCCAGCGGCGCCCACCACCCCCAGTCCTCGAACCCGGGCAGCAGCCCGACCGCCACCGTGGCGACCCCCATCAGCAGCAGCGAGCACACCAGCGTGGTCTTGCGCCCCAGCCGGTCGCCGAAGTGACCGAACAGCACCGCCCCGAGCGGGCGGGCCAGGAAGGCCACCGCGTAGACCGAGAAGGCCGCGAGCAGCGCCCCGGGCGCACCCAGGCCCGGGAAGAACACCCGCCCGAAGACCAGGGCGGCGGCCGTGCCGTAGATGAAGAAGTCGTAGTACTCGATCGCGGTGCCGAGGAAGGCCGCCGCGGCCACCCGGCGCAGCACGGGCCCCTCGGTGACCGGTGGCGCCTCAGGGGCCAGGCTCTCAGTAGTCATGCACTCACCCTGCGTCGCCGAGGGGCCTCGCCGACACCACCACACGGGTGATCCGGGAGCGAACCACCCCGCGCCCGCCCCTCGCTAGACTGGCCGCCTCCCCCGACGGAAGGCACCCCGACCATGCCGGCCTCCGGCCGCCCCCGCGCCTGGTGGGCGCACGCCGCCCGACCGGAGCGGCCGCAGCTGGTGGGGGCGCTGATGGCGCGGGCCGCGCTCGGCATGGCCGCCCCGCTGCTGCTCGGACTGCTCACCGGACGGCTCGGCCTCGGCGTGTTCGCCGGGCTCGGCGCGATGCACGCGACCCTCAACGACCGGGTCGAGCCCGCCGGGCTGCGGGCCCGACGGATCGTCACCGCCGTGCTCGCCTCGGCCCTCGGCATGCTGCTCGGCACCGCCCTCCAGCACGCGGGCGCCCCCACCCCGCTCACCGCCTGCGCCCTGACGGCCGGTGCCTTCCTCTCCGGTGCCGTCAGCGCCACCGGCCCGCGCGGCTCCGCCGCCGGGATGCTGCTGCTGGTCTCCGCGGCCCTGGGCGGCGGCATGGCCCTGCCGCACCCCTGGTGGGCGGCGGGGCCGATGATGCTGCTCGGCGCCGCCTGGGTGCTGCTGCTCGGGCTGCCCTACCACCCCCGCACCGCGCCGGCCGACCGCCGGGCGCTGGCCGCCGCGTACGAGGCGCTCGGCGGCCTGCTGGCCGCCCTCGGCACGCCCGAGGGCGCCCCCGCCCGCCGGCTGCTCACCGCCCGGCTCAACCACGTGCAGGACGCCCGGCCGAGCGGCGCCCTGCGCCGGCCGTACGAGGCGCTGCTCGCCGCCACCGAGGCCACCAGCGGCCTGCTCTGGGCCTGGCGGCCGGTGCCGCCCGAGGTCGCGGCGCTGCCCGCCGCGCTGGCCCGGGCCCTGCTCGGCGGCCCGCAGCCCGCCCTCCCGTCCTGGCAGCCCGGCACCCCCGCGCTCAAGGCCCTGGACGCCGCCCTGCGCACCGCGGCCGACGCGGTGGCCGGCCGCCCGGTCCAGCTCGGCACGGCGCCCGCTCCCCCGCCGGACCCGTGGCGGCTGCGGGTGCGCCTGCTCTCCCCGGGCTCGGTCAGGTACGGCCTGCGGGTGGCGCTGTGCATCGCGGTGGCCGAGGCCGTCACCGCCGGGCTGCCGCTCAGCCGCAGCTACTGGGTGCCGATGACGGTCGCCTTCGTGCTCAAGCCCGACCTCGGCTCGGTCTTCCTCCGGGCCGTCAGCCGCTCGGCCGGCACCCTGATCGGCATCGCCCTGACGGCGGGTCTGCTGGCCCTCACCACCGACCGCTGGGCGCTCGCCCTGGCGGCCTCGCTCTGCGTGGCGCTGCTGCCGTACTCGGCGGCCGCCCACTACGGGCTCAACACCGCCGTGATGACGCCGATGGCGCTGATCCTGGTGCAGCTCGGGGGTGAGCCTGGCCGTGCGGAGTTCTGGCCCCGGGTGCTCGACACCGCGCTGGCCAGCGCGATCGTGCTGGTCTTCGGCTACCTGCTCTGGCCGGAGCGGCCCCGGCACCGGATCGAACCGCTCCTGGTCGCCGCCACCACCGCCCTGCGGGCCTACCTGACCTCGGTGGTGGAGAGCAGCCCCGCGCCGCCCGCCGAGGTCTGGCTGCGCCGCACCGCCTACCGCGCCCTGGCCGACGCCCGCAACGAAGTCCGCCAGGGCCTCGCCGAACCCCCGCCCACCGGCCGCCTGGCCGAGCAGTGGCTGCCCGCCACCGCCGCCCTGGAGCGCCTCAGCGGCGCCGTCGCCGCCTACGCCGCCCAGATCAGGTACGGCGGCCGGCGCCCCGACCCCGCCGAGGCGGCCCGAGTCCTCGACTCGCTGGACCGCCTCACCGCGGCCGCCCGCGCCCACCGACCGCCGACCGGCCTCGTGACCCGCCCGGAAAGCCCGCACGACCCGGGCCTGAGCGCGCTCGGCCGGGCGGGATACGAACTGGACGTCCTGCTGGGGTGAGCCCGGCGGCTACTCGGCCTGCTCGGCCAGCTCCAGCCAGGCCATCTCCAGCTCCTCCTTCTCCTCCTTGACCTTGCGGAGCTGGGCGTCCAGCTCCGAGATCTTGGAGAAGTCGGCGGCGTGCTCGGCGAGCTGGGTGTGCAGCTTGGACTCCTGCTGGTCCAGCTTGGCGATCTGCCGCTCCAGCTTCTGCATCTCCTTCTTCGCCGCCCGGGTGTCCCCGGCCGGCTTGGCCGCGGCGGCCGGAGCCGCCGGGGCGGCGGCCTCGGCCATCCGGGCCCGCCGCTCCAGGTACTCGTCCACGCCGTTCGGCAGCATCCGCAGCCGCTGGTCGCCGAGCAGCGCGTGCACGGTGTCCGTGGTCCGCTCGATGAAGAACCGGTCGTGGCTGATCACGATCATCGAGCCGGGCCAGCCGTCGAGCAGGTCCTCCAGCTGGTTGAGGGTCTCGATGTCGAGGTCGTTGGTGGGCTCGTCGAGGAAGAGCACGTTCGGCTCGTCCATCAGCAGGCGCAGCAGCTGCAGGCGGCGGCGCTCGCCGCCGGAGAGGTCGCCGACCGGCGTCCACTGCTTGTCCTTGCCGAAGCCGAACTGCTCGCAGAGCTGGCCGGCGCTCATCTCCCGGCCCTTGCCGAGGTCGACCCGGCCGCGGACCTGCTCGACGGCCTGCAGCACCCGGGTCGCCGGGTCCAGCTCGGCGATCTCCTGGGACAGGTACGCCAGCCGGACGGTCTTGCCGACCTTGATCACGCCGGACGCGGGCTGCACGTCGCCCTCGGTCGCGTACGCCGCCTGCATCGCGCGCAGCAGCGAGGTCTTGCCCGCGCCGTTGACGCCGAGCAGGCCGATCCGGTCGCCCGGGCCGAGGTTCCAGGTCAGGTTCTCGAGCAGCAGCTTGGGGCCGGCCTTGACGGTGACGTTCTCCAGCTCGAAGACGGTGCGGCCCAGGCGGGCGTTGGCGAACTTCATCAGCTCGCTCTTGTCGCGCGGCTCCGGCACGTCCGCGATCAGGGCATTGGCGGCCTCGATCCGGTAGCGCGGCTTCGAGGTACGGGCCGGGGCGCCGCGGCGCAGCCAGGCCAGCTCCTTGCGGGCCAGGTTCTGCCGCTTCTGCTCCTCGGTCGCCTCGATCCGGGAGCGCTCGGCGCGGGCGAAGACGTAGTCGGAGTAGCCGCCCTCGTACTCGCGGACCTCGCCGCGCTGCACGTCCCACATCCGGGTGCAGACCTGGTCCAGGAACCAGCGGTCGTGGGTGACGCAGACCAGCGCGGAGCGGCGCTTGCGCAGGTGCTCGGCCAGCCAGGCGATGCCCTCGACGTCGAGGTGGTTGGTGGGCTCGTCGAGCACGATCAGGTCCGGCTCGCCGAGCAGCAGCTTGGCCAGGGCGATCCGGCGGCGCTCGCCACCGGAGAGCGGGCCGATCACGGTGTCCAGGCCGTCGGCGAAGCCCGGCAGGTCGAGACCGCCGAACAGGCCCTGGATGATGTCGCGGATCCGGGCGTCACCGAGCCACTGGTGGTCCTCGCGGTCGGCGATCACCTCGTGGCGGATGGTGGCCTTCGGGTCCAGCGAGTCGTGCTGGGTGAGGACGGCCATCCGCAGGCCGCCCGAGTGCGTGATCCGGCCGGTGTCCGGCTCCTCGAGCTTGGCGAGCATCCGGATCAGCGTGGTCTTGCCGTCACCGTTGCGCCCCACCACCCCGATCCGGTCACCCTCGCTGACCCCGAGGCTGACCCCGTCCAGCAGGGCACGAGTGCCGTAGACCTTCGTGACGGACTCGATGGTGGCGAGGTTGACGGCCACTGCTGCTGCGCTCCTGGGATCGACCGGTGAGAAGGCCAAGCCTAGTCGGCCGGTCAGATCTCCTCGGGCGGGGAAGTTGCACCACCAGGGGCGCGGGGAACTGCGCGAGTCCGGAAGGTCCGGGCCTGCCACCGTCCACGGGCAGCCGGGTGCACGTGGCACGTTCCCCGCGCCCCGGGTGGTGCAACTAGATGACCGTTGCTCCCGGCACCGGGCCGTGGGTCGCGTGGGCGTCGCGGCAGGTGCCCGAGACCCGCAGCGCCTCGGCCAAGGCGGCAGCCGTTTCCGCGTCGGGGGCGAGGAAGGCGCAGGTGGGGCCGGAGCCGGAGACCAGGGCGGCCAGGGCGCCGGCGGCGAGGCCGGTGTCCAGGGTTTCGGCCAGCGTCGGTCGCAGGGAGACCGCGGCGGGCTGGAGGTCGTTGGTCAGCGCGGCGGCCAGGGCCTTGGCGTCACCGGCCGCGAGCGCCGCGACCAGGTCGGCGGAGAGTGCGGGGGTGGGGACGTCCGCGTCCGAGGAGCCGAGCCCGGCGGCCTCGCGGAGCCGGTCGCACTCGCGGAACACCGCCGGCGTGGAGAGCCCGCCGTCGGCCACCGCGAACACCCAGTGGAACGTACCGCCCACCGGCAGCGCCTCGAGCAGCTCGCCGCGGCCGCGGCCGAGCGCGACCCCGCCGAACAGCGCGAACGGCACGTCCGAGCCCAGCTCCGCGGCCAGCTCGAGCAGCACCGACCGCGGCGTGCCCAGGCCCCACAGCGCGTCGCAGGCGAGCAGCGCCGCCGCGCCGTCCGCGCTGCCGCCCGCCATGCCGCCCGCGACCGGGATCGACTTGGCGATGTGCAGGTGCACGGTGGGCTCGGGCAGGCCGTGGTGGGCGGCCAGCAGCCGGGCGGCCTTGGCGGCGAGGTTGCTGCCGTCCAGCGGGACGAGACCGGCGCCGAGCCCCTCGCAGCTGAGGGTCACGCCCTCGGTGCCGGCGCTCGCCGTCACCTGGTCGCCCAGCGCGACGGCGAGGAAGACGTTGGTCAGGTCGTGGAAACCGTCGGCCCGCAGCCCGCCGACGCCCAGCTGGACGTTGACCTTGGCGGGCACCCGCACGGTGACGCTCACAGCGCCTGGCTCTTCGGCTTGTGCTCGGCGATCGCGGCGAACTGCTCGACGGTGAGCATCTCGCCGCGCAGCTTGTGGTCGATCCCGGCGGCGGCCAGCGCCTCCTCGGCCCCGGCCGGGGAGCCGGCCCAGCCCGCGAGGGCGGCGCGCAGCGTCTTGCGGCGCTGGGCGAAGGCGGCGTCCACCACGGCGAAGACCTCGGTACGGGTGGCGGTGGTCCGCGGCGGCTCGCGGCGCACCAGCGAGACCAGGCCGGAGTCCACGTTCGGCGCGGGCCAGAAGACGTTGCGGCCGATGGCCCCGGCCCGCTTCACGTCCGCGTACCAGTTGGCCTTCACCGAGGGCACGCCGTAGACCTTGTTGCCCGGCTTGGCGGCGAGCCGGTCGGCGACCTCGCTCTGCACCATCACCAGCGTGCGCTCGATGCTGGGGAAGGTCGCGAGCATGTGCAGCAGCACCGGGACGGCGACGTTGTACGGCAGGTTGGCCACCAGCGCGGTCGGCGCCGGGCCCGGCAGCTCGGTGACCTCCATCGCGTCACTGAAGACCAGGTCGAAGTTCTTGGCCTGCTCCGGCATCCGGGCCGCGATCGTCGCGGGCAGGTGCTCGGCCAGCAGCGGGTCGATCTCCACCGCCGTCACGTGCTCGGCGACCTCCAGCAGCGCCAGCGTCAGCGACCCGAGCCCCGGCCCGACCTCGACCACCGCGTCCTCGGCCGTCACCCCGCCCGCCCGGACGATCCGCCGCACGGTGTTGCCGTCGATGACGAAGTTCTGCCCACGCTGCTTGGTCGGCTTCACGCCGAGCTTGGCCGCCAGCTCCCGGATGTCCGAGGCGCCGAGGAGGTGGTCGGAGGTGCTGGGGCTCTCAGAGGTGCTGCTCACCCGCCAAGGATACGGGCGGCGGGCCGCCCGTCGTCCCGGTCAGTAGTCGAAGGCGCGGGCCGTGTTGGCGGCGACGGCCTTGGCCAGGTCGTCCTCGTGGAGGCCGAGGGTGTCGGCCATCGAGCGGACGGTGACCGGGATGAGGTAGGGGGCGTTGGGGCGGCCGCGGTAGGGGTGGGGGGTGAGGAAGGGGGCGTCGGTCTCGACCAGGACGCGGTCGAGGGGGGTGGCGAGGAGGGCGTCGCGCAGGGGCTGGTTGGCCTTGAAGGTGACCGGGCCGGCGAAGGAGAGGTACCAGCCGTGCTCGGCGCAGGTGCGGGCCATGGCGGCGTCGCCGGAGTAGCAGTGGAAGACCACGCGCTCGGGGGCACCCTCGGCGAGCAGGACGGAGATGACGTCCTCATGGGCGTCCCGGTCGTGGATCACGAGTGCTTTGCCGTGCCGCTTGGCGATCTCGATGTGGCGGCGGAAGGACTCCTGCTGGATCTCCACGCCCTCGGGCCCGGTGCGGAAGTAGTCGAGCCCGGTCTCGCCGACGGCGCGGACCTGCGGCAGGGCCGCCAGCGCGTCGATCTCGGCCAGTGCGGCGTCCAGCGCGGCCTGCCCGCCCGGCTCCCGGCGCTGCCCGGACCAGCCGTCCGGGTCGCCGAGGAAGATCCGCGGCGCCTCGTTGGGGTGCAGCGCCACGGCGGCGTGCACCGATTCGTACTCGGCCGCCAGCTCGGCCGCCCAGCGCGAGCCGGGCACGTCGCAGCCGACCTGGACCACCGTGGTGACGCCCACCGAGGCGGCCTTGGCCAGGCCCTCGGCGGGCGTGCCGGACTGCATGTCGAGGTGGGTGTGCGAGTCCGCGACCGGCACCGCGAGGGGCGCGGGCAGCGGCGGCGGCGTGGTGCGGTCGGTGTCCTTGCTGGCCATGGTTCGCAAGCTTAGACCGACCGGCGGACGGGCCCCGAGGTCAGCGGCGGAAGAAGGACCACCAGTGGCGGCGCGGCGCGCGCTGGGGGCCCGGCGGGTCGGCCGGCACGGCGTGCGAGGGGTAGCCCGGAGCGGTGTGCAGCGTGCTCTCGACCGTGGCCACCCGGCCCGCCCGCATGATCCGGACGGTGTGCCCGCCGCAGCCCGGGCAGGCCGGCTTGAGCAGCGGGGACGGCACCCGGACGCCGTTGGCGTGGTACTCGATCAGCACGTGCCCGTCACGGGCCCGGTGGTGCTCGATGTCGTACGCCTGCTCCCAGCCGTAGCCGCAGCTCAGGCAGGCGAAGGAGTACGCCTCGCGGACGGTCTCGACCGGGGTCGGCGGCCTGGTGGTGAGCCCGACGGCACCGGGCTCACGCTCGTTCGCACTCGCAGTCAGGGGGCTACCGATGGTCTCGCTCATAGCCGTCTCCCACGCCCTCCGGACGTTCGTCCGGCTCGGGTCTTTCCCATCCAGGGAATGCCCGGGTGAGGCACTCCGCCACCCGGCTTGCCAAGACTTGGGGCCGAATTGGATAGGCCTGTACGAAAGCCGGGCCAAAGCTTCTCCCAGCCCGCGTTTACCCGGTGCTCCCTCCCACCGTACGACCAGCCGGACCGCCGAGCACACCGCAGGTCAGCGCCAGTTTCGAATGCGCGTTCCTACCGCTGCTTGGCGGCCACCACGGCGTCGAACACCACGCTCTTGCGCAGGCCCAGCTCGACGGCGACGGCGGCGATCGCCTCCTTGCGGCGCTCCCCCGCCTCCTCCCGGGCGGCGACCCGTTCGGCCATCTGGGCGGGGGTCAGCTCGGCCGGGGCAGCCGGCGGGGCACCGGCCACCACCACGGTGATCTCGCCCTTGACACCCTCGGCGGCCCAGGCGGCCAGCTCGGCCAGCGGGCCGCGCTTGACCTCCTCGTACGTCTTGGTGAGCTCGCGGCAGACGGCGGCCGGGCGCTCGCCGCCGAAGGCCTCGGCCATCGCGGCCAGCGCCTCGGCGATCCGGTGCGGGGCCTCGAAGAAGACCATGGTGCGGGGCTCGGCGGCGATCTGGGCCAGCTGGCGGGCACGGTCGCCGGTCTTGCGGGGCAGGAAGCCCTCGAAGGTGAAGCGGTCGACCGGCAGGCCGGAGAGCGCCAGTGCGGTGAGCACGGCCGAGGGGCCGGGCACCGCGGTGACCTTCACCCCGGCGGCCACGGCCGCGTCCACCAGCCGGTAGCCGGGGTCGGAGACCGAGGGCATGCCGGCGTCGGTGACCAGCAGCACCCGGGCCCCGCCGAGCAGCGCCTCGACCAGCTCGGGCGTGCGGCCCACCTCGTTGCCCTCGAAGTAGGACACCACCCGCCCACCGGGGGTGACGCCGAGCGCCTGGGTGAGGCGGCGCAGCCGCCGCGTGTCCTCCGCCGCGATCACATCCGCCGAGGCCAGCTCGGTGAGCAGCCGGGGCGGGGCGTCGGAGACGTCGCCGATGGGGGTCCCTGCGAGTACGAGTACACCTGTCACGAGGTCCATCCTCCCAGCCCCGGACGGAGTGCCTTGGTTCGGACACCCCTGTTGACCGTTCGGGGGGCGCCCCTACGATGTGGCGGTGACCGGCGACCTGGCTGACCCCCCGCGCACTGGCGTAGACCACTCCGAGCAGGAGGGGGCCGTTGCCGTGCCCGGACCGCGCGAGCCGGAGCGGGGCGGGCCCGTCACGGTGGCCGAACGGCTGGTGCCCCCGATGCCCCGCGGCCGGGAGCTCCCGGTGCCGCTCGGGGTGCGGATGTCCGGCCTGGTGCTGCCCTGGCTCTGGCGCTGGGCGACCCGCTGGTCCGGCTGGGCCGGGCCGATCGCGGTGGCGCTCTTCGGCGGGGCGCTGCGCTTCACCAGCCTCGGGCAGCCGAACGCGATCATCTTCGACGAGACGTACTACGCCAAGGACGCGTACGCGCTCTGGCACAACGGCTACGAGAGCAACTGGGCCGAGGACGCCAACACCAAGATCATGTCCGGCGGGCACGTGCCCCTGCAGACCGACCCGTCGTACATCGTCCATCCGCCGGTCGGGAAGTGGCTGATCGGCGCGGGCGAGCAGCTGTTCGGGATGCACCCCTTCGGCTGGCGGGTCGTGATGGCCCTGCTCGGCACGGTGTCGATCCTGATGATCGCCCGGATCGGGCGGCGGCTGTTCCGCTCCACCCTGCTGGGCTGCGTGGCCGGGCTGCTGCTCTCGGTGGACGGGCTGCACTTCGTGATGAGCCGGGTCGCCCTGCTCGACCTGGTGGTGATGTTCTGGTTCCTGGCCGCCTTCGGCCTGCTGCTGCTCGACCGGGACCGGACCAGGCGGCTGATCGCCGAGCGGCTGGAGCGCGGGCCGGGCGGCGACTGGCAGCACTCCCGCTGGTGGCTGTTCCTCGGCTGGCGCCCGTACCGGTGGGCCGCCGCCGTGGCACTCGGGCTGATGAGCGCCACCAAGTGGAGCGGCATGTACGCCCTGCTGGCCTTCTTCCTGCTGACCGTCTGCTGGGACGCGGGCGCCCGCAAGATGGCCGGGGCGCGCCGCTGGTGGGCGTACGGCCTCTTCGACGCCGTCTTCGCCGGCCCGCTGATGCTGCTGGTCGCCGCCGCCGTGTACATCGCCAGCTGGACCGGCTGGTTCCTCTCCAGCACCGCCCCGGGCCAGGGCGGCTACGGCCGGGACTGGGCGCTGCACCGGGCCGGGCTCTCGCCGGACCACCTCTTCGGCGTCCCGCTGCCGCAGGTGGACCTGACCTGGGTGCCGGACGCGCTGCGCAGCCTCTGGCACTACCACGCCACGATGTACGAGTTCCACACCCACCTGACCAGCCCGCACACCTACCAGTCCAACCCGTGGAGCTGGCTGGTGCAGGCCCGCCCGGTCTCGTACTTCTACGAGTCCCCCAAGCAGGGCACCAGCGGCTGCCAGGTGAGCGAGTGCGCCCGCGAGGTGCTGGCCATCGGCACCCCGCTGCTCTGGTGGACCGGGATCGTCGCGCTGGTCTACTGCCTCTACCGCTGGGCCGCGCGCCGGGACTGGCGGGCCGGGGCGGTCCTGTGCGGGCTGGCCGCCGGGTACCTGCCGTGGTTCCAGTACCAGCAGCGGACGATCTTCGTCTTCTACGCGGTGGCCTTCGTACCGTTCCTGGTGCTGGCCGTGACCATGATGCTGGGCGCCATGGTCGGCCCCGCCGGGGCGCGGCGGGAGCGGCGGGTGGCCGGAGCCGTGGGGGCCGGCCTGATCATTCTTGTGATCATGTGGAACTTTCTGTACTTCTACCCCCTCTACACAGGGGAGACCATCCCGATGGATGCCTGGCGGGCCCGCATGTGGTTCACCAGCTGGATCTGACGGCCTAAGGTGTCCGGACGGATCCATTCCGGACGCGTACGACCGATCAGGGGGAGCACGGAGCAATGAACAAGGGCGTCAAGATAGGCCTGGCCACGGTCTGCACCGCAATGCTGGGTGTCGGCGGCTACGGGGCTTACAACATCGTCAGCGCGGTGACCGGCAACGCCGACAAGCCGAAGGTCCGCACGGTGGTGGCCGGTCCGCCCGCCGCGGACCAGGCCGCGAAGACGGCCAAGGCCTTCCTGGACGCCTGGTCCAAGGGCGACCTCGAAGCGGCCGCCAAGCTGACCGACAAGCCGGACACCGCGCTGGCCGCGCTCACCGCGTTCAAGACCAAGGTCAACCCGAGCGCCCTGACCCTGACCGCCGAGGCCCACGCGCCGGCCTTCGCCGTACCCACCAGCTCGACCGCGCCCACCACCCCGTCCTCGGCCTCCCCCTCCGCCCCGGCGGAGGACACCTCCGGTCAGGTGGTGCTCGGCTACCAGGCCAAGGCCGAATTCGCCGGGACGGCCAACGCCTGGAGTTACGAGGGCGTGCTGGGGCTGGTGAAGATGAGCGACAACACGGCCGCCGTGCACTGGAGCCAGCACGTCATCCACCCGCACCTGGACGCCGGTGAGTCCATCTCGGTGCAGCCGGTCGCCGCCCAGCCCGGCACCCTGCAGGACCGCAAGGGCCGGCCGATCAAGACCTTCGACTCGCTCTCCCCGCTGCTCGCGAGCTTCAAGTACCAGCCGCCGGCCGACGCCGGGGGCGCCGGGACGGGCGTGGCGATCACCAACGACTCGACCGGCAAGGCCGAGCAGCTCTTCACCATCACCGACCCCAAGCCGCAGCCCTCGCTCAAGCTGACCCTGGACGCGGACCTGCAGCGGGCGGCCGAGGCGGCGGTGAAGTCGCAGACCGGCCACAACGTCGGCCTGGTGGCGATCGAGCCGAGCACCGGCAACGTGCTGGCCATCGCCAACAACCCGGCCACCGGCATGAACCGGGCCTTCCTCGGCGCGGTGGCGCCGGGCTCGACGATGAAGATCATCACGGCCGCCGCGCTGCTCGAGGCCGGGGTCAAGTCCGGGGACGCGATGCCCTGCCCGCCGACCTTCACCCAGGTCGGGCAGACGGTGAAGAACGACAAGGACGAGCAGGACCCGGGCGCGTCCTTCCTCAAGGACTTCCAGATGTCCTGCAACACCGCCTTCCTCCAGGCCGGCACCAGCAAGCTCAAGCGCGGCGACATGGAGACCCTCGCCAAGGACGCGTTCGGGCTCGGCACGACCTGGAAGACCGGCCTGCCGATCGCCCCGCCGAAGGTGCCCGCGCCCACCAGTGACAACCAGTGGGCCGTCCAGCTGATGGGCCAGGGCAGCCTGCAGATGAGCCCGCTGGCGATGGCCTCGGTCGCGGCGACGGTGCAGAACGGCACCTTCCACCAGCCGGTGCTCGTCCCCGGCATGGAGCAGCAGCCCGCCGCCAAGCAGCTCTCCTCGGACACCCTGGACGCCCTGCGGCAGATGATGCGCTCGGTCGTGACCAGCGGCACCGCCGCCGGGGTCGGCCTGCCCAGCGGCTCCGGCGCCAAGACCGGCACCGCCGAGGTCGGCAACCAGGCCAAGCCCAACAGCTGGCTGACCGCCTACTCGGGCGACCTCGCCGTCGCCGTCCTGGTCGAGGCCGGCGGCTACGGCGCCGACGCCGCCGGGCCGGTGGCCGCGTCGGTGCTGAAGGTCGGCAACAAGCACTGAGGCCGGAGCGGTCCAGGGCCGGACAGGCCCTGGACCGGGCCGGCCCTATCGCTTGGCGTTGGCCTTGGGCGGCGGTCCGGCCGGGGTGCCGTAGACCGCCGCCACGTTGTCGGCGGCCGGGTGGGCCTCGCCCGCCGGGCCGGCGGCGAAGGTGCGGAGCAGGTTCTCGGTGACCTTGCGGGTGAAGGCGCCGGCCTTGGCGTCCATGCCGTGGTCGCCGCCGCCCTCGGGGGTGCCGGCGTCCAGGGCCTCGACCCAGCGCATGGTGCCGCTGGCGAAGACGCCGGCGCCGCCGGGGGTGGAGTAGAAGGCGGTGTCGGCGAAGCTCTTGCGGCCGTCGCAGACCACCGGGGAGTGCGCGAGGATCTCGATCGGCCGGGGCGTCGGGAAGCCGGTGTTGACCCGGTCGTACTCGACCCCGACCAGGTGGGGGAAGCTGTCGCCCTGCTTGGCGCCGGTGCCCTCGAGGAGCCAGTGGCCGGGGTTGGTCACCACGTACGGCGCGTCCACCGGGTAACCGTCGTAGATCACGCCGAGCAGCGAGCTCTCCGGATCGGCCCCCGGCGCGGAGCGGAAGTCGGTGGTGGCCGGCTTGCCTGCCTTGTACCCCGGGTCGTCCTTCCAGGCGCCCTTGTAGCAGACCACCATCCGGTCCGGCCCCAGCTCGGTGGGCTCGAAGCGGACCCGGCGGAAGCAGCAGTTCGCCCCCAGGATCGCCAGGTTGCTGCCCGCGTCCCGGGCGGCGGCGATGTGCTGGCGCTGCTCGTTCGACCAGTACTCGTCGTGCCCGAGCGAGAGCACCGCCGTGGCGCCCTGCAGCGCCGCCTGGTCGGCCGCCACGTCCACGTTGGTGGTGTAGGCGAGCGGGATGCCCAGCTGCTCGGCCAGCGCGATCAGCGGGGCCTCGTACACCAGGAAGAGCCCGGCGCCGTCGTCGTACTTGTACGGGCGGTCGAAGGTGACCTGCAGCGAGCGGGTCGGCAGGCCGCCGGTCGGGCCGTTGTAGAGGTTGTAGCCGCCCCACTCGTTGTAGGCCTGCCAGGTGGCGACGGCGTTGACGACCACGGTGCGGCCCTCGGCGGAGCGCGAGCGCACGGTGACCGGAACGTACCGCTGGCCGGCGCCGCCGTCCGCGTCCAGGCGCAGCAGGTAGCAGCCCTCGGGCCAGTCGGTGGTGTCGACCGTGGTGCTCTTGGACCACTTCGTCCGGACGGTGCGGGTCTTCTGGTCGACGGAGAAGGCGGGCTGCTTGGTGCCCGGCAGGCGGTCGGACTTCCAGACCAGCCGGGCCCGGGCGCCGCCGTACCAGCCCATCCGGTACGCCGAGACGGTGAAGCCGGGGGCGGTGGTGGACACGTTCAGGCCGAAGGACTCCCCCGGCAGCACGCTGACCCGGTCGGCGAAGCCCTCGATCGCCTGGTCGGGGCCGGCCTTGGTGATCCGCCAGTCGGCGTTGCCGGGGCGGCCGTTCTCGGCCTCGGCCGAGCGGCTCGCGGCGGGCGTGCCGGTGCCGCCGCCGGGTGCTCTGGTGCTGAGGCTCGCGGCGGGGCCCCGGCCCTGGCCTTCGCCTTCGCCGGAGCCACAGGCAGTCAGCCCGGCGGCGGCACCGACCGCCAGGCCGAGGAATCGCCGACGGTTGGTCCCCCGCTGCTCGCTCATGCCCGCACTTTATGCCGTTCCAGGCGGTCGGCCCTTATCGGGGGCGGCCCGGGTTGACCAGCCGTCAGACGGGGCCACAGGAGCAGCACGGCGGGCAGGGCGAGGTAGCCGAAGCGGGCGGCCGGGGCGAGCAGCACGGCCAGGGTGAAGCCGGCGGCCAGCAGGTCGGCGGCGGCGGTCGCGGTGGCGGGCGGGTGGGCGAGGGCGTACCGGGCGAGGCCGAGGGCGGCCAGCGCGAGCAGGGTGAGCGAGAGGGCGTGGCCGGCCGGGCCGAGGCCGGCGAGCAGCTTGCCGGGCAGCGGGCTCCCGGCCGGGGTGGGCACGCTGCCGAGCCCGAGCGGGAAGCGCAGCACCTGGTCACGCAGCACGTCCGGGCGGCCGAGGGCGAGCGGGAGCACGGCGGCGGCCGTGGTGAGCAGCGCCGCGAGGGCGAAGCGGCCCGCCGCCGTCGGCCCCCGGCGGTGGTGCAGCAGCAGGGCGAGCACGGGCAGCGCGGGCCAGGCCGTCCACTTGAGGCCGCAGGCCAGACCGAGCACCAGCCCGGCCGCCACCGGCCGCGACCGGCCGGCCAGCGCCAGGGCCAGGCAGCAGAGCCCGATCAGCGGCAGGTCCACCCCGCCGACGGCCAGCGGCAGCGCGATCAGCGGCGAGGCGGTGAGCGCGGCCAGCGGCAGCCCGGTGCGGCGCCGGCCGAGCAGCCGCCCGCAGGCGAGCAGGCCGAGCAGGAAGACCAGCGCGAACCAGATCCGGGCGTCCCCCGCCAGCAGCCGGGCCGGGCCGACGTTGCCCAGCCAGGCCCGGGGCAGGCCGAAGAGGGTCATCAGCGGCAGGTACGGGTTGTAGTCGCTGGGCAGCACGGGGGCGGTCAGGTACGGGAGGCCGGTGTGCACCAGCAGGTCGGCCGAGCGCTCGACCACCATCACCTCGGACTGCCGCCGCTCGTGCACCGAGAGCAGCACCAGCGGCGCGAGCACCGCCCCGAGCAGCCCGGCCACCGCCGCGGCCGGCCCGGCCGGGCGCCGGGGCAGCGCGGCGCGCAGCAGGGCGGCCAGCGCGTACGAAGGGGCGGCCAGCGCGCCCCACAGGGACTGGTTGGGCCCGGCCCCGGCGAGCGGGAAGACCGCGGCCCAGCCCGCCGCCGCGGCCCAGCCGAGCGCCTGGACACCACGGTCGGTCACGTCGGGGATCCGGACGCTCACCATGGGTGAAGGGTAGGCGCGCCGGGTGGACGGCCGGTGGAGGCGGGCGCGCGTCCGGGTGACCAACACCCGGACGACCGCGGCGAGGGCCGGCGCGATCCCGGATCGCGGCGACCGGCTACCCCCGGAAGAGGTTGCGGCCCACGTCCTTGGGGACGATGTCCTGCACCGGGGTGCTGCCCGGGCCGGGCACGTGCTCGCCGGGGATCGGCTCGGTGGACTCCCGGTGCAGCAGGACCACGCCGTCCTCGGCCCAGATCTGCCGGTAGCCGTGGGCGAGCAGCAGCTGCACCCGGTCCGCCTGCTGCTGGGCGGACTGGAACGGGAAGGTCCGCACCTTCGGCCGGATCAGCACGTACGCGCGGCCGCGCGGGGTGCCGTCCACCAGGACGGCGTCGGTGCGGGCGGTGAGCCGGGGCACCACCTGGTTGTCGGCCTCGACGGAGGCGCCGTCCGGGATCAGCGCGGCGGCCCGGACCATCGCGGCGGCGCTGGTCTTGGGCGTCCAGCTGGTGGGCAGCAGCAGGCCGCCGATGCCCAGCGGCACCGCCGCCACCAGCGAGAGCGCGGCCGCGGTGAGCCCGAGCCGGCGGGCGGTCAGGGGCTTACGGGCGTGCAGGCGGCCGAGCGCCTCCAGGGCAGCGGTGAGCAGCACCGGCCAGAGGAAGGCGTCGTAGTGATGGGTGATCGGCCAGTGGTTGGGGTTGTCGGAGAGCACCCGCTCGGTCAGCAGCGGCAGGGCGCACAGGGTGGTGGCCGAACGCAGCGGGAGCAGCAGGAGGGTGCCGAACAGCCAGAGCACCAGCAGCGACTTGACCGGGGTGCTGAACACGTCCTGCAGCAGCAGCGAGGGGTCGGCGAGCACGTTGTGCAGGGCGGAGCCGGCGTCCGGGCCGAGCGAGCCGTAGTTCCAGTAGTAGCCGGGCACGCCGCCCATCGCGGGTATCAGCCAGACGATCGCGGCCGCGGCGGCCACCGGCCCGGCCACCAGCAGCCCGAGCCCCCAGCCGAGCCCCCGCGCGTCGTGGCTGCGGCGGCTGCGCAGCACCAGGACCAGGCCGTACGCGCCGACCAGCAGGCCGAGGTCCTCCTTGGTGCCGCACAGCAGCAGGGCGGCGAGCGCCATGGTGCCGTAGCGGCGGGCCGCGCCGCGCTCGAACATCAGCAGGGTGAGCGGCACGGCGAAGGCGACTTCGTGGAAACCGCCCTTGGCGGCGGTGAGCAGCGGCCAGCCGAGGGCGTAGACCAGGCCGGCCAGGTCGGCGGCCCGGCGGGCCCGGTGCGGGCCGGCGTGGGCGAAGCTGCGGTGGGCGATCCGGCGGACCAGCGGCACGCCGACCGCGAAGAGCAGCGCCTGGCCGAGCATCAGGGTGCGCGGGTCGTTCCAGAGCCAGTAGAGCGGGGCGAGCAGTGCCAGCACGGGCGAGAAGTGGTCGCCGAGCAGTGAGAAGCCGGGCGGGAACTCGTGGTGGTAGCTCTTGACCTCCGAGACCGGCAGGCCGAAGTGCGCGTAGCCGCGGACGCCCTGGTCGAATATCGAGAGGTCGAAGCCGCCGATCTGCACGGCCGTCCACTGCTGGAGGCCGAGGGCGAAGGTGATCCCGGCGCAGACCAGCATCAGCATCAGCGTCCGGCGTCTCGAGCGCCCGGCCGGTGCGGCGGGCGGTGACACCACGACGGCAGGGGCCGCCACCGTCTCGGCAGTCGTTCTGCTGGACGTGGGCATGGCGCTGGTCCCCCCGGTGAGCCGCCCCCACCCTGGTGGGCCGGGGCCAAGCCACACACGCTAGCCCAGGCCCGGGAGGGCCTCCGTGACGCCCGTCACCCCGGCCGTCACAGTGCGGTCACAGGAAGCGGAACGGCGGGCTCACCGGTGCAGCAGGGTGACCCCGCCGTCGGAGACCACCACCCGGTAGCCGTCGTCCTTCGCCAGCGCCAGCTCGTGCAGCTCCTGCTCGGGGGTGAGCGGCCAGCCCATCGGGCTGCCCTCGTCCACCGCGAGCCACTCGGCGGTGTTCCAGCGCTCTGGGCGGTCGAAGAGGATCACCGTGCAGCGGTCGGTGAGCTGGGGCACCAGCCGGTTGGAGGCGGCGACCCGGGCGCCGTCGGGGATCCGGGTCAGCAGCCGGTGCACGGCGGCGGCCCGGTCGGAGTGGGCCCAGAGCAGGCCGGTGCCGAGCTGGCCGAGCGGGTAGCCGGGCACCAGGAGGACCGTCACGGCGAGGCTCACGGCGAGCGCCCGGCGCCGGAGGCCGGGGTGCCGGACGAGCGCGTCCACGAAGGCCGCGAACACGATCGGCATCAGCACGGCGCTGTAGTGGTAGTAGGTGGTCCAGTAGTTGGGGTTGGCGGAGGCGAGCCGCCAGCCCACGGTGGGGACCGCCAGCGCCAGCAGCGGTGAGCGGACGGCGAGGAAGGCCGTCACGGCCAGCAGCAGGATCAGGGTGCGGGCCTTGTCGGCCGGGGTGATCAGGTCGAGCGGGAGGGTCCAGAGGCTGTGGCCGTGGGTGGCGGCGCCGCTGTCCATCTCCGTCCAGTAGGCGAACCGGCCGCCGGGGTTCATCGCGGGCAGCAGGACGAGCATCTCCAGCGCCGTCGCCGCCAGGCCGAACGCGGCGGTCAGCAGGCCGAGCCGCCGGGCGCCGCGCCAGGCGACCAGGCAGCCGAGGGCGGCGAGGGTGACCCCGAGGTCCTCCTTGACCAGCACCAGCGGCGCGCCCCAGGCCACCGCGTGCCCGAGCCGCCCCTCCCCCAGCGCGACCACCGCGTAGGCGACCAGCGGCACCGCGAAGCAGATCTCGTGGAAGTCGAAGCCCACGGCCGAGGCGATCCCCCAGGAGGCCCCGTACCCGACGCCGACCACCACGGCCGCGCCCGGGCCGAGCCGCCGCTGGGCGTAGCCGGTCAGCGGGTGCACGGCCAGGGCGAGCAGGGCGGCCTGCCCGAGCAGCAGTGCCTTCGCCCCCGGCCAGAGCCAGTACAGCGGGGCGAGCAGGGCCAGCACCGGCGAGAAGTGGTCCCCGAGCTGGTTGAAGCCGTCCGCCTTGAGCGCCACGGTCGGCGCGTGGCCCTCGGCGTAGCCCCGGACGGCCTGCTCGAAGATCCCGAGGTCGTACCCGGTGGTCAGCGCCTGGTCGTGCCGCCGGAAGGAGAGCAGGGTGTAGGCGAGGAGGAAGAGCGCCGCCAGGGCCCACGGCAGGTACGGCCACCGCCGGGCCGGGCGCGTGGGTATCTCCGGCTCGACCCGTACGGATGCGGCCACGGTCAACGTCGTCACGCCTGGTTCCCCCCGGAAGTACGGCCCACTGTCTGAAATATTGTCAGACAGTCATACGCGTACATCGCTTCCGGAGTTGCACCGGGGTCAGCGGTCCAGCACCGCCTGCATCACGGACTTGGCGATCGGGGCGGCCAGCCCGCCGCCGGTGACGTCGGTGGCGCCGCTGTCGGCGATCACGACGGCGACGGCCACCGGGGGCACCTGGTCGGAGCCGCTCGGCCTGGCCCAGGAGATGAACCAGGCGTACGGGATGCCGGTGTTGTCCACACCGTGCTGGGCGGTGCCGGTCTTGCCGCCGACGGTGGCGCCGCTGATCCGGGCGCTGCGGCCGGTGCCGTTCTCCACCACGTCCGTCATCAGCTGCTGCACCTGCCTGGCCACGCCGGAGCTGATCGCCTGCCGGTAGACGGCGGGCTTCATCACCTGCACGGTGGTGCCGTCGCTCCTGGTCAGCTTGTCCACAAGCTGTGGATGCATCACCAGGCCGTTGTTGGCGACCCCGGCGGCGACCATCGCCATCACCAGCGGGGTGGCGGCGGTGTCGAACTGGCCGATCGAGGAGAGTGCGACCTGGGACTGGTTCATCTTGGTGTCGAAGTTGCTCCGGGCCGCCCGGACGGGGGTGTCGAGCTTGGCGTCGTTGAAGCCGAAGCCCTCCGCCGTCGCCACCATCCTCTGCAGCCCGACCTGCGTCCCGAGGTAGCCCATGACGCTGTTGCAGGAGTTGACCATCGCCTGGTCCAGGGTCTGGTTCGGCTCGTCGCAGGCAGTGGTGTCGTTGACCAGCGCCGTGGTGGTGCCGGGCATCACGAACGGGTAGGGCGCGCCGGTGCCCGCGTCGATGCCGGTCACCACGCCGTTCGCCAGGGCGGCTGCGGCGGTGACCACCTTGAAGGTCGAGCCCGGCGGGTAGATCTGGCGCAACGCCCGGTTGAGCATCGGCTGGTCGGTGTCGGCCTGCAGCTTGTTCCAGGCGTCCTGGTCGGCCTTGCCGGAGCCCGCGAAGGAGCCGGGGTCGTAGCTCGGCGTGCTGGCCAGGGCGAGGATCCGGCCGGTGGCCGGCTCGATCGCGGCGACGGCGCCCTTCTGGTCGCCGAGGCCCTTCATCGCGGCCTGCTGGGCGGCCTTGTCGATGGTGGTGAACACGTCCCCGCCGGGGTTCTGCTTGCGGGCGATCTCGTCCCAGAGCGCCCAGCTCGCCAGCCGGCTGTCGGTGCCGGAGAGCAGGTCGTCGTCCACCCCCTCGATCTGGGTGTTGCCGAAGATCTGCGAGGAGTAGCCGGTGACGGCGGCGTACTGCGGGCCGTCGGTGTAGGTGCGCTTGTAGTCGTACCTCCCGCCCGTCCCGGCCGAGCCGGTGACCGGCTCGGCGCCGACCAGGATGTTGCCGCGCGGCTGGCTGTACCGCTCGACGGTCAGGCGCTGGTTGGCGGTGTTGTGGTCGAGCGAATCGGCCTGGAAGACCTGCACCCTGGTCGCCTGGACGGCCAGGGCGAGGATCAGCAGCAGGCAGAAGGTGCCCGCGCGGCGCCCGGTGGTGGAGATGCCGGGCAGGCCGAGCGGGCCGTTGGTACTCCTCGGAGTGCCGCTTCGACGGAACATCACACCTCTTCGGGCGGCGGGAGCGGGCGGCGGGCGGCGTCGCTCATCCGGACCAGCAGCGCGACGATGATCCAGTTGGTCACCACCGAGGAGCCGCCCTGGGCGATGAACGGCAGCGTCATACCGGTCAGCGGGATCAGGTCGAGCACCCCGCCCGCGACCACGAACACCTGCAGGCCGACGATGGCCGCCAGCCCGATCGCCAGCAGCCGGCCGAACGGGTCACGCAGGGCGATGCCGGTGCGGAAGCCGCGCGAGACCAGCAGGGCGTAGAGCAACAGGATCGCCACCAGGCCGACCAGGCCCAGCTCTTCCCCGATCGTGGCCAGGATGAAGTCGGACTTGGCGGCGAAGCCGATCAGGATCGAGTGCCCGAGACCGAGCCCGGCGCCGAGCATCCCGCCCCAGGCGAAGGCGAACAGTGACTGGGCGATCTGGTTGGCGCCCTGGCCGGCCGCGATCGAACCCAGCGGGTCCAGCCAGTCGGTGACCCTGCTGTGCACGTGCGGGGAGAGCCAGCCGACCGTCACCGCGCCGGCGGCCGCCAGGACGAGGCCGATGGCGATCCAGCCGCTGCGGGCGGTGGCCACGTACAGCATCACCACGAAGAGCCCGAAGAACAGCAGCGAGGTGCCGAGGTCGGTCTCGAGCACCAGCACGCCGACGAAGGCCGCCCAGATCAGCAGCACCGGGCCGAGCACCCGGCCGCGCGGCAGCTGGAACCGCCACACCTTGCGGCCGGTGAGCGCGAGCGCGTCGCGGTGGACGGCCAGGTAGGCGGCGAAGAAGACCGCCAGCAGGATCTTGGCGAACTCGCCGGGCTGGAAGGAGAGCGGGCCGAGCTTGATCCAGATCCGCGAGCCGTAGACCGGCGGGAAGAAGATCGGCAGCACCAGCAGCACCAGCGCGGCCAGCGCGCCCACGTACGCGTAGCGCTGGAGCACCTTGTGGTCGCGCAGCAGGACCACCACGGCGAGGAAGAGCGCGACGCCCAGGGTGGACCAGAGCAGCTGGGTCGGCGCGGCCTGGCTGTTCGGGGTGGCCCGGTCGAGCCGGTAGATGACCACCAGGCCGATGCCGTTGAGCAGCACCGCGATCGGCAGCAGCAGCGGGTCGGCGTACTTCGCCTTCCAGCGGATCACCCCGTGGGCCAGCAGCGCCAGCACCCCGAGGGCGGCGCCGTACCCGGCCGCGCCCGAGGGCACGCGGCCGTCGATGTTCACACCGACCTCGACGTACCCGAAGACGGCGACCGCCACCGCGCCGAGGGTGAGCACGAGCTCGGTGGTGCGGCGGCTCCTGACGGGCGGTCGGGGCGGCGCGGCGCTGCGCGCGGCGGCGGAGGGTGAGGCCACGGCCTTCCTGTCGGAGCATCGGGGCCGCCCCTGCGCGGAGCGGCCCCTGGATCGGGTCGGTCAGGCGGGTCGGTCAGACGCCCGCGGTCCGGGCTGCCTCGACGGTGGCGCGGAGTTCGGCCTCGGCCTCGGTGCTGAGCGAGGTCTGGATGATCTGGCCGCCGAAGCGGGCCAGGGCGGGCACGACCTTGTCGGCGGTCGCCTTGCGCACCAGCAGGAAGACGGCGGCGGAGCCGGGCTGCAGGTGCTCGCCGACCTGCCTCATGAAGTTGTCGTCCACCCCGATGTCGGTGGAGGCCCCGATGGCCGCGCCGGTCGCCCCGCCGACGGCCGCACCCAGGAAGGGCATGAAGAAGAGCAGCCCGATCACCCCGCCCCAGAGCGCCCCCGAAGCGGCCCCGGCCCCGGTGGTACTGACGGCCTGGTGCAGCTTGATCCGGCCGTCCTCCCGCCGTTCGACGACGACGGCGTCCTCCAGCTCGATCAGCTTCTGCTTCTGGAGGCTCACCGCCTCGGCCCGGACCTGCTGGGCGGTGGCGAGATCGGGGTAGGCGATCGCGAAGAGGTTGCTCACCGGGTGGATCCTTCCGACGCGTACGGTCTGGCGGTTCCCTCGCACCCTAGTCGCGATTAGCCATATTTATTGCCATTGATTCCGGTGTGTCCGGATTGCGTAGGCCGCTGCTGCGGTGACGGCCAGCGCGGCCTCGACCGGGGCGAGCAGCGGAAGGTGCACCTCGCCGGTGTACGCGGCGGTGATCAGGGCGTGCACGGTGTCGTTCGCCGGCGAGCCGGGCAGTGCCAGGGCCAGCACCGAGCCGCCGAGGCTCAGCGGGATGCCGTACTGCGCACGCGACAGCACCGGCCGTACGGTCAGCGCCCCGAGGGCCACCCCGAGCAGCACGCTCACCACCGTGGCCAGCAGGGCCGCGAACAGCGTCGGCCCGAGCGGGGCGGGCGGGACGTCCGGCCTCGGCACGCTGGTGGGGCCGCCGAACGCCCACACCGCCGCGAACCCGGCCAGCCCCAGCGCCGAACCGACCAGACCGGCCGTCAGCAGCGCCGCCAGGTGCAGCCGCCCCGGCCCCACGGCCGCCCCCAGACAGGCCCGCGCGGCGGGCCCCTCGCCGGTCGCCGTGCAGCGCACGTACCAGGCCGTCACCGGCAGCAGCACGGCGGTCGTGTACCCGTAGGCGGTGAGCAGCGACTCCCCCGCCGTCCAGCCGAGCCCCAGCAACAGCACGTATGCCAGGAACGGCGGCAACCACCGCTGGGACCGGAACAGCAGCTCCAACTGGTACGCCACCAGGGGGGCGAGGAACCGCGCGGCCCGCCCGGCACCTCGCCGCACCGGTGCGCTCTCAGTCGGTTGCACTACCTGGGGGCGCGGGGAACTGCGCGAGATGGCAGGCGAGAGGCCGGTGCCTTCCGAGCTCGCGCAGTTCCCCGCGCCCCTGGTCTGTGCAACCGAACGTATGTGGGCTCCTGCAGCAAGCAGGCGGCTCAGCAGAGCGTCCGAGTGCTCGGTGTCGCTCTCCAGCCGGACGAGGCCCTCCCGCCCGACGGCCTCGATCAGGACGATCTCGGCGGACGGGGCGTCAAGCTCCGCCCGCTGCAGGCCGGCCGCCTCGACGGTGTAGGCGGCGGTGACCGATCCGGCCAGCCGGGTCGGGTCGTGGTCGACGAAGAGCACCCGGCCGCCCTGCGCGGCCCGCTCCACGGCGGCCTGGTCGAGCAGCGCCCGGGCCTCCTGGTCGAGCCCCGTCCAGGCCTCGTCCAGGAGCAGGACCTCCGCCTCGGCGATCAGCGCCTGCACGACGGCCACCTTCTGGCAGGTGCCCTTGGAGAGCCGGCTGAGTGGTGTCCCGGCGTAGCCCGCGATGCCGAACCGCTCCAGCCAGTGGTCGGTCCGGCGGGCCGCCTCGGCCGTGGAGAGGCCGTGCACCCGCCCGAGGTGGTGCAGGTAGGAGCGCACGTCGAACGGCAGCGCGGGCGGGAAGCGCTCGGGCACGTACGCACGCCGCCCCCGCACCTCCACCCGCCCCGCGCTCGGCCGCTCAAGACCGCCGACGAGCTTCAGCAGCGTGGACTTCCCGCTCCCGTTCGCCCCGCCGATCCGGACCAGCTCACCCGGGCCGACCGTCAGGTCGACGCCCTGGAGCACCCACCGCCCGTACCGCTTCCCCGCCCCGTGCAGTTCCATCAGCACTCCCCCGCCCTCTCCGTGGCCCGCAGCCTACGGACGAAGGTGTGTGAGCAGCGTGAACGCCGAGGGACCGCATTGGTCTTCGACAACTGACGGTCCCTAGGATGCGGCGGTGACGATCATCCAACGACGATGGCAGGCCCGGCCGGTGAGGCTGCTGGCCGCCCTGGCGATAGCCGCCGGGGCCGCGCTGAGCGGCTTGCCGGCCCATGCCGACGAACCGACCGCCCCGCCGACGCAGAGTGGCGCCCCGCAGAGCTCCGAGGCGCCGCGCGTCGACCTGGTGCTGGACGTGAGCGGCTCGATGCGGGCCACCGACATCCAGGGCAAGAGCCGGATCTCGGTCGCCCAGCAGTCGATCGACGAGGTGATCGACGCGCTGCCGAGCGAGACCCAGTTCGGCATCCGCACCTTCGGCGCGACCGTCCCGGTCAGCGACAAGGCCCGCGGCTGCCAGGACACCCAGCAGCTCTTCCCGATCGGGAAGACCGACAAGGTGGAGGCCAAGACGGCCGTCGCCACCCTGCGGCCCACCGGCTGGACCCCGATCGGCCTCGCGCTGCGCGGCGCCGCCCAGGACCTCGGCAGCGGGCAGACCACCCGACGGATCGTGCTGGTCACCGACGGCGAGGACGACTGCGGCCCGCCGGACCCGTGCGAGGTGGCCCGCGAGCTGGCCGCCCAGGGCACCCACCTGGTGGTGGACACCCTCGGCCTGGCGCACGACGACAAGACCACCGCGCAGCTGGAGTGCATCGCCAACGCGACCGGCGGCACCTACACCGACGTGCGCACCCAGCAGCAGATGACCGACAAGGTGAAGCAGCTGGTCACCCGGGCCGGGGACACCTACAAGGTGACGCCGGTGAAGACCACCGGCACCGACAGGTGCCCCGACGCGCCGCTGCTGGCCCCCGGGGTCTACAGCGACCGCGAGAAGTTCTCCGAGCACCGGGTGTACCGCGTGCCGGTGCGGGCCGGCCAGGAGCTGCGGGCCGCCGTCAGCGTCTCGCTGGACCGCCCGGTGGCCCGGGACTACGGCGTGCTGCTGCAGGCCACCGACGCCGACGGCCAGGAGCTGGTGCGCGGCACGGACGCGGCGAGCGGCCGCACCGACGTGCTCTCCACCGGCGTGCGCTGGTCCGCCCCGGGCAAGGCCCCCTCGGCCTCGGCTTCGGCCTCGGTCACCCCCTCGGCGACCGCCTCCCCCGCGGCGCTCTCCGGTGCGGCGGGCAGCACCGTCTGCCTGATCGTCAGCAACTCGCTGGCCCCGCAGGCCGGCAGCCAGGCCGAGCCCGGCCTGCCGCTCGAACTGACGGTGGACGTGGCCGCCGCCTCGCCCGCCCCCGACGGCCCGGCGGCCGGGCTCGGGCGCGGCTGGGTGCTGCTGCTCGTGCTCACCGGCGCCGGCCTGCTGACCGGCCTGGTCTTCGGCTGGCTGGCGCGCTGGCGGATCGCTGTCTGGCGGGAGAACTGACCATGCGACACCTCACCTCCACCCTGCTCGGCCTCGCCGCGGCCACCGCGCTGGTGCCGCTGACGGCCTCGGCGGCGTCGGCCGCCTCGGCCAGCCCGGTCGCGGCCTCCGCCCCGGCCACCACCGCCGGGACGTCCTTCCTGACCGCGACGAAGCTCGCCGCCGGGCAGGACGCCACCGTCGCGGCCTCCACCGGCGACTACCTCTACTGGGCGTTCACCGCCACCGAGGGGCAGACCGACACCGTCAAGGTCAACGTCAGCCTGCCGCCCGCCACCGACCGGCACGGGCCGCAGACCTGGTCCGTCGAGGTCTTCGACGGGCTCCGGCGGCGCCAGTCCTGCACCACCGGCCCGCAGAACGCCACCGCGGACCCCGCCACCGCGTCGCTGCACCTGAACTGCACGCTGCGCCAGGTCCGCTCCTGGGCCGAGCCCTGGTCGGGCGACCCGCTGCCCGGCACGTACTACGTCCGGCTGACCACCGGGGACGCCAACGCGCAGGACTTCGGCCTCGCGGCCCAGGTGGAGCTGCACATAGGCAGCAAGGGCGACGCCGACAACGCCCAGCCCGAGGGCGGCGAGCTGAAGGCACCGCTGGTGCCGCCCACCGCCTCCGCGGCCCCGGCCGCCCCGGCCCTCGCGGGCGCGCAGACCGAGCACCACTGGTACTCGGACCTGTTCTCCGGCTGGAACACCCGCTGGTTCTGGACCGCCGGCGGCGCCGCGCTGGCCGCCCTGGCCGGCATCGGCGGCTACACGCTGACCCGCCACCCGCGCGGCCACCGCCGCCCGGGCCGGCCCCCGCAGTACCCCGCGCAGCCCTGACGGGTGCGGCCCACGGGCCGGGGTCCGGCGTTCGCGCCGGGCTCCGGCCCTTCGCACGGAGCACACCGCCGCGTCCACCCGGGGCGATTTGTCGATTCCCGGCCCCAAGCGGATGAATCCTGGTTCCATGGCGGCGTCGGAACACGCTTCCGGGCGCCGATGGGTGACGCTCGTAGCACCCGAGCAGCAGGAGAGAGCAGGAGGCCGCAGTGTCGACATCGCAGGAAGAGCGGAGCAGTCAGGCGGCCCGGATGGGCTTCCGGGCCGCGCAGGTCGTACAGGAGATCGGCTACGACGACGACGTGGACTACGACCTCCGCGAGTCCGTCGAGGAGGTGACCGGCCAGGACTTGGTGGACGAGGAGTACGACGACGTCGCCGACGTGGTCCTGCTCTGGTTCCGCGACGACGACGGCGACCTGACGGACGCCCTGGTGGACGCGATCGGCCTGCTCGACGACCACGGCTTCATCTGGCTGCTCACCCCCAAGTCCGGCCGGGACGGCTACATCGAGCCGAGCGACGTCTCCGAGGCGGCCCGGACGGCCGGTCTCTCGCCGACCAAGTCGGCCAGCATCGCGGCCAACTGGTCCGGCACCCGGCTGGTGCCGCCGAAGGGTGAGTGAGCCGCCGTCAGGACAGCGTCCACTGCTGGGCCCGGTTGCCCGGATCGCACATGGTGACGGTCACCGGGCTGCCCGAGCCGGCTCCGGCGGTCAGGCAGTACTGCCCGGTCGGGTACATCCGGACGGTGAAGGTGTGCGCCGAGTTGTTCACGCTGGAGAACAGCCAGGTGAGGACGTCCCCGTAGCCGCCCGCGAGCTCGACCGCGCCCTGGCCGTACCCGCCGACGCCCACCTCCGGGTTGCCGGTGCTGCAGGCGTAGAGGCTCTGCCAGCCGTTCACCCCCGGCGCTCCGCGTACCCAGCCGAACTCGGTGTGGCCGCCCGTCACCAGGGCCACGCCGCCGCTGAGGTCGCCCTTGGCCAGGCCGAGCTTGAGGCCCGAGGCGACGCTCACCACGTCGCCCGCCCCGCCGCAGCCGTCCGGGCGGGCGGGCGGTCTTGGCACGCTCGGGGCCGAGGAGGCCGGCGGCTGCGGTGCCGTGCCCGTCGAACCGCCCTTGCCGCCTCCGCCGGAGGTGCCGCCGTTGCCGCCGTTGTTGCCGCCGGACGTGCTGCTGTTGCCCCCGCTGGTGGCCCCGCCGCCCTGCGGGCTGCCCGGCTGCTGCCCGCTGCCGGGCGGCGGCACCTGACCGCCGGTCAGCCCCGGCACCACCGCGGCCCCCGCGCCCGGCGGGGCCGAGCTCGGCACCGGCGTACCGCTGCCCGGCGTGCCGGAGGCGGCGCCGCTGGGCGAGCCCGGGGTGGCGGACCCCGGCGAGACGGTCGCCGAGCCGAGGCCCCCGGCCGCGGGAGCCGGGGCCGTCGCGTGCGCCCCGCTCGCGGCGTCGCTGCGGAACGGGCCCTGGTCCACCATCCAGACCGTCCCGGCCCCGGCGGTGATCACGCACGGGATGATCAGCGGCACCAGCAGCCGCGGCGCCCGCCGCCGCGGCTCGGCCGCCACCGCCACCGGCACCGGCTCGGCCTTCGGCTCGGCGACCGGAGCCACCACGGGCTCCCGCAGCGGCACCGTCGGCTCCTCGCCACCGCCACCGCCACCGGCCGCCCCGCCGGCAGCCGGACCACCTGCGGCCGGACCACCCGCGGCCGGACCGCCGAAGACCGCGCCCCCGAAGGCCGTCCCCCGGCCCAGGCCGCCACCGGCCACCGCGCCGCCGAACGCCGCGCCCTTGGCCGGGGCACCGCCGACCGGTTCCTCGCCGGTCAGGGCCGCCCGGGCCGCCGCGGCCATCGCCGCCGCATCCGGGTGGCGATCCTCCGGGCGCTTCGCCAGCGCGCGGGCGACCAGCTCACGGACCGGCCGGGGGAAGCGCACCGGCAGCTCCGGCGCCGCCTCCCGGACGTGCTTGAGGACGACCTCGAGGACGTTCGTGCCGTTGAACGGCAGCGAGCCCGTGAGCAGTTCGTAGCAGACCACGCCGAGCGAGTAGAGGTCGGCGGCCGGGGTGACGGCCGCCCCTTCGGCCTGCTCCGGGGCGACGTACAGGGCGGTGCCCAGGACGGCGTGCGAGGCGGTGATCTTCGTACCCGCCGTGGCGCTGGCGATGCCGAAGTCCGTGACGGTGACCCGGCCGTCCTCCCGGACCATCAGGTTGGAGGGCTTGATGTCCCGGTGCACCACGTCCTGACGGTGCGCCACGTGCAGGGCGTCGAGCGCCTCGGCGGCGATGGTGAGCACCCGCTCGGCGGGCAGCGGGCCCTGCTCGGCGAGCAGCGTGTCCAGCGGGCGCCCGTCGATCAGCTCCATCACGATGTAGGCGACCCGCAGGCCGGGGCCCAGCTCGCTCTCGCCGTAGTCGTGCACGGCGACGATGCCCGGGTGGCGCAGCGTCGCCAGCAGCTTGGCCTCCTGGCGGAAGCGCTTGGCGAACTCGGGGTCGTCCAGCAGCGAGGGCAGCAGGATCTTCACCGCGACCGGGCGCTCCAGCACACCGTCGTCGGCGCGCCAGACGTCGCCCATCCCGCCGCCGCCGAGCCGCTCCACCAAGGTGTAGCGACCGCCGAGCTCCGTCCCCTGACCCCACATGGCCCGCCCCCGGTTTTGTCATGCGCGGCGTACCCTCCGCCGCCCGCCCAGTGTGCCAGAGCGGCGGCACAGGTCTCGACCTCCCGTCAGCTGATCACTTCGTCCAACAACTGCCGGACGGCGCGCGGGGTCCGCAGCACCCGCAGCCGGGCCCCGGGCGCGTGCGCGGTGATCGCCGTGAGCAGCTGCGGGCGGCTGCGGCGGCGGTAGGACCAGACCCACCACCAGAAGTCGGCGCGCTCCCGCGAGCGCCGCAGCGCCCGCCAGGCGCAGCGCCAGAACGGGAAGTCGAGCAGCAGGACGGTGTCCGCCGCGCGGAGCCGGGCTTCGAGCACATCGTACGGCCCGAGGTCGCCGTCCATGATCCAGGCCTCGCCCCGGGCCAGTTCGCCCTGCCGGACGGCCCACTGCTCCGGGGGTGTCGCCTCGAGGCCGGGGCCCCAGAAGTGCTGGTCCAGTTCTATGACGGGCAGTCCGGTGAGCGTGCCGAGCCGGCGGGCCAGGGTGGACTTGCCGGCGGCGCCGCGCCCGAGGACCACGACGCGTCTCATGCCGACTGCGGCTGCGGGGTGAGGCGCCGGAACCCCTTGCGGTCGTAGTAACGGGTCATCAGGAAGCCGAACACCAGGGCGGCGGCGAAACCGATCGAGATCATGATCCAGCCCCTGGTCAGCCCCGCGTCACCGCGGGCGTCGAAGTACAGGATGGCCCGTACCCCGGCGCTGAGCTGGCGCATCGGCTCGAAGGCGCCCAGGAAGCGGTAGAAGGAGGGCACCGCCTGCAGCGGCACGGTCGCGCCCGAGGAGGGCAGGGCGAGCGCGATGAAGACGAACATCGAGACCAGCTGCCCCATGCTGCCGAACGCGGCGTTGATGGCCTGCACGCCCAGACCGACCGCCAGGCAGGCGCAGTACGAGAAGAGCCAGAGCAGCGGGATGTGCGAGGCGTCAATCCCGAGCAGCGTGATGCACGCGACCAGCACCAGGGTGGTGGTGAGCACCAGGATCCCGGCCGTCATGGCCATCTTCAGCACCAGGGTCTGGGTCCGGCCGATCGGTACGGTGGGCCGCCGCGAGTGCCAGGGGCCGATCTCGCTGTCCGCGTAGCCGAGGGCGCCGTCCACCCCGCTGTGCACCAGGTTGCCGGTGATGAAGCTGCTGAGCACCAGCAGCAGGGTCAGGTAGAAGGCGCTCAGGCCGAGGCCGCTGTGCCGCCCGATCGGGTGCCCGACCCGGGTGGTGACCTGGACCGGGTCGGCCAGCAGCAGCCGGGCGGTGGCCCCGGCCGCGGCGGCCGCCGGAGCGGCGGTCAGCTGCTTGCCGATGGCCAGTGAGGCCTGGCGGGCCGCGGTCTGGTTGATCTGGGCCGCCATCGAGGAGCCCAGGCTGCCCACGCCCGGGTTGGTCAGCACGGTGATGGCCGGCTGCTTGACGGCCTGACCGGTGGTCAGCGCGACCACGGAGGCGGTGAAGTCGGCCGGGACGACCAGTGCGCCGTAGACCTTGCCGGAGGCGAGCTGGTCCTCGGCCTCGGCCTGGGAGACCTGGTGCCATTCGATCGCCCCGGCGGGCGGGGCCGAGACGACCGAGCGGGCCACCTGGGCGCCCAGGCTGGCCGGCTGGCCGGGCAGCGGCGGGCCGGTGTCGGCGTCGACCACGGCGACCGGGAGCCGGTGCAGGTTGCCGTTCGGGTCGATGATGCCGCCCATGTAGAGCAGCGAGAGCACCAGGGTGACCAGCGCGGCGAGCACGCTCGGCGCGATCCACAGTTTCGGCAGGCGCAGCAGCGTGCCGGCCCGCTGCTGCCCGGGCGGATTCGGAGGGGCCATGGCGCCCTACGCTAGTGCGCCCCGGCGCGGCGGCCCGGGCGCGGTCCCACCTGCTGGCGCTGGCCCGCAGCAACGCGATCCCCTCTGCGCGGGTCGACGAAGTGCTGGCCGAAGTCGGCCTCACCGGTGCGGCCCG